>NZ_CAXUGK010000002.1:0-322456 GCF_964250605.1 Bacteroides sp. AR20 | reverse complement strand
TGCTCTGCGTCCGCGTCTCCATGCGAATGAATCGATCCTACAAATCTCTCACCGTTAGGAGGTAAGCTTATAGATACGCTGTGCTCTCCTTCATTGGCTGCACTATAAGAATATCCCTTTAGCTTTCCCTTTTGCTTAACTTCATAAATAGAAGAGCCCATTTCACGTTTACGTATAATAGATGCACCATTATAATACATACCCCAATCTTTAGCTGCTGCTCTTTTAGTCTTAAACAGATCACCAGGAGCATATTCCATACCATTTGGGTCTATGAACTTTACCGGATTATCGGCACAATAAGTATACGGACTCATCGAATAATATTTCTCTGCCAACGGGTCATTCGTCGTAAACCGTCCCAACGCAGCATCATAATGTCTCGCCCCATAATCATACCAATTCAAACCCTTCTTCGTGTCAAACTCCTTACCGTTATACTTGTAAGGCTGGGTATTGCCTGTAGTGCCAAACACACCACCGAAAGGGTAGTAATGGTTCGTTTCCTCCACAGTACCAGACTGGTTGATCACTACACGGTTGTTACCCTGATGATCTTTCAAGTAGTAATGATACTGCTGGGTACCGGTCAGGTTGATGTAACCCTCTTCTGTGAGTAACAACTTCTGAGTACCGTTTTCATAGATCACATTACCGCAATAGTCAGTCGTTGTGGTTGTACTACCTATCTTATGGACTGTTCTCAGTTTCGTGCCGTCAGCACCATAAGTATAGGTAATCGTGCTACCATCACTGAACGATACCGTACTCGGCAAATTTAATACATTATATTGAATATCGGTAATTCCCTTATTCAAATCTTTCGTTAAATTACCATTGACATCGTAGGCATACTCCCCTGCAGCGCTTGCACCGTTCACAAAGGCAGTGTTTGTACCGTATGCCGCGGTACTCACGGCATCCTCCACACGGCTCAACTGATTGCCGTTCAGGGTGAAAGTCAGATTATCAAGCAGGCCGTAGGCACTGGCACCAGTCTGGCCATAACGCTGCAATCCCTTGATATTGCCGTTCTTGTCATACCCCGTAACGTTCTCCGAAAAGCGGTTGGCGTTCGTGCTGATGCCTGCTGTCTCGCCATAAGTAGCATTCAGCAGACGGTCCAGTCCGTCATAAGTGGACTTGTAGCCGCGGACGGTGCTTGCCGTTCCTGCCTTCCACGTCATGCTGCTGATGCTGCCGTTATACTTGGCAGGTCCGTTGCCGGTGTTATAATACAGATTCTGCGTGAACTTCGTTCCGCTGACACCCGTCAGCCAGCCGCGTACATTATAGGCGTAAGCCTGCCTGTCCGCGTCGGAGCCGTGCAGCGACTTCGATTGCAGACGACCAAGGTTATCATAAGCATAGGCAGCAAGCGTCACCTTCGCCCCTCCCAATGTATGCTCCACCTTCAAGAGCCTGTCCGCATGGTCATAGCTGTAAGTGTATGCTTCCGTCCGGCTGTCCTTCCCGCTTGCCGTGTGCGTATGCGTCACCGTCAGCGGCTTGTCCGTAAAGGTATAGGCCGTGGATGTCACGTCGTACCGGTAACGGAAAGCGTACCGCTCCAAGTCAGCATGCTCCTATATGAAATTCCCTGCTTACATCCAACATAAGCAGGGAATTGTTTAGATTATAGAATCAGAGATTCTTAATATATCAATATTCGAGCCAAAAATAATCAGGTGTACGTAAAGTATCCCACAACAAAATACCACCGTTGGAGCTACATGAAATTACAATATTGGGAATATTATCAATCCGGTATCGGAACGTACTATCTATGACCCTTTTTCCACAATATAATACCGTATCCAGAGATGTGACACGTATCTTTATTTTTAAACTATCATATCCGCTTTTATCGAAACGGGTGATTTCCATTCCAAGCCAATCTTCATGGTAGTCCAATATTTGGTCATCCGTCTTGTTCACATACAGTCCATTAAAAACAAGGCTGTCATTCACCCAACATTGGATATAATCTTTACCGGTACGCTCCTTAAAACCAGTACCTACTCGAATCATGAAATCATTCTCTGAGTCCAAATGACCAATGCACGCCACCAGCATGGCAAGTATGATTATAAAAATAAATATACGTGTCTTCATATTACTGCCTTCTTTTAAGTTTTTGCCTCCAGTTAGGAATATGCCTATTCAACTTGTTATGGATATAATTATCTCGGACTGTTTGTATCTGAGAACGGTTTAACTGAGTTGCTTTAAGATAATCTCCATCAAAATCTTGAATAACTTTTTTCTGTGTCATCAAGTTTTCCACATTCATTGTATGCCCCAATCCTCCTGAATGACCAAGTTCGTGAGCAAAAGTCCGGTTATCATCATTGTTCAACATATTAGAAACCGCTTTCGTTCCTATTTTCACATCCAGACTATTTTTATAAGTCTCAGCCATAACTACACTTTTATCCGTTTTTGTCAACATATCTTGATCAACAATCTGCAAAACGTGTTCAGTGTCCTTTATATCATCCACCGAGTTGACAGTTCTCAATTGCATATCCATAGTCGAAACAAAGTCATCACCTGAAATCGTATATGCGGCATTCACTTGCTCTACTATTTGTCCAGCCAAAGTCTTTATATCAAGCTCCTTATTATTAGAATTATTTATCAAAGCCGCTCTTACCGTAATTTTATATTCTATCTTATCCGTTTCACGATTATAATGGGTTTGCACGCGCCAATCATTTCCATCCGGATCAATGCGACCGACAGGCTCATTTCCACAATAGACATAAGGAGATACTTTAAAATGTTTGTCATATAAAGCATCAACCGTTATAAACCTTCCCAACACCGCATCATAATGCCTCGCCCCATAATCATACCAATTCAAACCCTTCTTCGTATCAAGCTCCTTACCGTTGTACTTGTAAGGCTGAACATTGCCTGCACTTGCAAATACCCCGCCGAAAGGATAGTAATGGCTCGTCTCTTCTACCGTGCCGCTCTGGCTGATGACTACCCGGTTATTCCCCTGATGGTCTTTCAAGTAGTAGTGATACTTGCTGTCGCTCAAAGTAATATAACCCTCTTCGGTAAGAAGCAGCTTCTGGACTCCGTTTTCATAGATCACATTGCCGCAATAGTCAGTCGTTGTGGTTGTACTGCCTATCTTATGGACTGTTCTCAGCTTTGTGCCGTCGGCTCCATAAGTATAGGTGATGGTACTTCCGTCACTGAACGTTACTGCATTCGGCAAATTTAAGAAATTATATGTAATGCCGCTAATACCTTTGTTTAAATCTTTAGTTAAATTGCCGTTGGCATCATAAGAGTACTCATCGGCGGCATTGGCACCGTTTTTGAACTCGAAGCCGCCATTGTAGGTGGAAGCCGCTACCGCATCATCCACGCGGTTCAACTGATTGCCGTTCAAGGTGAGAGTCAGGTTGTCTATCATGCCGTAGGCGGTTGAAGAGAGTTGCCCGTAACGCTGCAATCCCTTGATGTTACCGTTTTTGTCGTAGCCCGTCACGTTCTCACTGAAACGGTTCGCGTTCGTGCTGATACCTGCTGTTTCGCCATAGGTGGCATTCAGCATCCGGTCCAGTCCGTCGTAGGTGAACTTGTAGCCGCGGACGGTGCTTTCATTCCCGGACTTCCAGGTCATGCTGCTGATGTTACCGTTGTAGCGGGCGGTACCCACACCCGTATTGTAGTACAGGTTCTGGGTGAAGCGCGTACTTGTGATGCCCGTCAGCCAGCTGCGGAGGTTATAGGCATACGTCAGCTTGTTCGCCGCAGAGCCGTGCAGGGACTTGGTACTCAGACGGCCGAAACTATCGTACGTATAGTCTGCCAGAGTTATTTTGGTTCCTCCCAAAGTATGCTCCACCTTGCTTACACGGTCTGCATGGTCATAGCTATAGGTATAGACTTCCGTACGTGTGGACTTGCCGCTTGCGGTATGGCTATGCGTCACCGTGGCGGGCTGTCCCGTAAAGGTATAGACCGTATTAGTCACGTCATAACCGCCCAAAAGATTGTTCTGTACGACTTTAGTTACACGCCCCTTGACGTCATAGTAATAGCCTTTGTAAATTTTAGTACTGCTGCCGGATACAGTCACCGCGCTTCCTGTCAGGGAGCCTTTACTGTAGCCCGAAGTGTCGTTCGTGAACTGGCTCGTCGGGAAACCCGTACCGCCCAGTTCTGCACATGCACCACCTGATCGGAAGAAACCGTCTTGTTCGTGCACTCCCCCTGTTGCGTCAGCCGTCCACCGTTGTCATACACATACTCCGCGAGCTGCGCATCCGGAAGCTTCTTCCAAGTGCAGAGATTACGGTGGTCGTCATACACACAATAGGTATCCTACGTCTCGCTGATAGAATAACAAAAACTATCCTAACATACAAGATATGGAATATCTGATGTTAGGATAGTAATTAGATAGATTGGTTTTTAATCAACCTATATCAGAGGAAGACAGTAGTTCGTTACGACGAATTAACCTAAAGCATCAGGCTCTAATAAATCTGGATGTAGTATTACTGATTTATCTAATGCTCTAACAAAATGAGATTTATGGGAATATAATACTTGATACTCCTCACTCTTCTCATTTGCCCAAACTTTCAAAACTACAGCCGCTTCTAAGGGTAAACTCTTCCCGCAGAAACAGCAAACAACCATTTCTTTATTTAATATTCCATCCATAATTTTTCGCTATTCTATTAATAGATTTTTGAGACCAATTTCCCATTGTTGTTATTATACCTTTCCTCCCTTCTACAACAGCATTAAATCTACCGGGAGTAATTTCATGAAGATAAACTGTAGCTCCATCAGCCTGAGTAAAAGCCTTTCCTACAGACTTTGTTACTCTTACTTCATTCACAGAAAGTACCCCTCCTCTCGTTGCCGTTGTTCCAGCAATCCGTTGCACTCCGTGAGCAGTTGATTGTATTGCATTTTGAGTACCTCTTCCTGCCACCTTTCCTACAGCCCATCCTATTGCCTTCCCCAACAACATACCGCCAAACTCTCCGGCACCAAAGCCAAAGGCAGCTTCGCCTATAGGTCGCGCAATAGCATCTATAGAACGACTGTTCAGAGAATTGAAAAGGGCAGACTTAGAGTCTTCAGATAAAGGACTGGTTTTACCTAAGAACTGATTCTGAAGTTTACCGCTGGAAGCTATCAAGTCAAAAGCATTAACAGCCTGATTGGCTAAGATACCTCCATTCTGATAGAAGTTCAGATAGTTGTCATTACCTAACGCAATAGAGGCAGATGAACCGATATTAGTATAGCCTTTTAAGGCTTCACTGCCTTCCTGCCAACGTAAATTCCCTTGTTTATCTTCATACCAGTCAGCTCCTGTTGGGTCTATTCTGCTGATAGGGCTGTTACCACAATAAGCATAGAGACTTGTTTTGAAGTAGTTTTCAGCAGAAGGGTCCACCGTCTCAAACCTCCCCAACGCCGCATCATAATGCCGTGCCCCGTAGTCATACCAGTTCAGCCCTTTCTTCGAGTCATACTCCTTGCCGTTGTACTTGTAAGGCTGAACATTACCTGCACTTGCAAATGTACCGCCGAAAGGATAGTAATGGCTCGTCTCTTCTACCGTGCCGCTCTGGCTGATGACTACCCGGTTATTCCCCTGATGGTCTTTCAAGTAGTAGTGATACTTGCTGTCGCTCAAAGTAATATAACCCTCTTCGGTAAGAAGCAGCTTCTGGACTCCGTTTTCATAGATCACATTGCCGCAATAGTCAGTCGTTGTGGTTGTACTGCCTATCTTATGGACTGTTCTCAGCTTTGTGCCGTCGGCTCCATAAGTATAGGTGATGGTACTTCCGTCACTGAACGTTACTGCATTCGGCAAATTTAAGAAATTATATGTAATGCCGCTAATACCTTTGTTTAAATCTTTAGTTAAATTGCCGTTGGCATCATAAGAGTACTCATCGGCAGCATTGGCACCGTTTTTGAACTCGAAGCCGCCATTGTAGGTGGAAGCCGCTACCGCATCATCCACGCGGTTCAACTGATTGCCGTTCAAGGTGAGAGTCAGGTTGTCTATCATGCCGTAGGCGGCTGAAGAGAGTTGCCCGTAACGCTGCAATCCCTTGATGTTACCGTTCTTGTCATACCCCGTCACGTTCTCACTGAAACGGTTCGCGTTCGTGCTGATACCTGCTGTCTCGCCGTAGGTGGCATTCAGCATGCGGTCCAGTCCGTCGTAGGTGAACTTGTAACCGCGGACGGTGCTTTCATTCCCGGACTTCCAGGTCATGCTGCTGATGCTGCCGTTGTACTTCGCAGTACCCACACCCGTGTTGTAGTACAGGTTCTGTGTGAAGCGTGTACCACTGATTCCAGTCAGCCAGCTGCGCAGGTTGTAAGCGTACGTCAGTTTGTTGGTGCTCGTTCCGTGATACTGCTTGGTCAGCAAACGACCGAAGTTGTCATAAGTCGCATCGTACAGAGTGATTGAAGTGCTACCAAGACTATGCTGCACTTTACTTATTCTGTCCGCATGGTCGTAGGTATAGGTATATACTTCCGTGCGCGTACTCTTGCCGCTGGCACTATGTGTATGGGTCACAGTCTTCGGTTTGCCGGTAAAAGTATAAACAGTGTTCGTCGTATCATAACCCTCCAGCAAATTGCCTTGAACCGTTTTTGTGATGCGTCCCTCAAAGTCATAATAATTAGCCGAATAAAGTTTTGTACTGCTGCCAAGAACAGTGATCACACTACCGGTGACATATCCTTTGGCATCGATTGTTGCCGCAGGAAAGCCGGCATTATCGAAACCGGTCAGACTACGGAAGGCATAGTCGTCATAATAGTTTACTCTATGGACTTCGGGCGACACCAAGGCAAAGCTTGATGTATATCCACTGTTACCCAAACCGCTGTTGCTATTCACCCGTGTACATGATACAATAACATTCGAAACTGCAGCCGTATTCGTATTGGAACAAACGCCCTGCACTGCCAGACGATGGAACTTATCATACAGATAGAAACTCCACTGCTTAGAGGCATACTGCTTGCCATCCTGGGAAAAGATCATATTGTCTGCCTCATCGTACACATAGCTCACGGCAGAAGCACCTGGAAGCTTTTTCCAATTACAACGGTTACGGTTGTCATATTTGTACTGGAAAGCATATTGATCCAGGTTTGACACACTCTGATACATCGGTTGTAATACGAAGCAAAGGTTATCCAAATCGTTATACACATAATAAGTATCATGCTGCTCGCTACCCTGCATCTGGCGTTCCAGCAATATATGGCCTTGTTTGTCTGTGAAAGTATAAGAAACATGTTGGTCTTCGTCAATACGTTTCACCACGCGCAACTGTCCGGCTGCATAAGTACCGTTGTTGACAAGTGCCCCAGACGAACTTACCGAATAGTTAATGCAATTCACATCGGAAGAATTAGCCAGATAATCCATAGTTACAGGTTTTGATGCCCATGCCGCTCCCGGAGAGTATCGCTTCAGAATGCGGTCTAATGGGGAAACACTGTAAACAGGCTTGCTGTAGGGACGGGAATCACTTGAATAGTTGCCCGGAGCCGCACTTTTGATAGCCGAAGGAGACATATAAACAGAGGAGGAAACAATTGGGAGCCAACTCTCCGAACGACGTCCTGCGCCATCATATTCTTGTAACGATATCAAATTACTTCCGGCAGGAGTAATTCCCTTTTGTACCTTCTGGAAGAGACGCCCCAAGCCGTCATAATAATCATAACTTGCCATATACTTGCTACCTGCTGCTGCAGTCATAGCATGAGTGCGAACGTAATTCTGCGAAGTGCCGTCAGGAGACCACTGATAGAAGTACGAGGCAATAGGATTTTGGTTATGATCCTGCACATCAGATAAACCACCCAAAGCATTATAGAGATAGAAATCCTTAAAACCAGTTGCTTTTCTTATCTCCTTCAGCCCATAAGAAGGATTGTGAAGCCAGGTTGTGACCTCGCATTCCGGGAAGGACGTTTTCAGTGCATAGAGGGCCGTCGTATTGGGTGAACCGGCAGAACACAAAGCATCCAAACCTGTTGTTCCGAGCCGAGACACTACTTCCGCATAAGTGATACCTTTGAGACGGGCAATCGGCAAAGAATATTTATAGCCCCACAAATAGACCACAGACATGTTGTCGGGAGTAGTAACTTCCACCGGATTCCATTTACTATCATACCTATAAGAAACAGTTCTTTTCTCAGGATACAAACTACTATATTCTTCACTGGACTGCAAGGTGAATTTAGAAAAGACGTCCCCATACGTATTATTCAGATACAGCGTCGCTCCTCCCGATGTTCGTTGGTAGTTCTGTACAGCATCAAGCACGTTATTAGCCTTGAATTCATCTTTGTAGGAAGAAACATCCGCTGCATAAGCATAGCTTTCCATTACATAGCCCGAACGGCTGGTACTTGTGCGGCAAGTAGCTATCTGGTTACGACTGTTGTAGGTATACAGTTTTTCCTGCGTCACCGGTACACCATGGGCATATTCCGTCGAAACTTCCCGTTTTAACCGTATATCATAGGTAAGATGCGGATATAAAGTTATCTCAAAACGTCCGTGATAAGCCAATGGATTTCTAAAGCTCACCGTCTGTCCTCCGATGTTTTCATTATAGGTGATACTGCCGGAATAGCAATTAACCGGACCCACATAGTTGTCCCTTACACGGATGTTGGTCAATTCTTGCCACTTGTTTGCAATCTCATATTCATAGGTGTCTTCCCATACCAAGATATTACCGGCATCATAGATACTCTTTTTCAGTAGTCGCCCATTATAGTTGGCAGGCATATAAGCCAAGGTAGCATCATAATCCTGGCCGGCTATGTTACTGAATACGAGTTCCTCTCTCCCCGCATCCAGAAAATCGCGCTGCTTGACGACACGGCTGTAACCTACAGGATTGGCATTGGGCGCAGAAGCTGGTGGAGTTTGCGCCTGAGCATAAAAACGGCGGAAAGTGTGGTAACTGGTAGAAGGGCGTATCACTCCTTCAGGAGTTGTGGTATAGCTTCCGCGCCGGACATTAAAATCATCATAGAACTTGACTGAGAACATCAGAATGCCAGAGGTCTTGTGATTCTCGCTTTCATACAAGTAACCGGTACGTTCCAACACTTCACCTGTATTATTCTTTTTAGTAATGGTCTTGATTCTCACTCCTCCGCCAACTTTCTGCAATGTGTCTTTGTTTACTGCAGTTCCACCGCCTCTATAGGTCAAAGTAGCAGAACTGGCATTGCGGGTAGAATAACCTTGATTGGTAACTGCAGAACTCAATGTACTTGTCAGGACATAATCTCCCGCTTCCAATGTGAACGACTCGTTGACATGATACACATGCCCACTGGTATTTTGTGAAGTCACTTTGTACGATTTAATGACACTTCCTCCGGCACCGAGTTTCCGCAAAGTGGTTCCGGAGCCGATGACTTGATTGACTTCATAATCGGGAAAATTGACTTGAGCATCCACCGTCACTACCTGCGTGGTGGGCAGAGTGAAAGTAGCGGAAGGCGTCACTATCAGGTCGTTGTTGTTGACAGTATTGACACCTTTGACTTGTGCGTCATACTTATTCAAATCCTCTGCAGAAATGAAACGATTGTCTCCTACAAAAGTGTGAGGTTCAAACTCAAACTCCACACTGCCGCCCGTAGGATATGTGATTTTCTTCAGCATATTGGCCGTAATATACTCCCGGCTACAATTTCTGACAGCGGTAGAACCGGATAAAGGAACATTCGTCAAACCTTCCAGGGAGGGAATCAATGTATGAACACGGTTTGTAAGCGTGGAAGTATTCTGCTGTCCATTGTAATATCCCCAATAGTCTATGGCAAAAGAAGTCTTATAAGGCAAGTTCACAGCTTCATTATAAGTGAATGTATGCTTTTCACCCTGCGAAGTGCCATTTTTTCGAAGTACAGAAAGCAGTTTCAGACGTTTACGAAGTACGCTGGTGGGTATGGTAGACGACGACCCATAATCGTCCGATGACAAGTAATTACCGCCGACTGATTGTTCGGGACAAATGAAGTAATCATAATTGAACTGGTAAGAATACACATCCTTCCCGTCCAACTTACTCTTTATTTTCATGTTTGTCAGTTTTCCGGTAGTTCCCGGATAGCGGTCTTCACGACTTCCCATCTCGAAAATCACTTCTTCCGTATCGGTTTCTATCTTGCTTAAATAGCAAGTCTGTGAAATGCCGGCAGTAAAGTTCCGTTTTATATAGTCATTGTCCGGAGGAGTACCTACGGTATAATACTCCGACATAACAGGCACCGAATAGCAACTGGCGGTAACATAGGTTAGAGTGATAGTATGTCCCGTCACATCCGTCATACTTGTCAGCATATAAGTCAAGGGAGCATTGGAAGTTACAAATGCATAAGGCCTGAAGGCATAAGATGTGCCTGCTTCATCTGTAATGATCACTTTTTCAGCACTATGCCACACTTTGCAATTCATCCTAGAACCGATAATGACAGGAGTCTGACTTTTGGGGTGCAAGAAGTATTTGAATGATCTTCCTCCGGGCAATGCAACTTCAAATATATCTCTTTCACCTTGCCCTATAAGGCCTTCATTAATAATTCCATTGGTCGTATTACTCGTATTGGGGTCGAACATTAAATTTCCCCACAAATTCATCAGTTCCTCGGTCCCCGAACGGTAGTTCAACGTATCAGCACTCTGTACTTTCCAGTGATATTTTATTTTCTCCCATTCAGCCCAAGTAGCAAATGTACCAGAGGTCGCGTCTACCTTGCCCACAGCATTAAGGTTGACGCACCCTCCTGCCAAAAGATTCCAACCAAGACCTACCCACGTAGCTTCTTGAGCCACCTTGACTCCGCTCGCATGATAAGACAACGTAATGGGTAGTTCTATACGCCCACATTTAAGGGTATATAGCGGTATAGAGATATCAGGTGTTCCTGTGTATTCACTTACAGGAATGTTTCCATACAATTGCATACCTGCCGCTTCGGGAATAGCAGGTACATAATCATTTATCCGCAGAAGATGATTATTCATATCTCCACCGTCCTGTGCACGTACCGACTGCGTTGTACCACATAACATAAGAAGAGATAACAATACTTTTATTCTATTTTTCATATTCAATGAAATTTATATATTTCTTAAATAAGTGCGCCTGAAGTAGGTATTTCGGCTTCCGGCACACTTTTTTAGTTTTGTAATACTGTTTTTACAGTGGCATCGCCTGCACGCCCAGCACACTGGCTATGGTGGCAATGATGGTACCCACAATTTTCAAGATATCTTTCCAGGTTTCTTTGCTTATTTTCATAATTCCATGTTTTAAAGATGATTGTTCTAAAATTCTTTACTTACCTCGAAGCACGGACACTGCTTCACCCACTCCCACGGCTCCACCTTCCCGTCACCGTCCAAATCGGGACTGAGGTCGCGGTGGCCGCATACACGGGCGTTCCGGAACTGTTGTAGCAGCTGGTGCACCAGCAGGTGCAGGGCCGAACGCTGCTCCGGCGTACGGGTATCCTTCGGATTTCCCCGGGCATCCAGTCCGCCTTCGTAGCAGATGCCTATCGAATACTTGTTGTGACCGCGACAATGCGCACCGGGCAGTTCCAGGGAACGGGTTCCGAGCACGGTACCGTCTCTCCGGATATAGTAGTGGTAGCCCGTCGTGCGGAAGCCGCGACGGCGGTGCTCTGTCTCCAGAGCTTCGGGAGTGAGCGCATGGCCCTCTCGCGTGGCGCTGCAATGCACCACGATGTAGTTAATTTTTCGCATGAATAAGTAGTGAGTAGTTAGTAGTTAGTAGTTGGTAGTTGGTAGTTAGTAGTGATTTACGATTTGACGATTTACAATTGAGATTACTCTTCGTATCACAAATGCCTGCATAGGTACGATTATTCAGCAGTACGAATTTCAATCGTAAATCGTCTAATCGTAAATTCCCTTATCCCAGCGGATTATTTCCCTGGTCTCCGTCGCTGCCGCCATCACTGCCACCGTCGTCGTTGCCGCCCGAACCTGCCGTGTCCTGAAGGTCGAAGCGCACGCACTTCACCCCGGTCACCAGCGAACGGGTAGACACCGTATGGTCCAGATTACGCTTGGAGGTGGGCAGAAAACGCACTCGTAGTGTGGACTGGGTAGCCGACACCTTCAGAGGGTCTTCCACACCGTTCATGGTGGACTTCATCGTAAGGCGGAAAGTACCCAGACCGTCCAGCGTCACGCTCTCGGAAGACTGCAGGTGGCGAGTCATCACGGTCACCAGGTTGTCGATGACATTCTTCGAGTCACCCGTAGAGAGGGAAGACAACTCCGCAATCTCCTTGGCCACCTGCTCGGTGTCCACATTCCCCGTCAGCACCACGCGGGGATAGAAAAGCTTCTTGCCCTCTTTGTTGGCAAGAACCGACTGAAATGATTTGTAAATTACTGGCATAGTAGTTTTGTTTTAAAAATTAATAGTTTGTCTTGAAATTCAAGGATTCGTTTTTTTCAAATGAAACAGCATTGTTTTATTTTTGTGTATTAAGCTTAACCACATTGCAAAGATAACGCTATCCGGAAAAGTGTGCAAATTAAAAAAACCGTTTTTCTTCATGAATTTATTCACAAATCGAAAACTTACTTACAGCACAGGCTCAGCAGGTATCGCCCCGGTTGCCGTATCTTGCCATGACTCTCGCGCAAGGCATAGAAGCCCTTCCACAAAGGGTGGCCGATAGCACCGAAATTACTTTTGAGGATAATGGCATACTGCTCTTGCGGAGGAATATGGAACTGCTTCAGATTGAAAAGCAACCCGTCCAGGTTGCGGTCCGTGCCATCCTGCGGCGGTTGCAGTTGCTCTATTTTCCGAAGATATTCCCCCTCCGCGGATGGCACATCCGCGCCCTCAGTGCCCCCGGTTCCGGGGGAACTATGGAGGAGGGGATTTTCTTTGCTGTGTTGTGATGTGCTATGCTCTGCTGTGCTATATGTACCCGATGTCGCATTTTCGGGCTTAAATGCTGCACTTTCGGCAGCGGACGGCACGCTTCCATTGGCAGACGGCACTCTCCCGGCGGCAGTCGGCGCGGCCTCGTCATCGCTCTGAGAATCATCCACCAGACAATAACGTGTGTCTATGGCGGAAGATTTCCGGCGCTTGGTACTGAACAGATACTGCCGCTGTATCTCGGCAGAAGTCAGGATGGCGTATTTGCCGAAAAGGGCGGCATTGAAAATGCCGTACTCCACAGCCAGGGCAAGAATGCGCTTCACGTCGGCAGCCGTCTTTTCATAGAGGCAGGCGGAAAGGTCTTCGTAGAAAAGCTCGTCGGCACACACGTAATAGCCTTCGTCGGCATAAATGCAGGAGAGGGCGCCCAGCAGAATGGCAAAGGAGCCGTCACCCTCACGTTTCATGATGCGGCGCACCAGACGGTCGTGCATGAAGTCTGTGTTCAAGGGGAAATAGTCAAGTCCCCGTTTTTTGATTCTGGACATGGTTTGATGATTAGGGGTTAGTGATTAGGGGGAGAGAGCGGCTTGTATCATTCTATATCACCTGCTTCGCATAGGCGTTTCCGCTTGCGGAGCACGCTTTCGCGCACTACCTTCAAAGCATTCAGAATAAGATACATACGAAGGGTACAGTCCGAAATTTCAGTGATGACCGGATAACGGAGGGGATTGCTTGCTGGAAGTGAGCGACGGTAGCGGGCGTTGCTCATCGCCCTACGGCATTCCTTGCAATAATTGTCGGGGGCAAGCGTACGCTTGTCTACATAAAAAGAATCAACGGGCAGTTCTCTGTGGCAACATCCACAGAAACGAACATTTTTTTCAATAATCTGTTCCATAATCATTTTTTGTTAAGAATTAGTACAATAATATTTTTTTCGGCACGCCCCTGCCAAAGATGCTTGTAGGGGCTGTTTGCTGGAAGTATATATCCAGCGTATTCTATCTATACATCCAGCGCGTTGCATCTATACTTCCAACGCACCTCATCTATACATCCGGCAAGGTGGATGCCCATTTTTTCAAATTCGTAAGTATTTTTGCTAAATTCGGATGCTTCCGGATAAAAGACCAGATGTGTATTTTCCATAAATCCCTCCCTTTTATTTGCATTTATAAAACATGATATGTATTTTTGTCCCAACAAAGATAATGCTGTTTTCATTTATAAAACAAACAAATCGGGAATTAAATTCTTAAATAAGACGTAAGACAGTATAAATGAGGAGATAATAGTTTCTGAATAATTTACACGTAAAAACTGAAGAATATGGCGAATGACAAAGACCCGGTATTTTGTGCGGCAGACATCATAAAACGTGCCAAACTGGCGAAAGAATTCAAGACAGACAGCGAACTTGCCGCCTTTCTGGGTATATCACGCTCCACACTGAGCAACTGGAACGCCCGCAACAGCATCGACTTCCCCCTGCTGCTGGGCAGCCTGGACGACGTGGACTACAACTGGCTGCTGACGGGAAAGGGCTCGCCTGCACATCATTCAAAATTCTGTGACAATGACTTGGTACAAGGTGAAGTGGAAATACTTCACACACCGAAAACAGCCGACCCTATGGACGACCGTAGCGTGACCCTCTATGACATCTCTGCCGCCGCCAACCTGAAGACACTGCTGGCTGACCGCCCGCAGTACGCCTTGGGGCGGATTGTAATTCCCAATATCCCTGTGTGCGACGGTGCCGTCTACGTCTCGGGCGACTCGATGTATCCCATCCTCAAGTCCGGTGACATCGTAGGCTTTAAGTCCATCCGCGACTTCACCGACGTCATCTACGGTGAAATGTATCTCGTCTCCTTCGAACGGGGCGGCGACGAATACCTGGCAGTGAAATACGTCAACCACTCGGAACGGCCGGACTGCATCCGTCTGGTGAGCTACAACAACCACCACGACCCCATGGACCTGCCGCTGGCGGCAGTCAATGCAATGGCCATCGTGAAGTTCTCGATAAGGAAGAATATGATGATGTAGAGGGCGGCATTATCACCGGAAATTTCGTAAGAAAGCTCCTGGCAAGGAGCATTCAACAAGCAAACAGAGAAATTATACAAAAAAAGCTTGTAATTTATTCTTTTATCTTATTTTTGCGATGCCATAGGCATAATAATAAGTATCCGGAAAAAAACATGCTTATTCCATCCAATAGAACAAAGAGGGAGTGCATTCTTTCAAGGTTATGTTTTCTAGTGCTTTCAGTATGGGTGTTCCTACCTTCCGCAGCACAGAACAATCCCTACAAGATAGACGATGCACTCTACCCCATCTACCAGCGGGCTTCCAAGCAGGCACGCCAGCAGGAGGGGTTGCTGGTGGCCGACACTTTGTATCAACAGGCTCTGAAGCTCGGTGACAAAAAAGCACAATGCCTGGCATACATCATCCCCCTGCAGTTCTATATATCCCAAAAAGATGATAGCAAAATAGAAAAGGCATCCACTGACCTGAAAGAGATTTCACGTGCCAATAACTATCTGCAATATTATTATCACGCTTGGAGCAGCGAAATCATCTACTTCCTGAACCAACAACGCTCATTGCTCGCCTTGCAGAAAGCGGAAAAAATGAAAAAGCAAGCTTTTGCCGACAGATACCCTTACGGTATCTTCAGCTGTATCCGAGCCATGGGGCATATCTACAAATCACGCGGAAACTTCGACCTCTCCGCCCAATACTATCAGGAAGCCTTGGACTATATGCTGAAGAATATGCCCGACCAAGATCCCAGCCAACTATACTCAAGCCTTGCCGAATATTACCGTAACACCCAAAAAGATTACGCCACCGCACTGGACTATTGCGAAAAAGCCTTGAAGAGCGCCAAAACAGAACGGAACATAGCCCAAGCCATGATAGAGAAATGCCTGGTACTATTCCGGCAGGGACGTATAGATGAATTCAACGACTGCTATAAAGAAGCCGTACAAATGGCGGACCGTTGCAAGCTCTCTGCCAGCGTTTCCCTACTGATAGCCCACATCAGCAAGAACATACTGGACAAACAGTATGAGCAGGCCCATGCCCACGCTGACCAATTGTCCGAGGAAGGCTTGCAACAACATGCCTACATTTACGAATGCGCCAAAGACTATCCCAATGCCATCAAATATCTGAAAAAATACCACCAGCAGTTGGATTCGACGAACAATCTCCTGCAACTGTCGGACATCGCCGAACTGAACACCCAGATAGGCGCCGAACGTCTGAAAATGGAAAACATACAGGCCACCTCGCGCTACCGCATCACTCTTTTCAGCATTGTCACCGGCTTTTTGCTGTTATCCCTGCTTTTCCTGATGCTCTACCTCCACCGCAAACGTAAAGTCAACCTCGAACTATGCCACAAGAACGAGGAACTTTCCGAAGCGCGCGACCAAGCCGAAGCAGCCAACAAGGCAAAGAGCATCTTCCTGCAGAACATGAGTCACGAAATACGGACACCGCTCAACTCTATCGTGGGCTTCTCACAACTCATCACTTCCCCCGACGCGAACCTTTCCCAAGAGGAAAGGCAGGATTTCTGCCATCTCATACAGCACAATTCCGACCTCCTCCTTACACTGGTGGGGGACATCCTCAGCGCAGCCGAGTTGGAAAGCAACAGATACACCATGAAGATAGCGCCGCACAGTTGCAACAAGCTCTGCCGGGAAGCCATAACCACCGTTGAACACCGCAAGCCCGAAGGCGTGAAGCTCTACTACACCTCCGAAGTGGACGACTGCTACGAACTGAGCACCGACGGGCAACGTGTGTGCCAGATACTCATCAACTTCCTTACCAATGCAGAGAAACACACCACACAAGGCGAAATCCGCCTGCACTGCTCTCTCACAGAGAATCCCGGATACGTCACCTTCTCCGTCACCGATACCGGTACCGGCATTCCCCCGGAATACTCCGAGACCATCTTCGAACGCTTTGAAAAGGCCGACAGCTTCGGGCAAGGCACCGGTCTGGGACTCAATATCTGCCGCCTCATCGCCGAACGGCTGAAAGGGAAAGTGCTGCTGGACAAGGAGTACAAGGAGGGGGCAAGGTTCGTGTTTGTACTGCCGGTGGAGGAAAAAAATAAGAGTTATCTCAAAACTTGAAAGAATAGGTCAGCGAAGGGACGATGCCATAAAGATACAGTTTATAGATACGCCCGTTTCCTACAGAAAAGTGCCCTTGCCTCCCTGCATAAATAGAGAACACATTTTTCCGGCTATAAGCATTGATGATGGAAAGGCTCAAGTTGCGGTCTTGCCTGATACGCCACGTCGCCGAAAAGTCCAACTGGTGGAAAGCCGGAGCACGATAACCGTTCCGGGCAGAATAAATATAGACCAGTACATGTTCCGATTCATACTTTCCAATGGGGAGCGTAAGATTCATCCCCGATGCATAGGAGAAAGTGGAAGACAGAGACCAATGTCTGTTCATTTCCCAGTTTACGAACAATTTCAGGTTATGGGGACGGTCGTACACCGGTCTGTACTCCTCTCCTCCTATACGGTTACGCGCACGAGAGAGAGTATAACTAATCCATCCGGTCACGGCTCCTTTATTCTTTGACAAGTAGAATTCCAATCCACACCCTCTGGCAGAACCGGTTTCGACTTCATCCTCTATCCAGTCATTCTGAAAAATATCGGCATTTTTCCGATAATCCACCACATGGCTTGTCCGGCGCATATATGCCTCCAGCGACAATGTATATTCCTTATCAGGAAAATTGTACTCATATCCCAATGCCAGTTGGCGCATGACGGAGGGCTTCAACAGTGCATTGGCAGGCATCCACATGTCCGAGGGGATACCTACCGAAGAGGTGGTGAGCATGTGTATGCTCTGTGCCGCTTGTGTATACGATGCAGAAAACCGGTGCGAGGCATTCGGAATAAAAGAGAGCTCGGCACGGGGTTCGGGCATCACAAATGTCTTGGCTGCATAATAGGCAGAGGCCGGTGCATGCAGTACGGACAGCCTGACCCCGGCATTCAGAAGAAAACGGGGCAAGAATTTATAATTTGCCTCTGCATACAATGCCGCATCCCACAAACTCTTGCGCGGCATTTGCGAAGGAGTGATGTTAGAATCCTTACCGGACTTGCCCACCTCACCGGGCATCGTAGTGAAATAATGTAGGTTCACCCCTCCCTTCAAGGTCAGCAGATTGTTCTGATACCTCTCCCAATCCGACTTCAACTGATACGACTGCATGTTCGACTTCCACACATATCTCAATCCGTCCGACAACGATTTATACTTATAATAATAGTTGCTGAAGACAGCACTCGTATTCACATTCGTCTTATCATTCAGTATATGGTTCCAACGTATGGTAGCCGTGGCATTTCCCCAATCCATCCCATAGCCTTTCACCAGCTTGTTGAACACGGTATGGTCGCCTCCGCTATACAAGGAAAAGAACATCCGGTTCCGAGCATCCAGCGTTCTGTTCACTTTGGCATTGACATCATAAAACCACATCTGCGGTTTGGATGTCAGATTACTTCCCAACAGTCCGGCTACTACCCCCGGATATCCAAACCGGCCGGAAAGCAGATAAGAGCCTTCTTTCTTCTTCAAAGGTCCCTCCAACAGCACTTTCGAGGCTATCAACCCCAAGCTGGCACTCCGTTCACGTTCCTTGCTGTTGCCTTCGCGCATACGCACGTCTATGACGGATGAAGAACGACCGCCATACTTCAGCGGGAAGAACGATTTGTACAAGTTCACCTCACGGATAGCATCGTTGTTGAACACCGAGAAGAAGGACAATACATGGCTGGGGTTATAAACTACAGCCTCATCCAGCAAGACCAGATTTCCCCATTGGTTACTGCCCCGTACAGAAATATTGTTTGCCCCTTCATTGCCACTCTGCACTCCGGGTAGAAATTGCAATGACTTCATCAAATCCGGTTCTCCTCCCACAGATGGCAATGCTTGTATTTCCTTTGCTTCTAAAGCAAATTGTCCGCTATGCTTGCGGCTTCCCACTATCTCGATACCTTTCAGCCAATAATCATCGGGAGTCAATGCGATATTCACCACCATGTTTCCTGATAAAGTCAAGGTATCCCTCCAAGTAACATACCCCAACATGGAACATTGCAATATACATTCCCCCTTGGGAAGTAATATGGAATAAAGTCCGTAAGCATTGGTTGCCATTCCCGTTCCCGACCTTCGTTCCAGCACATTGGCATCCGAAAGAATCTCACCCGTTTTGGCATCCGTCACACACCCTCGTACAACAACCTTTTGGGCAACCACTGCCTGACAGCTCAAAAACAAAATACAGAAATAAATCAGCGACCGTTTCATTAGCTTTATCTTCTTACGATTACAAAACAACACATCATCTTTCCCCCGTTGCAATGCCTTTTTCAGAAACTGCACTCACACGGAAGCAACCATACGCCCCGCCACTTATATTGCTGCCCACCGATGACGGTGCAGGCGTATAAGCACCACCATCCGACCGAAACTGACGTATCATCTGGTCGAAAACGTCATAACAACTCTTGGAAATGGTCTGCGCCCATACATATAGGGAATCTCCCATGGGATAATCCCAACCCGGAGGATAACCCAAAGGATTTTCTCCGTCGTCAATCAGAAAATCAACCACATTCTCTTCAAGATACTCATCGCTCAAGATAGAATATCCCCAGAATTGGCCACTACTTAATAGAAACTGAGGATGCTTAAGAGAATAATTTGTATAACTATTTGCATTCAATTGAAACAGATAGTAATTGTCTACTCCAAAGGGATTGATAAAACTGATACAAGGTGCCCATGTATGCCCTTTCTCGTTAAAGTCAAAACGCTTCAATTTCATATCAGTAATAGGCAATGCAGATTCCATTCTTTGAATATCAGACTTATAATGTTTTCCTCCATAAAAAATATCCAACTGATAAGAATGCCCTTCTATACCATAAATCTTGGTAGTGGCATACATACCCCGGCAAGAAATATTATCATGCCCGGGATTCACTGCCACACGTGCAGACTTCTTCTGATAATAATCGTAATAGTCATAAAAGACCCCACCATAGTCATCATACGGATGAAGCACCTGCATTGTGTCCTTAATGCCATCCGTACAATCAGTCACTATCATAGTAGCATCTTCTATTCCTTCGTATTGTCCGTCTTGACCCGATATTAAAGCAGGTTTTCTCAAAAGGAAAAAGTAAGGTGGATTCTCACTGGTTATCACCCCGTTAAAAACAATTCCATCAAGCATAGAATCTGGAATATCAACATCAAACTCCTCCTCACAACCTGACAAAAGAAAAAGCAGACACAACGTCCATATAATACTGAAATACCTCACCATAATAGCCAAGATTTATTTTACAGTTCCAATTCCTGCTTCAAGAGTCTAGTCAGCTCTTCATAAGAATTTGTGATATATATCAATCTGTCATTAATGATAATGGTAGGAGTGGCAAATAGTCCCCGTTCCATCAATTTGTTGATGGTATGATTTACCCTATCATAATTCACCGCAGACAGCAGTTCTTGCTTATATTCTTCGACATCCAGACCCAGTCTACTGGCAGTAGCAAAAACAAACGCAGAATCGACCAAAGCCTCATGTTCAAAAATGGCATCATGAAACTCCCAGAATTTATTGTATTTGACGGCAGCTTCACATGACAAAGATGCAAGAGTAGGCTCATCGGCGAAATTAATAAAGCCGAATCTCACTTTATCCTTGTATTCACTATAAATCTGTTTCAACGTCTTTTCAAAGTCAACACAACGTTTGCAATCAAAGTCGGACGCTACAATAAAAGTGGTAGCAGCATTAAGATTCCCTCTATAATGTACATTCAAGTCACTAATAACACATTGAGGCTGTTTGGGAGGATAAAGATATCTTTTTATATCTGCTTTATTATACAGTGAATCTGCCAAATGCTGAATTACAGCAGCCCTTATATCATTTCTCAAAGAAATATTCCCTTCAATACTTCCTGAAGACACTTTGCTAAGCCTTTCTCTTGAATGGAGGACACGTTCATCTACTGAGCCGAACATCATAAGCAGGCTGTCTTCTTTACCATTTATCATCTCTTTTACATAATCATCAAGAAAAACATTGAACGTTTTCCCCACGGCAGCAGCTTCCTGCTCAATCAGTTTATGCTTAATCAAATCGTCCAAGGCTTTCAACTTTATTTCGTAAGCTGTATTCAATAAATCAAAAGTTTCCTGAGTAGTTAGTCGGGACAACTCTGAAGCACTGATTTCATAGCCATTCACTTCTGCCACAATGCTCTTGTCCCGATTGGAACAAGAGCACAGAAAAAAGAAATATAAAAAAATAAGATACTTCATATCGCTACGGCAGAGGGACTCTTCCAAAATTAGGATGATACAGATTTCTTAACACAAAGTCCTCCTTATCCGTATTCAAGACAACATAATATCTTGTATTATCTGTTCCTTCTATTCCATGCATACCCGATGATATACTTGAAGTATCTTCTTTATATCCTTTATAGTGCTTCAACCAATTTTTGTTACTGGAATCTTCATCATCAACATAAATTATTCCTCTATCAGTAAATGCTGGACCATCCAATAAAACCCCATATGTGATAGATTGTTTTGGACCAAGTCCAAAAGGTGGTGTCCATTGAGGACGAGGGTAAGGAGGATAGGCCCAAGCTAAAGCAGCATTAGTATCCACTATTGTATAACCAGCAAGATCTTTAACTGACGAAAATCTTGTATCAGTACTACTTATGCTATTCTTATTATGCTTATCATCACAATCATGATAACGAACAAGAACATCCATTGTACCACCAAACTGAGAATAATTTATATGATTAACAAGAAATACCCCACCTGGATAATACCTATTTGCTTCAGTCAAACAAAATTTAAAATTCACATTACCATTACCATCCACATATGTATCTCCCACTGGACCTGAAACTTTAGAATTCTGTCTAGTATCTTCTGCATCTAGATGAAGAGTTAACTCTTTGTACGTACCACATGAACCAACCTTGAAAACTCCTACTACGTCAGTTGTTGCGGCATAAGCTGTACGCATAACCCTTTCTTTAGCAACAGACAATCTGTTCATCAATTTCTGTTCATACTCATCCATCGTAGCCTGAATGGCCTGTTCGTCGGCTATTGTCTCAATTTTGGCAGAATCAGCTTCAGCGCTGGCGGCTCTGGTCGACAATTCATAATCCTCGGCAGCCCTGGCAAGCTCTGCATCGTTCTCCAATAAATCGTAGCTGTTGCTGCATGAGCAACAAGCCAGCGCGCCCAAAAAGGCGAACAGCAAATGTTTCTTCATTTTTTCTTGAATTATAGTGTTAGTACGTAAAATCCCCGTATAATACGGTATCTCCGATAGTAATTTCTATACGGTAAGCTTCTCCTTCATTTAATAAACCTGCTAAATTTAGTATTATCTCAGAAGTAGAAGTAGAGTACGAATCAGAAAGAATGGTTTCATTAGTAAAAAGGCTGGTAACTGAAACCTCAACATCAGCAGTACTCTTTAAATCTACTGATATTAATTCGTAATCCGAATTCAAATAAGCAAATACTTCGAATGGAATAGTAGAACGTCCTGCTTTCTCCGGAGAATTTTTAGAATCGTGCTTTTCCAATCTTATTTTCCTTTCATTCTTTTGATATTGTCCTGCATTTACACTCATAGAAATAAAGGAAAATAGACATAACAATAGTAGTTCTCTTGTCTTCATATTAATTAATTCAATGGTTTCGAGACAAAGGAAGATTACTTTCTTATACTAACAAAGAAAAAAGAGGTAATAAAGGTAACAACAACGGGTAACAAAAGTAACAAAGGAGAAGATATGCCATTGATTATCAACAATCAAAGATATGAGAGAACTGCTCAGCATCAATTTTGCCCTTAATACGGTTTTTCCTTACTTTTATGGCATCTGCAGAAACATTGGTGATATGCAGAATGACATCTTTGGGGCAACGAAGCAGAGACAACACACAATAAAGCAGGTCGTCATTCGTCAAATTGGGGTAACGTTCTTTCAGGTTACCCATGACATCGGCAAATGATTTCCGGATATTACTTACAATCAATGCTCTGTATGTATCTGCTATCTTGATTTGCATTGAAGGAGTGGCCTTCTTCAGTTCATCCAGTCTTTTACTTCCTGCCGTTGTTTCAAACAAAGACAGACAAATTTGAAAACGTTCTTTTTCCAATTTCTCCAGTTCTGCATTCCTGTCATCGGAAGATGCTTCGGTAACTTCACTCAGGAATATGGCTTCCGCACGGTTCTCCATCAATCGCTGCTGCAAATCTACATATTTCTTTTTCCTACGACCATCACGCCACAGATAAAGAATAATCAATATCGCTACCAGAACAAGAAAAGCGGCAACCAAACCTACAATAATCCATTGATTTCTGGCAGACAACTCGCGTTTATGCAACTCCACCAGATGATTATCCATCAGTTTATCAAGCTCTGCACGGTCATTCATCGCTTGGATAGAATCATAATAGATAAAGAAAGAATCAGCATACAAAGTAGACTCCTTCCATAATTTCATTTTCTTGTATTCCCGGAACAAGCAGTCATAAGACGATGCCTTTACATATATGTTGGAGGATTCAGCACCTATCTTCCAATAATAAATGGCAGAATCGCTTTGGTTTAAGTCACCTAAAATATCCCCTTTGGTAGAACAAGCTAAAGTATAATCTTTTTTGGAAGATTGATATGACAATGCTTTCGATATATAAAATTCAGCTTCGGCATATCTGTCTTGTTCATTATAGAGAGCAGCTATATCGCTACATATAGCAAATAGCAAATCGGAACGCTGAAGAGCAGAAGCCATTTCTAACACTTGCCGATAATACACCAAAGCACTATCCAATTGATATTCCACCAAGAAAGTATCTCCAATATCATTCAAGAGATAACAAGCCCGGGCAGAATCTTTACCCACACAAAAGGCATACCCTTTTTTATACATGTCTCTTGCGATAGAGCGCAGTTTTTGTCCACTATAGCAACTCCCTAAATGGGTGTACAGCATCGCCACGAATATAGAGTCCTTCTCTGGTATCAGTTCCAGCGACTTCAGATAGAGGCTTATCGCCTTCGGAAACTCTTTATTTTCCAGATAGACACATCCCCAATAGAAGTATGCTTGCGCCAGCCGTTCCTGCTTTCTGCCTCCGTCGTAATAGTCTACCGCTATCTGTATCAGCGAATCGTTCTCCAGCAGCACACAACTCTTGTATCGGGCTTGTGTCAGCAGCAACGCATACAAGGCGCGTTCTTCTCCCCGCAACTCGCGGGAATCCGGTATCTGTTCCAACACCAGCAAAGCACTGTCGGGATTGCTCCACATCATGGAATCGGCAGAAAGAAGCGCAGGATATACAGAAGCAATCTCCCTCCTGCAAGAATGACACAGAAAGACAAGGCCTGAACAAAAGCAGAAAATATATAGAAGGTGTCTCATATATCAGTATTATTGTCGTCTCTGCTGCAAAAATACATAATTTAAGACAGAATGCCGTCACTTCATTTCAATTTATAACTTACAAAGCACGGCTCTTTCATTTAAGGGAGTTATCGGGGGAGGTAGAAGGAGTTAAAGGGCGATAACTCCTTCTACCTCCCCTGATAACTCCCCGACTATGAACACCTCCTTCTGACTCCTGCAAATAGAATATTCGTTTGCTGGTAAACTACGAAATCATTTGTTAGTAACAAACGATTTCGTATATTTGCAGGAATCAATCCCCTAACAAGATGATCAGACAAGAAGAAATATCGGCTATATTGGATGCGCAAGCCGAGATATTCCGCAAAAAAGAAAACGGACTGACGCGCGAGGCACTGGCCGGCGTACCGGCAGTACCTTCGTTTGCCACCATCATCACCGGCATCCGCCGTTGTGGCAAGAGCACCCTCTTGCGGCAACTCATGTCCCGGAAGTACGACCAGGCGCTCTACCTGAACTTTGAGGACATCCGCCTTGCCAACTTCGATGCCGATGACTTCACCCGCCTATTGCGGGAGATAGAACGCCGCGGCATCCGCGTACTGTTCTTCGACGAGATACAGATTATCCCCAAATGGGAAATCTTTATCCATCAGATGCTCAATGCAGAATATACCATATTCATCAGCGGCTCCAACGCCTCGTTGCTGAGCAGGGAACTGGGCACCCACCTCACCGGCCGACACATCCCGATGGAGCTTTTTCCCTTCTCTTATTCAGAGTTCTTGTCGTTCAGAAACCTGCCTGCCGGTGAAGATTCGCTTTCGGCCTATCTGCACGATGGGGGCATCCCGGAATATGTGAAGTATCATGCCGAGATTATCCTGAACACACTGATTGACGACATCCTGATACGGGACATCGCCATACGCAATTCGATAAAGGATGTGAACTCACTACGCGCACTTGCCGTCTACCTGCTATCCAATGTAGGCAACCTTGTATCGGCGGGGAAACTGACCGGGATGTTCGATATAAAGGCAACGTCTACCTTCTTGGATTACTTCTCGTTCTATCAAAGTTCCTATCTGCTGGAGTTCGTGCCCATCTTCAATTATTCGCTGAAGGTGCAAGCTCGGAATCCGAAAAAAGTATATGCCATGGACTTAGGGTTGGTGAACGAAGCTGCGGCCAACTTCTCGGACGCTACCGGGCATAAGCTGGAGAACCTTATCTTCCTGCATCTGCGCAGGCAACCGGGCAGCATCTGCTACTATAAAGACAAGGGGGAATGCGACTTCATAGTCAGCGAGAAAGGCAAAGTGTGCCGCGCCGTCCAAGTCTGCCACCAGATAACCGAACTGAACTTCACCCGCGAATACAACGGACTGCTGGAAGCCATGAAGGCACTCAACCTTACGGAGGGTGTCATCGTGACCACCAATCAGGCCGATCGTTTCGAAGAAGACGGGAAGACAATCCGAATGATACCTGCCAGCGAGTTCCTGCTCGGATAGCCAAATTAAGGAAATCAAAGGCTGCCACTTCCGTCCCGATACTTCGGAGCAGAAGGGCAGCCTTCTATATAAATAGCCGTAAAGCTACGCTGATTACTTTTTCAATGGATAATTGATAATTGACAATTAGGGGAGGCTATAGGCTGAAGGCGGCTTTTACCTTCTCCACATAGTCCAGCTTTTCCCAGGTGAAGAGCTCTACCTCTATGTCCTTGTCGCCTTCGTAGCGGCTACGGAAGTGCTTGACGACGGTCTGCGGCTCGCGGCCCATGTGTCCGTAGGCGGCAGTCTCCTGATAGATGGGGTTGCGCAGTTTCAGGCGGTCTTCTATCGCCTTGGGGCGGAGGTCGAACAGCTCGTCAATTTTACGGGCAATCTCACCGTCGCTCATATTGACGTGGCTGCGGCCATAAGTATCTACGAAGATATTGATGGGGCGTGCCACACCGATAGCGTAACTTACCTGTACCAGCATTTCGTCGGCAACGCCGGCAGCTACCAGATTCTTGGCAATGTGGCGGGCTGCATAAGCTGCGCTGCGGTCTACCTTAGAGGGGTCCTTTCCGGAGAAAGCGCCGCCGCCGTGGGCACCCTTGCCGCCGTAGGTATCTACGATAATCTTGCGTCCCGTCAGCCCGGTGTCACCGTGGGGACCACCGATTACGAACTTGCCCGTGGGGTTGACGTGATATGTGATACGGTCGTTGAACAGTGCCAGCACCTTTTCATGATGGATGGAAGCAATGACACGCGGCATCAGAATCTCGATTACATCCCGGCGGATTTGGGCGAGCATTTCCTCGTCGGCCTTCAGCTGGGCGGCATCGCTGTCGTCGGCAGGCTGTACGAAGTCGTCGTGCTGGGTGGAAACTACGATGGTATCGATGCGTACGGGTGTGCCGTTGTCATCATATTCGATGGTCACCTGGCTCTTGGCGTCGGGACGGAGGTAGGTCATCACCTTGCCTTCGCGACGGACATCTGCCAGCACTTGCAGGATGCGGTGTGCAAGGTCCAGTGAAAGCGGCATGTAATTCTCCGTTTCGTTGGTGGCGTAGCCGAACATCATTCCCTGGTCTCCGGCACCTTGTTCCATGGGGTCCTGTCGCTCCACGCCGCGGTTGATGTCGGGGCTCTGCTCGTGGATGGCGCTCAGCACGCCGCACGAATTGCTCTCGAACATATACTCGCCTTTGGTATAGCCGATTTTCTTGATTACTTCGCGTGCGATGAGAGGCATGTCAACGTACGCTTTGGTTTTCACTTCTCCAGCCAGCACTACCTGACCGGTAGTAACCAGAGTTTCGCAAGCTACTTTCGAACTGGGGTCATAGGCCAACAGTTTGTCAAGCACAGCGTCCGATATTTGGTCGGCCACTTTGTCGGGGTGTCCTTCAGACACCGATTCGGATGTGAATAAATATCCCATTTCAGTTGAGAATTGATAGTTGATAATTGATAATTGATAATTCAACGAATGGCGGAGGGAAGCGTGTGGAGTAGATGCATCCGGCACACAAACGTGCCGTCAGAAAAGGATGTGTTTTAGCATTTTTTTCTGTGGTTGCAAGCTACTCAAATCTCTCCACATATCGTTTTTCGGGGGCAAAGATAGTGCAAACCGAACGCAGAACAAAATGAACAAGTTCATTTTGTTCTGCTGAGGTGCAGCCTATCTTCGCTTTCCGGAGGCAAAGATAAAAAAGAAATCTTGTATCTGCGCTACAGATAGCAGAGATTAACACTGATTTTGCAACAATTCCCCGATTGTCTTTCCCAATACCGGATGCACCACGCCTGAAGCAATCTCTGCCAACGGCTCCATCACGAAACGGCGTTCCTGCATCAGCGGATGAGGAAGTTTCAGTTCGGGCGTATCCAGCAAAACGGGAGTACCGTCATCGGCAAAACAGAGCAGTAGGTCGATGTCTATCACACGGTCGCTATACACTGCATTGACAGACTTATGCGTACGCCCCATCTCCCGCTCGATTTCCTGCGTCGTTTGCAACACCTCCAAAGGTGCCAAAGCAGTGCCTACGCAGAGTGTGGCATTCAGAAAAATATTATCGGAAGAAAAGCCCCACGGGGCAGTAGCATAAAAAGCAGATAGGGAAATCACTTCCCCTATCTGCTTTCTTATCTTTTGGACGGCCATGCGGAGGTTCTGCTCCTTATCGCCGAGATTGGTACCAAGACTGAAATAAACAACCATAATTACCGGTCTGTAATCAGCATCGCATCTCCATACGTACCAAAGCGGTACTCTTCCTTCAATGCCACATTGTATGCCTCCATCACCTGCTCGTAACCGCCGAAAGCGGCAACAATCATCAGCAGGGTACTGAGCGGCATGTGGAAGTTGGATATCATGGCATTGGCCACGGTAAAGTCGTACGGTGGGAAGATGAACTTGTTGGTCCAACCCTCGTATTCCTTCAAATGTCCGTCGGTGCTGACAGTGCTCTCGATGGCACGCATCACGGTGGTACCTACGGCACAGACTTGGCGGTTCAGGTCTTTGGCATGGTTCACAATCCGTACGGCTTCCTCGTTCACAATCATCTGCTCGGAGTCTGTCTTGTGCTTGGTGAGGTCTTCCACATCAATGTCGCGGAAGTTACCCAAGCCAGCATGCAGGGTGATGTAGGCAAAGTCAATACCCTTGATTTCCATACGCTTCATCAGCTCGCGGCTGAAGTGCAGGCTGGCGGTAGGCGCCGTAACAGCTCCTTCGTTGCGTGCAAAAATAGACTGGAAACGTTCGGCATCGTCCGGCTCTACGGGACGGTTGATGATACTGTGGGGCAGCGGCGTTTCGCCCAGCGCATAGAGCGCCTTCTTGAACTCATCGTGCGGACCGTCGTAAAGGAAACGAAGCGTACGCCCACGCGAAGTGGTGTTGTCGATAACCTCAGCCACCATGGAGTCGTCGTCACCGAAGTAGAGCTTATTGCCGATACGTATTTTACGGGCAGGATCCACCAGTACATCCCACAACCGGAGCTCTTCGTTCAACTCACGCAACAAGAACACTTCAATACGCGCACCGGTCTTTTCCTTGTTACCGTACAAGCGGGCAGGGAAAACCTTGGTGTCGTTGAAGATAAACACATCTTTGTCATCAAAATAGTCCAGAACATCCTTGAACATCTTGTGCTCAATCTCACCCGTCTTACGGTGCAACACCAACAGACGTGACTCGTCTCTGTACTTCGTGGGGTGCAAAGCTATCTTCTCTTCGGGAAGCTTGAATTTGAATTGCGACAGTTTCATAATTAGTTATGAGTTATAAGTTATTTATTATTTATATCAGTCTGTTTTAGTCATAAGAGGGTATGAGTTATCCGGCAGTATACTACACTTCATAGCAAATAACTCATAACTTATAACTAAATATCTATCTCCTGCGCCTCTATCCACTCTTTAAAATCGAGGGGATTGAGGCAGTCTGCCAGCCGGACGTCGCCTACGCGGGTACGCTCCAGGGCGGTGAGGTGAGCGCCGCTCTGCAGGGCTTCGCCGATGTCACGTGCCAGGGCGCGGATATAGGTTCCTTTGCTGCATACTACGCGTACCTTTATCCACGGTTCGGCAATATCCAGCCCGTCGTCCAGCAGCTCTATCTCGTCGATGACGAGCAACTTGGGTTTCAGCTCTACCTCCTCTCCCTTGCGGGCAAGGTCGTAGGCACGTTTCCCGTTCACCATACATGCCGAGAAGGCGGGAGGCACTTGCTGTATCTCGCCGATGAACTTCTTCAGCGTCTCCTCCACCAGTCCGCGGGTGATGTGCTCCGTGGGATAGGTGGCATCTATCTCATGTTCCAGGTCGTAAGAGGGAGTGGTGGCACCCAACCGGATGGTGGCAACGTACTCCTTCGTGTGATACTGGAATTCCTCAATCCGTTTCGTGGCCTTGCCCGTACAGACTATCATCACCCCCGTAGCAAGCGGGTCGAGGGTACCGGCATGGCCTACTTTCAACTTCTTCTCCTTTATCCGCCGGCAGATGTGGTAACGCGCATGTCCCACAACCTTGAACGATGTCCATCCCAGCGGTTTATTGAAATAGAGGACTTCTCCTTCTTTAAAATTCATTGGCCTCTCCCCTAACCCCTCCCCGGTAGGGAGGGGGATAAAATGGTACAACTTAATATTTTTCTCTTATTGATTTCCGGAGTAATCAGTCTTTCCCCCACACAAGGAGGGGACTTTAGCTTAATATGAGCGTTATGACACCGGCTATCGCGCAATAGATGGCAAAATAAATCAGCTTGCCCTTCTTCACAATATTTATCATCCACTTGCAGGCCAGGCAGCCCGAAACAAAAGCAGCCAGGAAACCTACCACCAGCGAAAGCGCCGGAATATCCCCCGCAACCGCCTCACCTTTCATCATCTTCATCCCATCCAGCAGTGCCTCACCCAAGATGGGAGGCATCACCATCAGGAAAGAGAACTGTGCCAGCTTCGCCTTGTTGTCGCCCAGCAACAGACCGGTTGCAATGGTACTGCCCGAACGGGAAAGCCCCGGAAGCACCGCGCATGCTTGTGCCAGACCGATGATAAAGGCATCCTTCATGCTGATGTTCTCCTTCTGCTTCGGCTTATAATAATAGGAGAAAGACAGCAGCAGAGCTGTCAGCAGCAGGCAGCAGCCCACAACGACCAGTCCCGAACCGAAAATGGCCTCTACTTCGTCCTTGAAAAATACCCCCACAATGCCGATAGGTATCATGGATACCAGTATATTGATGACGTAACGTGTCTCCTCGTTCATCTGCCACTTGAACAGTCCCTTGAAAATCCAGTCAATCTCTTTCCAGAGTATCACCAGCGTACTGAACACCGTAGCCACATGTACCACTATCGTAAAAGCAAGATTCTCCTCTCCCTCAATACCGAACAATGCCGAACCGATGGCGAGGTGTCCGCTACTGCTCACCGGCAGATATTCGGTCAGTCCTTGAATAAGCCCAAGGATAAGCGCTTCAAACCATTCCAATTTGTTTAAGTTTTTAAGTTCTTGAGTTGCCGGAGGGGCTGTCCGGAAGCTCTGTTACTACTTTCTTTCTGATTATTTTTCAGACGCAGATAACGCAGATGACGCGGATTTCTAATATTCCAATCTGCGTCATCTGTGTAATCCGCGTCTGAAAGTTTACTCCTCTGCACGACAGCTTTTAGGCTTGCGCAGCACGGCATATATCATGAACACAAACCCCAGCAGGCAAACTACCGGAGCCACCTTGATGCGTCTCACACTAAAAATGTCCGGTTCAAAGGTCGTCGAGGTAGACACGGGGCCGGTCATCAGAAGAAAACCAATGATAACCACCGCCATTCCGATGCCAAGCAGGATAAAATTGGTCTTATCAAAAGCGAATTTCTCTTTACTCATCTATACATTTACTATTTTACTATTTACAATTTACTATTTGGGGGCTGCGATAACAGTGCTTTCTCTCTATGCACTTCAAGGCGTTAAATATAATACAGTGTGCTTGCCTTCATCCTCAGATATTTGTTGATGGAAAGCAAAGCGCACAGCCACGTAATAAGTACACCGAACACCAGCACGGCACCCGACACCAGCACCATCACCTCGGGCGTAATCACCTTGACCAACTCCGGTTCGTAGGACACCAGCCAATAGGCGGCTCCCCACAGAATGCTGTCGGCTATGAAAGCGGCCAGCACACCTATCCAGAAATTGCGCCGCAGAAACGGACGACGGATGAATGCCCAGCTTGCTCCCACCAGCTTCATGGTGTGGATAAGGAAACGCTTGGAATATATAGCCAGACGGATGGTGTTGTTTATCAGCGCAAAGGAGATAAACGTCAGTATCACAGCCAGCCCCAGCAGCATCAAGCTGATATTCCTTATATTATCGTTCACGGCATCTATCAAGTCTTTCTGGTAGAGCACTTCCTGGATATTGGTATTCTTTTTAATCAGTTTCTCTATTTTGGCGATGCTGTCCGAATTGGCATAGTCGGAATGCAGCTTGATTTCGATGGAGGCAGTGAAAGGATTGTAGCCGAGGAACTCTTGCGGGTCCGTACCCATCGCCTCAGTCTGCTCGCGGAGTGCCTGCTTCTTGGAAATGTATTCCGTCTGCTTCACAAAAGCCTCCTTGTCCAGCCTCTTCTGAAGCTTCAGGATGTCGCTCTCCTTCATGTCGTCACTGACAAGCACGGAGAAACTGATGTTCTCCTTGACGTACACGGAAAGATTATGAGCCGCGAGCACAAAGAATACAACCAGCCCCAACAGCAGTAACACCAGCGTCGTACTGATGCTGGACGTAATGAACTGCATGTCAAAATAGGATACCGAGTTATTCTTTGCTTTCATTATACCAATTATAAGTTACGAGTTACAAGCTACAAGTTATGTAAATCAGTCGCTATTAATCATTAATCCCTAATCCCTTTTCTCACCCTTTCTTCCTGAACACGTAAATCATGGAACTGCTGCGTTCCTTCTTCACCAACGCGCTGAACCAGGCCAGTGTACCGGTCACCATTCCCCGCAGGAAAGTACACGAGTGCCTCATGTGCTTTTCTGTCAGCATGGAGACGTAGAAGGCATCGAACGGCATGGGATGCCGCTCTGCCATGATGAAACCATGCTTGGAACCGAATTGCTGGATGGTGCCCGGTGTGAAGTGCCACAAATGGCGGGGCACATCGTAGGCAGCCCAGTAAGCCCCGTATTTCTTTGCGTCGAAGGAGGAACAGTTGGGCACAGCTACAATCAGCACCCCTTTTTCAGTCAGCAGGGAGTGCAGGGTTTCCCACGTTTCGTTAAGGGGTTCCAGATGTTCCATGACATGCCATAAGGTGATGACGTCGAAACTGCCCGGTGCAAAATCTTTCAATGCCGTATGGGGTTTCACATCCAGATTGAAGTGTTCTTTGGCAAAGGCACGCGCCTGCGCACTCTTTTCCACAGCTTCCACCTGCCAGCCGCGACGCTGCATGGCATCGGCAAAGTAACCGGTCCCCGTACCCAAATCCAGCAGACGGCCCTCCTTGCGGTGTGCTTCACGGACCACAAGACGTGCCTTGCGTCCCAGCATATAGTTGCGCACCCAGTGGTACACGGAGTTCATCGCCCCCTTGCGGGTATCGGTATGTGAAATGTAATCAGGAGTTTCGTAGTAACGACCGATTTCAGCCTCCACGGGAAAGTCTTGCGTGAAAAGGAAACCGCAATCCCGGCAGCGGCACAAGTGGAACATTTCGCCCGAGGCATAATGGTCTACACATGTCAGGGCACGCTCCAAATGCGTTCCACCACATAACGGACAAGCTTTTATAGTGAGTTTATTCATCGAACGTTCTGCCAATAAGGAAGTGCAGCCCAAATGAAACAGACCACACTATACCTAAATTTGGTGCAAAATAACAAATAAAAAGTGATTTATAGGGCTTCCATTAAGGAGATTTAAGAAAACAAACGCTTACTCCGGCCAGCCGGCGGAACGAATGACCGACTGTTCGATATTAAGCGGACAACTGTCCGATAATGAACAGTTTTCGAAAGCATTTATTCATTGATTATCAACAACTTAAATATTTGGCATGGGAATTGACTATAATTAGGCGAAGGCGTTTGAGAAAAAGATTAGTTGGAATGCAACCTTTTAATCGGGAACAACGTCTAAAAGAAACAGAGTAAGTAACAACAATTAAAAATAAAGATTATGAAAACTACAAATTTATTCAAGGCAGTCGCATTCGTAGCAATGACTATCGTAAGCGTTATGAATACAGAAGTGAAAGCTCAGGAAAACAACTTCATCACCAATGAAGAAGTGAAAAACGAATTAGTAGTTGCCAAGACCATCTTTAAGCAAGACGGCGCACAACTTTACCGGCACATCCGTTATGAATACTCTTATGACGACCAGAAACGCCTAACCTGCAAGGAAGCCTCCAAGTGGGACGGTGCAAAAGATGAATGGATACCTTACTTCAAGATGACATACCAATATGGCAATGATGAAATCACCATGTCCTACGCACGTTGGAACGAGTCTCACAAGGCTTATGACAAAGACATAAAGAAAAGTGTGTATGAATTGAACGATGAAAACATGCCGGTAGCTTACAAACTCTACAATCAGGACGCGCCAAAGTCCGAATTGACCCTGGTAAGCTACAACAAGACCGACTACGTAGCGAATATTCTGGCCATGGCAGAATAAAATTTAAAGTTTATAATATGAAAAGCACGAGCCTCACGGCTCGTGCTTTTATTCTATATACCGGTGTCATCATACTGATGTCATCGAGACTTTTCTATCCCGTCAGCCGGCTACCTCTTCTCCTTTCAGCGTAGCCGAACTGGATTCGGTAACCTTCACCATCACAAAATCGCCCACACGGTGCGTGCCACGGTCAAACACCACCACACGGTTCTGCTCCGTACGGCCGAACAGCTGGTCGCGGCTGCGTTTGGAAACACCTTCCACCAGCACCTCGTACGTCTTGCCCACGCAACGGGCATTCGCCTCGGCAGAGAGACGGTTTTGCAAGGCGATGATTTCATTCAGACGGCGAATCTTCACCTCCTCGGGCACATCGTCCGGCAGGTGCTTGGAAGCATGCGTACCGGGGCGTTCGCTGTACTTGAACATGAAGGCGGAATCGTATCCGCACTCCTCCATCAGCGAGAGGGAAAGCCGGTGGTCCTCCTCCGTCTCACTATGGAAACCGGAGAATATATCCGTAGACAAGCCACAATCGGGGATGATGCGGCGGATGGCTGCCACGCGGTCCATATACCACTCGCGGTCGTACTTGCGGTTCATCAGCTTCAGGATGCGGCTGCTCCCACTCTGTACCGGCAGGTGGATGTGCTTACATACGTTGGGCATGTCGGCAATGACCTGGAGAGTTTCGTCGCTCATGTCTTTAGGGTGCGAGGTAGTGAAACGGATACGTACGCCCGGCGCTGCCTCTGCCACGGTGCGCAGCAGCATTGGGAAAGTAATCGTCTCTCCGTCCGGCTTCTCGAAGCGGTAGGAATTGACGTTCTGTCCCAGCAGGGTGACTTCCTTATAACCCTTTGCCACGAGGTCGGCCACTTCATTGAGGATGCTTTCCACATCACGGCTACGCTCACGGCCACGGGTGTAGGGAACGATGCAGTAAGTACAGAAATTATTGCACCCACGCATGATGGAGACGAAGCCGGAGATGTGGTTTCCGCAAATGCGCGAGGGGATGACATCCCGATAGGTCTCTGTGGTGGAGAGCTCCACGTTCATTGCTTTCTCACCGGCCTCTACCGAGGCAATCAGTTCGGGCAGAGTAAGGTAGGCATCCGGCCCCACCACCAGGTCCACATGATGGTTGGTGATTAAGTCGTCCTTCACACGCTCTGCCATACAGCCCAGCACACCCACTATCAAGCCGCGTTTCTTCTTCTTGAGCGAGTGGAAGAACTCCAGACGGTTCAGAATCTTCTGCTCCGCATTGTCGCGGATGGAGCAGGTGTTCATAAACACTGCATCGGCTTCCTCCAGGGTGTCGGCCACCGAATATCCTGCCATCTGCATGACGGATGCAATCACTTCACTGTCGGCCACATTCATCTGGCAGCCGTAAGTCTCGATAAACAACTTCTTGTTGTCATCAGCAGTTGCAGATTTAAAGTCTGCTCCCGTTACTTTTTCCATAATCAGTTCGTTTAAAATCAGTTTATATCATAAGTTGGTATCTGTCATCCGGAGCGCAAAGATACTTCTTCCCTCCCAATAAACGGATGAAATGAAAGAAAAATGCCATTACAAGTTGTCAATCTGCGCCTTATCAGCTAATTTATGTTAAGAGAGCAAACATTTTCCGAGTGTTAATTTGGCATAGAGCAAATTAATTCACAAATTTGTGGAATGAAAGAAACATTAGATTTTTTCATAGTTAAGGTTTAGGTTAAAAAAATTAAGGGGAGCTGTGAAGCTGCCCTTTTTTATTACCAATTCCTTGGCTGTAATCAGATTAAATAATTAACTTTGCCCAAAAGCAAAGATAAGAGATAATTGCACTATCTTTGGGTGGAAAATCAAAAAGAATATGGAAGATGTCTTCAAGTTTCTGTTAGTTGCGGCTGTCATAGTAATCGGACTCGTCAAGCAGTTTAAGAAAGAAGCAAATAAAAATGCTGACAAGAGTCCCGACATACCTATGCCCGACGTTGACAACCCACTGCCCGAATACTGGGGCGGAGATACTTACGGAGGCTTTATTCCCGAAGGCCCCAAGCCGGCAGAAAAGCCCAAGCCGGTATCCAAACCGTCTGCCAAATCCAAGCACACTTCCATAAAGGCTTCCCCTCCCTCCCCGGCATCCCGTCCGCAGGAATCCGATGAAGTAACGTCCGAATACGGCATCCACTCGGCAGAAGAAGCGAGGAAAGCCATCATCTGGTCAGAAATACTTCAACGGAAATATTAAAGACAGTCGATAATTGCAGAACCAATTACGAGCCCCTTCAGAATCTTTACACGAAAAAATAACTATTTATATTATGGCACTCAATTACATTTCGGCAGCAGAAGCTGCGAGCCTGATTAAACATGGCTACAACATCGGCTTGAGCGGATTTACCCCCGCAGGAACAGCCAAAGCCGTTACGGCTGAATTAGCAAAAATCGCGGAAGCAGAACATGCAAAAGGAAACCCGTTCCAGATAGGTATCTTCACCGGTGCTTCTACCGGAGATTCCTGCGACGGTATCCTTTCACGCGCCAAAGCTATCCGCTACCGTGCTCCTTACACCACCAACGCCGATTTCCGTAAAGCCGTGAACAACGGTGAAATAGCCTACAACGACATCCACCTTTCACAGATGGCTCAGGAAGTCCGTTACGGTTTCATGGGAAAAGTGAATGTTGCCATCATCGAGGCATGCGAGGTTACTCCCGACGGTAAAATCTACCTGACGGCAGCCGGCGGTATCGCTCCGACTGTCTGCCGCCTGGCCGACCAGATTATCGTGGAACTGAATGCCGCCCACAGCAAGAACGCCATGGGCCTGCACGACGTCTACGAACCCCTCGACCCTCCTTACCGCCGCGAAATCCCCATCTACAAACCGAGTGACCGTATCGGCCTGCCCTACATCCAGGTAGACCCGAAAAAGATTGTCGGCGTAGTGGAGACCAACTGGCCGGACGAGGCACGTTCGTTTGCCGCCGCCGACCCGCTGACCGACAAAATCGGACAGAACGTGGCCGACTTCCTTGCCGCCGACATGAAACGCGGAATCATTCCGCCTACCTTCCTGCCGCTGCAATCCGGTGTGGGTAACATTGCCAATGCCGTATTGGGTGCTTTGGGACGTGACAAGACCATCCCCGCTTTTGAAATGTACACAGAAGTCATCCAGAACTCCGTTATCGGACTTATCCGCGAAGGCCGCGTGAAATTCGGCAGCGCCTGCTCACTGACCGTAACGAACGACTGTCTGGAAGGTATCTACCAGGATATGGACTTCTTCCGCAACAAACTGGTGCTCCGTCCGTCGGAAATCTCCAACAGCCCGGAAGTGGTGCGCCGGCTCGGTATCATCTCCATCAACACCGCCATCGAAGCCGACATCTACGGCAACGTAAACTCCACGCACATCGGCGGAACCAAGATGATGAACGGCATCGGCGGAAGCGGTGACTTCACCCGCAATGCCTATATCTCCATCTTCACTTGTCCGTCCGTTGCCAAGGAAGGTAAAATCTCGGCTATCGTGCCGATGGTTTCGCACATGGACCACACGGAGCATGACGTCAACATCATCATCACCGAACAAGGTGTGGCCGACCTCCGCGGCAAGAGTCCGAAAGAACGTGCACAAGCCATCATCGAAAACTGTGTTCATCCGGACTACAAGAACATTCTGTGGGATTACCTGAAACTGACCGACGGCAAGTCACAGACTCCCCATGCCCTGCGCGCCGCACTGGCTATGCACGCTGAGCTGGCCAAAAGTGGAGACATGAAGAATGTAGACTGGGCACAGTATAAATAAACTGCTCCCTAAAAAGGCGGAGAAAAACCGCCCGAAAGATATACCGCGTTGCATGTATATTTCCGGTTTGCTGGATCTATATATGCAACGCGTTGCATATATAGATGGAACACGCTGCATCTATAGTTCCAACAACAAGCTATTTCAGTACCTACTACATCCCTGTATCAATTCCTGGCAAAACCTCCTTCTTACCGGTAAACTCACTATCTTTTGCTTCAGTTTCCTTTTCAGTTTCTTCAATCGATCTCTCACCGAGCCAACGCTTATCGTTCGCATTGAGTGAAAAACTGCAATAATTTGTCTAGAGAAATACTTGCCTCCATTTGATCCCTCCTATTCATTGAAAACGGGCTGCCTGGAATCACTTCCCGGACAGCCCTTCCTTCACATTTAAAATGAAGATGCAGAGAGAGTAGTATGATGACACTCTATTCCTGACCTCCCCCTAACGCCTTGTAGAGGTTAATCAGGCTTTGTATTTCAGAAAATCGATTTGCCGTCTGTGCCAGTTGTGCGTTGAGCAATGTCTGCCGGGCGGTAAGCACCTCCAGATAGGTGGTGTTGCCATGCTCCATCAGCAGGGAAGTGCTGCGGGCAGCTGTCTGCAAGGAAGCTACCTGCTTGTCCAGCAGTTCGCTTTTGGATAGGCTTGTCTGCCAGGCAGTCAAGGCATCGTTCACCTCGCTGCCTGCATTCAGCAATGTCTGCTGGAAGGCAAGGGAAGCCTCCTCCTGCTGGGCACGGGCTATGCGGTACTGTGCAATGACCTGCCCGCGGGCAAAGAGCGGCTGCGTCAGCGAACCCACTGCCGAAGCCAGGAACTTGCCGGGATTCACAATCATTGAACCGGCAGAATTGGTCCAGCCCGCACTCCCGCCCAGCGTGATGGAGGGATAGAAGGCAGAGCGCGCCGCATTGGTGCCGTAGAACGCCGCTTCCAGTGTCCGCTCAGCCGAGCGGACATCAGGACGGCAGGAAAGCATCTGAACAGGAATCCCTATAGAAAAGCCCACAGGGAACTGCTGCTCTGCCAGCACACCGCGCTCGTAATGACGGGGCGTCTCTGCCAGCAACAGCGCAAGGCTGTTCTCCACCTGGTTTATCTGTTCTTCCAAATCAAGCACGGAAGTCTGCACCTGATAGTACGTGGCCTCCATCTGCGACACGGCGGACTCGTTCGCCATGCCCGCATTCATCAGGGCACGGGTGGAAGCAACGGTTTCCCGCCATGTCTCTTCGGTCTGCCTGGAGATGGCAAGCTGCTGGTCCAGCATCAGCAGGGTATAGTAAGTATTGGCTATCCCGGCAATGAGCTGGGTACGCACGGCCTGGAGATAGTCCTGACTCTGCGCATAGAGCGCCTTCGACTGTTTCTTGGCATTGCGCATGCGGCCGAAAACATCCAGCTCCCAACTGGCAGTAACGGGCAGCGAATAGGTCTGTGTGGCCTTGCGGCTGTCAAAGCTGCTCACCGTGCCCTGCGGCGCAAGGGCAAAGGAGGGCAGGAAGGCAAGCTTTGCGGACAGCAGGGTGGCTTCAGCCTCTTCCACGCGGAGCTGTGCCGACTGGTAGTCGGTATTGTTCTGCAACCCTTGTCCGATGAGTGCCTGCAGATGCGGGTCGGTGAAAAGCTCGTGCCAGTCCATGCCGCCCAGGCCAAGGTCCAGGCTGTCTTCGGTGGCAGCCGGAGAACCGGCGAGGCTCTCCGTAAAAGCTGCCATTTCTTCCCCATAGAGGCCGTCGGGGACCTCGGTAGCGGGTTTGTATTTGGTGTACACGCCGCAACTGCTGAACAGCAAACCGGCGGCGGACAATAGGATGATATGTTTCTTCATTGTTCCAATCTGTTTTTATTTTATTTTCCTCAATCTTTCGCCCGTTCTGCCTCACTCTTCTGCTTTTCAAGCAATACCTGCATATCGGCTTCTTCCTCCATTGGCGGACGAACCTTCTCCTGCAAGTACTCAAAGATGATATAGAATACGGGAACCACAAATAGCAGCGCCAATGTGCCCACAAGCATGCCGCCTACTACGCCCGTACCCAGCGAAGAGTTACCGTTGGCGCCCGCACCACTCGAGAACATCAGCGGAAGCATACCGAATATCATCGTCAGCACCGTCATCAGGATAGGACGCAAACGGACCTGGGCGGCCGAATAAGCTGATTCCACAATGCCCATTCCCTTGCGGCGCCGCTCGATGGCATACTCCGTAATCAGGATGGCCGTCTTGGCGAGCAAGCCAATCAGCATAATCACACCCGTCTGCAAATAGATGTTGTTCTCCAATCCCAGAACCTTGGCAAAGAGGAATGAACCCATCAGCCCGAACGGTACGGAGAAGATGACCGCAAACGGTATCAGGAAACTCTCATAAAGACATGCCAGGATGAGATAGATAAGGAAGATACAGATGGCATAAATAAAGACAGTCTGCGCACCACCAGTATTGGCTTCCTCACGTGCCATACCTCCGTACTCGTAACCGTAGCCCAGCGGCAATGTCTGTTCTGCCACTTCCGCAATCACTTTCTGCACTTCGCCGGAGGAATATCCTTCGGCGGGGTTCACATTGGCGGTGATGGCACTGTACAGATTGAAACGGTTTGCCGTCTCCGGACCGAGCACCTTGTTCAACGTCACGAACTGGCTGACCGGAGCCATCTCCGTACCGTTGCGCACAAACATATTACCCAGTGCCTGTTCGTCCAGACGATATTCGGGCGATGCCTGCATCATGACGCGGTACACCTTGCCAAACTGATTGTAGTTGGAAATATAGGCACCGCCGCAATAGCTGCCCAATGCGTCGAGCACCGCACCCGGCGAGATGCCCGCACGCTTACACTTGGCCGCATCTACATCTACCGATACCTGCGGGAAGTTCATAGCATAAGAGGTATACGCCATAGCCACCTCAGGACGCTGGTTCAACGCACCCAGAAACTGTATCACTGCCTCGTAGAACGTAGCCATGTCACCACCCGTTCTGTCCTGTAGGTTCAGCTCCAGGGAGTTACCCATACCATAGCCCGGAATCATACCCGGCTGGAAGCTGAATATCTGCGCCTCTTTCACGCCGTAGAACTGGGCATTGAGACGGGCCACCACAGCGTCGGACGTGTGTTCGCTCCCCTTCCGCTCGCCCCAGTCCTTCAGACGGATGATGATGGTACCGTAGGAAGTGCCCTGACCGGACATCAGTCCGTATCCTGCCACCTTGGAATAGTGTTCTATCTCGGGAGTGTTTTTCAGGATGTCCTCCAGCTTGCTCATCACCTTCGTAGTTTCTTCCAGCGTGCTTCCCGGAGACGTGCTGACGTTCACCATGATGACACCCTGGTCCTCCTGCGGCACAAGCCCCGTCTTGGTGGTACTCATCAGGTAAACCAGCAATACGACGGTAGCCGCCAATGAAGTCCACACCATCCAGCGGTGGTGGATGAAGAACATCACACCTTTCTTATATTTGCCCAGCACGGCGTTGAACGAGGCATTGTATGCCGCACGCACCCGTCCGTTGATGCTCTTCGCACTCTTCGTACCGTCCGACGGACGCATCATGATGGCACACAAGGCGGGACAAAGCGTCAATGCCGAAATCATGGAGATGCCCACCGCCGTTGCCATCGTGACACCGAACTGCGTATAGAACACGCCCGAAGTACCGCCCATAAACGTCACGGGGATAAATACCGCCATGAACACGCAGGTACAAGAGATGATGGCCATCGTCACATCGCCCATCGCATCCTTCGTGGCAAGGTAAGGGGACTTGTATCCGGCATCGAACTTGGACTGCACCGCCTCCACCACCACGATGGCATCGTCCACCACCGTACCGATGGCAAGCACCAACGCAAACAGCGTCAGGATATTGAGACTGAACCCCGCAGCCACCAGGCAGGCAAACGTGCCGACCAGCGACACGATAATGGAAATGGAGGGTATAAGCGTACTCTTGAAGTCCTGCAGGAAGAAATACACCACCAGAATTACCAGTATAATGGCAATGACCAGTGTCTCCACCACATTGTGTATGGAAGCGAAGAGGAAGTCGTTGGAACTCATCATCGTCACAAATTCCGTCCCTTCGGGCAGGCTCTTCCTCATCTCGTCTATCTGTGCGGTAATCTGCTTGTTGACGGCGGTTGCGTTGGAGCCTGCCGTCTGGAACATCATGAAAAGTACCGCCGGCTTGCTGTCCATCTCACTGCGGAAACCATAGGTCAGCGTACCCAGCTCCACATCCGCCACGTCCTTCAGACGGAGCACGGAACCGTCACTCTGCGAGCGTACCACCGTGTTCTGGAATTCCTCCACACTCTTCAGACGTCCGCGATACTTCATCGTAAACTGGAACACGTTCTTTGAATTCTCGCCCAGCGAACCGGTAGGCGCTTCGATGTTCTGCTCGCCCAATACGGCGGTCACATCCGAAGGAACCAGTCCATACTGCGCCATCCGTTCCGGTTTCAGCCAGATACGCATGCTGTATGTATCGCCCAGCTCCATTACATCACCCACACCTTCGATACGCTTAATCTGCGGAATCACGTTGATATCGAGGTAATTGGCTAGGAAAGTCTGGTCGTAGCGTCCGTCGGTGCTTACCAAAGCACCGATTTGCAGGAAGCTGGTCTGGCGCTTCTGGGTAGTCACACCGATTTTCGTCACTTCGGCAGGCAGCAGTCCCTGCGCCTTGGATACGCGGTTCTGTACGTTCACCGCAGCCATGTCGGGGTCCGTGCCCTGCTTGAAGTAGACCTGTATGGTGGCAGAACCGGCATTGGTGGCGGTAGAGCTGATGTACATCATGTTCTCCACACCGTTGATGCTCTCCTCCAACGGCATGATGACACTGTTCAATACGGCTTCGGCATCTGCACCGGTGTAGTTGGCGCTGACGTACACCGTGGGAGGTGCAATATCAGGATACTGTTCCACCGGCAGCGTAAAGAGCGAGATAAGCCCTATCACCAGAATCAGTACGGATATGGAGATAGCCATCACCGGCCGCTTTATAAATATATTTCCTTTCATCTTAATGGGTCATTGATAGTTGATAAATAGCAGTTCATTATTTCACCTGTGTCCCTTCGCGCAGCAGTCCGGCACCGGTGGAAACAATCTCGTCGCCGACTTCCAGTCCGTCCAGCACTACGTATTCGCGTCCGTCATTTATTCCGGCCACGGTAATCAAGGCAGAAACGGCCTTGCCATCCACTACCTTATATACCACTGTCTTGTCCTGCAACTGCACGGTGGCCTCTTGCGGAATCACAATACAGTTCTTATAAGTGGTAGGCACCACCACCGTGCCCGACGCCCCACTGTGGAGCAGGCGCGATTCATTGGGAAATACCACACGTGCCACTACCGTACCCGTCTGACGGTCAATGACGCCACTGATGGACTCGATGGTTCCTTTCTTGTCATAGACGGAATTGTCGTTCAGTCTCAGTTCCGCTTGAGGCATGTTCTTCAATGCCTCGTCCATGCTTCCGTATTGGCGGGTCAGGGCAAGCAACTGGTTCTCGGTCATGGAAAAGTAAACGTACATGTCGCTGTTGTCACTGACCGTTGTCAGCGGTTGCGGCAAGCTGGGGCTGACCAATGCCCCTGCACGGTAGGGCAATGCCCCCACCACCCCGTCGCTGGGACTCTTCACTTCCGTATAGGAGAGGTTGTTGCGTGCGCTTATCTCCTGGGCCTCGGCCTGCGAGAGTTGCGCCTTGGCGGTAAGGTAGCTGTTTTCGGCAGTCTTCAGGCTGAATTCCGAAACCACTTTCTGCGCATACAATTCCTTGTTGCTGTTATAAGTCAGTTCGGCAGTAGCCAGTGCGGCACGTGCCGCTTCCACATTGGCAACGGCCGTTTTGAGTGCAGCCTTGTAGGGAACCTGGTCGATGATGAAAAGCAGTTGTCCCCGGCGCACCTTCTGCCCCTCGGTCACACACAACTTCTCGATGGTACCCGACACTTGCGGATAAATATCTATGTCCTGCCGTCCGCGTATCGTTGCTGAGTACGAAGTGGAAAGCTCTTTGTCCGTCGCCTCCACTTTCATGGTAGCATAAGAAGGTTTCATTCCGGAAGCATCCGATGCCTGCTTGCAAGATGCCAAACACATTGTACAACCGACAATCCCTATCAGCCGTATCCATTTCCTGTTCAATGTAATCATACTTTTTCTCATTGTCTTTTTGTTAAAACTGGTGGCAAAAGTAGGAGAAAGGAACAACGCCATAATGACCAATTACACTCCAAAGATGTTCCTTTTTCGACATTCATCTTTTTTAAGGCTAATGAATTGTCTATAAATGACATATAGAACAAGAAAGCCGCATAATGGAACATCCCATATTTCCCATTATTCACCAACTTTGCAAAACGAAAAAGGAAGAATATGGAGAAAGGGAACATAAAAATCGTAGAAATCGCGGACTTTAAAAACAGCGAACATGTCCTTGACTATGTAGACAATGACTTTGTCATAATCAACAGTCTGGAGGGAAGCCCCTACAATGAAGATACAATAAGATTGGGATGCTTCCTTATCGCTATCTGTCTAGAAGGCTGCATCCAGTTGGACGTCAACTACAAAACCTACCAACTGGAAGCAGGCGACTTACTGCTCGGCCTTCCCAATACCATTATCAGCCACGCGATGGTAAGCCCAAAGCACAAGATAAGGCTTGCCGCATTCTCCACACAGTTCCTACAACGCGTGGTCAAGATGGAGAAGGATACATGGAATACCGTTATGCATATCCACAACAATCCCATAAAGTCTGTCGGGGAGGAAGGGGACAAGGAAATCTTCAAATTCTACCGGGAACTGCTTATGGCAAAGATAAACGACGAGCCTCATCACTATCACAGGGAAGTGATGCAATACTTGTTTTCTGCCATTTTCTGTGAGATGTTGGGACACCTCAACAAAGAAGTGAACCCTTCAGAAATGACAGTCGATACAAAAGAAAGCATCAAACAGTCCGACTATATCCTGCGTAAGTTTATAGAGATGTTGTCCAAAGACAACGGCATACACCGTTCTGTAGGATATTATGCCGATGCACTATGCTATAGTCCCAAACACTTTTCGAAGGTCATCAAGCAGGCATGCGGACGTACACCGCTGGACTTGATTAACGAAAGTGCCATCGAGCACATCAAGTACCGGCTGAAGCATTCGGACAAGTCCATCAAGGAGATTGCAGAAGAATTTAATTTCCCCAACCAGTCTTTCTTCGGGAAGTATGTGAAGTCTTATCTGGGTATGTCTCCGGCACGCTACCGCAATACGAAAGAGGAATGATTTCCCCTACTCTTGGGGCTCACTCCGTAAAGGTCTGCATTAGGAAGCTAAACCTTAACTTTACGACGCTAAAGGTCAACTTTACGATGGCTAAACCTCAACGTATCATCTCATCACACACCGCATCCTGGAAAGCGCGTGCTTCCCTGCCCGACAGTGCATTCTGGTTCATGATGGCAAAGGCTATCTCGTGTCCGTTGCGGGCTTTAAGGTAGCCGGCCAGGCAGTTGATGGCGGTAAAGGAACCCGTCTTGGCATGTACATTTCTGTGGGAAAGGGTGCCTTTCTTCATGCGGAACTCCAGTGTACCGTCCACGCCGCCAATGGGCAAAGCCTTATAAAGTTTCTGGAAAACATCCGTACGCGAGTAGGCATATCGCAGGAAAGAAACCAAGAGTTCCGGTGAAATGTAGTTGTAATTGGAAAGACCGCAACCATCTGCCAGATTATACCTATCGGGGTTATATCCCATCTCTTTTATCAGCATGCGGATGGCAGAAAGCCCGTCCTCGGCAGAGACACGCTTCTTTCCGCTGCTCTGCACACCCAACCGGCAGAGCATGGCTTCGGCATTGAGATTATCGCTCTCCTTCATTATCTGTTTCACCACATCCTGCACGGAAGTTTCATAGGAAGCCATCCGTACGGAGAGGCTGTCTTGCCGGAACTCACCGAAGAGGTAAGAAGAAGCAGTGGAAGAGGGCTTACCCGTTTCAAAAGCTTCGGATTCCGCTACTTCATTCTCCGGACTTTCCGCTTCTGCCGCCGGAATGCACCGGATGCCTCGTGCCTGCAACCGTTCCATAAAGGTATGCATGAAGAAGTCCTGCGAAGAAAATATATTGACCGTACCTGCACGGCGGGCATCGACGTTGCCCGTCACGGTGATGTTGTTCCCGTTCACCAGCCAGTCGCGCGACACACGGAAACGTCCGGCAGAAGGGGTACGGCTTTGGGTCTTGTTCGTCAGTGTATAATAGGAAGAGGCGGGAGTGCATTCAAGGCGTGCGCTGTCGCCCCGTTCGCCGGGTGTGGCGGTAACCTTCACCACTCCTTTATTCAGCATCAGCGGTGAGAGGTAGGGCTGGAAGGAATAGGGAGTATCATCCCACAACCAGCCGCTGCCCCAGTACAAGGAGTCTTTCATGGAGACATCTCCATACACCTTGCCTTTGATGACAGAGAAGGGGAAACGGGCCACGGTAGCCACCAGGGAATCCAATGCCTCTTCATCAAACTCCGGGTCGTAACCGCCTATCACATACATATCCCCCTGCAAGGTATCGCGCTCAATGGTTCCCTGATACCACACTTCCGTACGGAACGGCTCGTCGGCTTCGGGACGGGAAAGGGCGGTAATGGTGGTCAGCAGCTTCATGGTGGAAGCGGGACGGGAAAGCTTGTCCGCCTGATAGCCGTACAAGGGCTTTCCGGCAGTCAGGTCATAGACCGAAATGGCCACATTAGAGCCTGCGGGAAGTTTGTGTTCTATCAACGCATCAATCCGCGCAGAGAGCGGCTTCACCGGAGTTACCGTCTCTTGGGGCCATAATGGGAGCAGGCAGACGGATAAAATTAACAGCAACAATATCCTTTTCATAAATATATTTATCTTTAAAGGCAAAAGTACGACAATCTTACAAATGAACAACAACGAGGTAGTCTTTTCATAAATTATATCCAGCCATCCATCTTAATATTCCTTTAAAAATACTACTTTTGCATAGATTGCATAGGCAAAATCTCCCAGTTACTATCACTCTAAAATTGATGTACCATGAAACTACAACTTACAATTGCCAGCTTTACAATATGCCTCCTTTTCTCCCCCATGCTTCGGGCACAAGAATCTCCGCGCATTGTCAGTTATGACTTAACCGTACAGATTGATGTACCGAACCGACAAGTCGAAGTTGGCGGTTCGTTTGAAGTTGATTTCCAGGACAGTGACTCAATCTCGTTGGTACTATGGCGCCATGCCCGTATCGACACACTACGCCACAGCAGCCGGGAGATAACCTACCGTTTCGATACGCTTGCCCCGGCACCTGCCCAATTCATTCCCGACGGACGGACCTTGACCCTCTACCGGCCGGCAGGAGCCGATGACCGCTGCCGCATAAATACCCGTTACACACTCTACATGCAGGAAGTGCAGGGCCCTGCAAAATCATTCAATGACCATTGGATTGAACTTGGTTACTATACGGGATGGTATCCTGTCTGCAACGGTAACCGGGCAGATTATTCGCACTTACGAATCGGCATCACTGACGGTTATACGGTGAGCGGCTCAGGTATTATTTCCCATACAGAAGAAGGGATGTGGGAAATGGAACAACCTTGGGAGAATTTCGACAATGTTATCCTGGCTTCACCCATGCTGAAAAGCCGCCGCATCAATGATAACGGAACTACCATTGAACTTATCTATACAGACTTCCCGGATGCCGGTGCAGACTCGGCACTTCAATGTTGCCACAATGCCTTGAAATTCTTCCGACGCCTTTATAAAATTGCGGGAGATGAGGATATTTACATGAAATTCCTGCTTTCAGCTTCCGGCACCTCAGGAGGGTACAGCCGTAAAAATTTCATTATGCTCAGTTCCCGAACATTCAATGAATATGTACTCAAGAACACCGCCCACGAAATCGGCCACTTCTGGTGGAACAAGGCTCCGGTGGAATCTTGGCACGACTGGCTGAACGAATCTTTTGCCGAATTCAGTGCTTTGCAATACATACGCCACGCCCGCGGCGAAAAAGCCTATGCCGCTTACATCGACGTCTACCGTAAGGAAACACGCCATATCCGTCCTATCTGGGGTATTGACCGCAACGACCGCGAAGCGCATCTTGCCCTCTATAGGAAAGGGTCAGTACTACTCGCCGACCTGCTTGTCCGAGTGGGTGAAGAACCTTTCTTCAACTTTCTGGCAGGTGTCATCCAAGCCCATATAACAGACACATCGGCTTTCCTGGATTTTGCGGAAAGCCGATTGGGACGTAAAAACCGGGACTGGATTGAAAAGCGGTTAAAAGAATAAACACCTGATTATTCTTCAACTGTTCCTTTCGCCACCGGCTTCTCAAAATGAGTGCCGCACTTCCTGCATACATACTCCCAATGCTCAGTGCCCGGAGGTGCGGCCGACAATGCCGCAATAACAGCAGCCACCACAGCACGCACCCGATGGCTCTTCTTCAGCACAAACTTAATCTCATCCGAACCGCAATGGGGGCAGTACCTCAACTGTTCCGGAATCATCTGGTTCCGTTCAAGCAGACGGAGGGCATTGTCATATTCGTCCTCATAGACAAATATATCCACTCCCGTGACATCACGGACATATCCGCGCATCACGGAAGACATGTTTTCATTATGCAAAACAGACGCAATGCCCTCATTCTCCAAGGCACCCTGAATGACGTGTGCCTGGAAGGCATCGTCACAGGTGATTAGCTTTACGGTTTTCATCTTTTATGTTTATATGAAACAATAGTCATGGGGTCTACAATGCCTCCTTGAATATCTCTCCCACCGTGGGGTGCGGAAAGACAATCTTCTTCCATTCATCGGCAGTAAGTTTCAGCTCGATGGCCATGCCTGCCAACGTTATGATTTCTGAAGCGGGATTGCCCAAGACATGTGCTCCCAATACGGTATCGTCACTGCCCAACAGTAACTTGCAGACACCGTTCACACCTTCGTTCTCGGCGACGAAACGGCCACTATAGGCCATCGGCAGCTTTACGGCACGATAGGCAATGCCTCTCTTCTGCAGGGATTCTTCTGTCTCGCCCACACTGGCTATTTCGGGATTGGTATACACCACGCCGGGGATGGCACGATAACTCATAGTGTCCTTCCGGCCAATGATGGAATGTATGGCTACTTCCGCCTCGCGGACGGCTGTATGCGCCAGCAAGGAATATCCCGTCAAGTCGCCGCAAGCATATACTCCGGGAACTGAAGTCTGCATCTGTCCGTTGACAAAGACATTTCCGCGCTCCGTTCTTTCCAAGCCCAGATTCTCCAATCCGAAGCCTTTCATTACCGGACGGCGCCCGACACTCATCAGAAGCCGTTCGGCAACGACGGAACCGGGACCATCGGCTGTTTCATAATTCACCTGGATAAGGGAAGAAGCTTCGGCAGTATCCGGCATGACAGACACTACTTTTGCACTCAGCATGAACTTGATTCCCCGCTTGGCGTACTCTGCACGGAGCATACCCGCCAGCTCTCGGTCCATACCGCCTCCCAGTATCTCGTCCAGCATCTCGACGACGGTTACCTGCACTCCCAGGCTGTTGAAGAAAGAAGCGAACTCCATACCGATGACACCGCCGCCGATGATGGCAAGCGAAGCGGGCAGTTCCTTGTTGTCCAGCGCGTCACGATGGGTCCAGTAAGGCACCTTGTCTATGCCGGGAATGGCAGGGACAAAGGTTTCGGAACCGGTGCAGAGCAGCAGGTTCTCGCATTCGTAGGTTTCTCCGCCGCACTCCACATGATTCTTGTCCGTCACTGTGGCCTCTCCGCTGACAATCGTCACACCATGGGCAGTCAGCTTTCCTTTGATTCCCAATACCAGCTTGCGTACTACCTTCTGCTTGCGGGCAATAATCTTGGGCAAATCAAACGATACTTCGGGCACACTGACCGCATACTTCGAAGCATGGCGGGCTCCGTCATAGGTCTTGGCCGAATACAACAAGGTCTTGGTAGGGATACACCCTTCATTCAGGCACACTCCACCGAGACTCTGCTTCTCAAATAGTACGACACTCAATCCTGCTTTTCCGGCAGCTTCGGCAGCAGTATATCCCGCAGGACCTCCACCGATAATGGCAACTTGGTATTTCATGGAATTAATGGTTAGTGGTTAATGATTAGCGATAATTTGTGCGCAAGTTAATAAAACCCGTATTATCCGGCAAAAAAGAGTACTTCTTTCTTTCGGAGAATACAGCGTAAAGAGGAAATAATTATCTTTGTCGTGCAGCATTTACAAAGAATGCCACGTCCAATGGACATAATCAAATAATAACCAACATGAAAACGACTGACTTATTCCAATCCATCCTTTTGTTCGCTCTTTTCCTTTGCGGCCTGACGGCTTGCAATGATAGCGATGAAATCCGCCTCTCGCCCTTTCAGGAAACTACCGTGAAGGGCGAAGCCTCTACCCTGCAGATAGACCTAACACGCGGCGACTGGCGCATAACCTCCATCACCACCCCATGGGGAGACCTCATGATGGATGGCAACAAGCTCCCACAACTGGAAGGTACGGGAAGCCTGCATTATAAATGGTGGGACTTGGAACGGGACACCGACAGCCATCTCATCCTGCACTTTAAAGACAACTTTGACTTAGGTGAATCCCGTAGCCTCATCATCAACCTTGAGATGAAAACGGGACTCTACAAGGAACAAATCATCATACACCAAGAACCGTGCACTAACTTCTATCAGATAGAGTCCATCGAATACAGCGTGGAAGAAGGTGACGGAGTGAAAGAAGCCGGAACAGGACCTGATAAGAGTACCTATAAAAATGAAAATCTGGGAAACACAACCGACAAGCATGACTACTATCCATTCATCAATAAATGGACAGAATACGCATTCATACCCGATGGGCACTCTGATGAAACCTTCAAAAGCATAGACCCGGAGAAACGTAGCATCTATCTGCCCAACCACATAGAAGACGGAAAAATAATCATGGGACAACAACTGTTATTCTTCATCAACCAAGGCAAGTATTACAAAGAAGACGAACTGAGATATAAACATTTTGAAGTAGACATAGTAGGTATGAAATGGAACATATACACTTCAACCATCTACTACAAACGGCTTCAAGTGACATTCACCGCCACTCTTTCACGTCCCGGTAGCGATACAAAGAAGGTACTCAAGGGTAAATTCATGCAGAGATACCCTTATGACTGCTCGGAAATACATCACGAAGTAAAGGATTCTTTAGAAGATTAGAGTCCGGTGTCTGTCAGACAAGACTCCACCTCCTCCCTGCTCAATGCCGGAGCTTGCCCATCGGCAAGCTTACGGCATACCAGCCGACCGGCCGCCAGCGCTTCCACCTTTGTTGCAAATGGCAGGCGACCGCTCAAAGCAGGTATAAAAGGTTGATATATCAGGGTATCGGCTCCATGCAGCACCACGTAGCCGTAACCGCCTTCCACCTCCATCACCCGGCATTTCAACTCATTGCCACCGCCGGCAGTATGACCCGAACAGCAAGAAAGGCATACCGCCATCACAGCCGGTACACCTATCTTTATCATAATAAACATCAGCTTCATAAGTTCCGTTCAGTTATGGGGCGAATCAGACTTCCTCTTCCTCATCGGGTAGAAGTTCGTACACATCATCAAAGTAGCTGGTACCACTTGTTCCCGTCAGCACAAAACCACGTTCACCGGTAGAGAAACCAACGGCAGCCCTGCGCGAAGAAGCACCGGAAGGATAATTATGTACATCTGTAATGGGGGTAAAGTCGTCATCGGAATCGCCGTACCATAAGTCCTTGTCAGGGTCGTACAGCCAGTAGTCGCTGCTCAGGGAAGTGCTGTTACGTATTCCCGTAGCCACAAATCCCCTTCCACCGATGACGAAAGATACGGCTTCGGACCGTGTGATGGCGTAGTCATCGTCATAGTCATTGTCGGAGTCCGTATCGGCAATGTCACGCAACTGGGTCCAGTTGCTTCCGTCGAACTTCCAGAAATCCACCAGATCGGTACTGTTGTTTCGCCCGCAACAGATGTAGGCCACCTCATCGATGACGAATGCCGTACCGAAGTAGCGCTTCTCGCCTCCATACCCGCTCACCGCTTCCCATTGCGAACCTTCGGCGCCATTGGGGTTGAAACGGTAGAAGTCCATCTTGTAGGCACTCTCGCTGCCGGTAGCGTCGCTGTTGCAGCCCGTACCGACATAGCCATATCCGCCTATACTGAAAGCCAGGGCACCATCGCGTACTCCACCTTTGAAGTCGTCTTTCCGTGTCCAGGTATCCGTGGCAGGGTCATACTCCCAGGTATCTGCTACACAGTAGGACGAGGAGCCGTCCTTTACGGAACCGGTCGTAATGTATCCCTTGCCATTCACGGCAAAGCCCACGGCAGCCTTGCGCCCGGCAACGGGCATGTCGGCACACTGCGTCCAGCTGTTCCGGCTCATGTCATACTCCCAAAGGTCGTTCAGGTAATCCTTGTTCGCTCCGTAGAAGCCGCCACACAAATATCCATAATTGCCGATGGTGAAGCCGGAGGCATAAGCGCGGTACACACCGTTATAGCTGGCTTTCTTCATCCACTGCCCCTGAGTGTATTCATCCTCGTCCGTACAACTGCCGGCAATGCACACGATGGCCAGCAACATTATTCCTACCAATAGTCTGTTCATTGTTTATTGTTTTTTTAATGATTAAGCTTTATACTTCCCACTTTCCAAAACAAGAAGCTGCGGGAGGTCCTTTTTGTCTGTCCGCAAAAGTAAACCACCGCAACCACACCGACAAAAATAACCGACGAACAGTCCGAAATTCCCGTTAAACGCCTTTACCGATAAAAACCGTCCGAACGCCGATTTTTGTAGGAAGATATAAAAGTTTTGCCTTTCCTTTGCCGCCAACTAAAAGAACAGAAATGAAGAAGTCATTGTACAGCTTATTCGCAGTCCTCGCTATCTTCTGCGCCTGCCAGGACGAGAACTCGCAGCTTGGAAAGAGCCTCGTGGAAAGCTCCTTCTATAATGTATACGCAGACACCTGCTCGGTAGACATCAGCACCATCCTGCTAGACTCCATAGAGACCCGGGGCGACAGCATCTGCCAGCTAGGACATTACCGGAGCAGCGCCTGGGGAGAAGTATCCGCCACCTACTATGCCGAATACTCCACGTCCGACTTCACCCCCAACACAGACTATACCTATACCCTCGACTCCCTCGTACTGCGAATGATACCTTCGGGCCATTTCTGGGGAGATACCCTGACGCAACAGCGCATCTCCATCTACCGGCTGAAAAGCCCTATCGTGCTGGACAACGACGAGGACCTTTACAACAGCACCGTACTCCCGACGGAAGATGCCCCACTCTTCAGCTTTACCTTCACCCCCTGCCCGGGGCGGAAGAAGGAAGTAAGCGTCCGCCTGCCCGACTCATGGGGACAACAACTGCTGAATGACCTCGTGGCCCAAGATGACTACTTCGATACCCAAGACAAGTTCAAGAAGAAATTCCCCGGACTGGTCTTTGTTCCCGAAAACGACGGGCAGTGTATCACCGGATTCATGGTGAACGACTCTGCCATGAGCATCAACCTCCACTACCAGGAAGTCTCCAACCAACGTACCGGACAAGTGCTGACTTTCAACGTAAACACCGACTATGCCTATACCGGTATCCGGCACGACCCCACCGGCACCCACCTTGCTTCCCTGAAAAGCGGAATAGAGAACCTCGTCCACTCCAACGACATGGGTTGCCTGGCCTATATGCAGGGATTGACGGGTTACTACAACCAACTGGAATTCCCCTACCTCAACAGCCTCGGAAGTGCCGGACAGATAGTCTCCATAGAGAGCGCCACACTCTACCTCTATCCTCTGGCCCGGAGCTACAACGAAGTGAGCCAGCTTCCCAATGACATCCGCCTTTATATCACGGACGAGAACAATGTGCTGGAGGACTACGTATACGGCAGTGACGGCGTAACCGTACAGACCGGCGACCTGACCATCGACGAGATGTACGGGAAAGAGACCTACTACTCCTTCGACCTCACCGAATTCATCCGCAACAATTACGGCACTTCGGGCATCAAGCGGCAGAAACTGCTGATGAGTCTGACAGACGAAGAAAGCACCACCACCTTCAACCAGGTCATCTTCACCAACGACCCCGAACAAGAGAGACAATGCAGATTAGACGTAAGATTCAAAATATACAACGAGCAATGAAACGCCATTACCGGATTCCCCTTCTGCTGTGCAGTCTGTGTACGGCAAGCCTCACCGCCGTGGCCCAGAACACCACCAACCTGCCCACCTCCATGTACGGAGTGGGCGAACTGAGTGCCGGTGACGGCGGACGTTATGCCGGCATGGGCAACACGGGCATCGCCCTGAACCGTACCGGATTTCTGAACACGCTGAACCCCGCAGCCATCACCCGCATGGACACCGCCTGCTTCACGTTCGATGTGGGTGTATCTGCCTCATATGCCCGCTACTCCTTTCTGAGCGAACACAGCTCCAACTTCACCGGCAACCCCAACCGCATCAGCATGGGCTTCCGTGTCCTGCCGCGCTGGTATGCCCTTGTAGGTGCAGCACCATACAGCAGTGTGGGCTATGTCATCCAGACCGAAGAAGAGATAGAGGGAATGCCCGGCAACTACACCTACTCGCTCTTTGAGGGTACGGGCGGACTATACCGGTGCTACGTCACCAATGCCTTTGCACTGAGCAGGCAACTGTCGGTCGGCATCAACCTGGGGATGATAGCGGGCACAGTGACGCAAAGCGAAACGCAGGAAAGCGCCGTCGTAAAGTACGAATCTTCTAAACAGGCCTTTTATGCGGACTTCGGCATACATTACGAATGGGGTGCGACCGGACAACGGAAGTGGGCGGCAGGGCTGGTATTTGCTCCCTCCCTTCCCATCAGCCACGACAATACACTGACTTACAGCAACTCATCTACCAGCGAGAACCTCGATAAAGGATACCACAGCCGTACACAATATCTGCCCATGCACCTCGGCACCGGCCTCAGCATGGTCACCGAACGCTGGGTGCTGACCGCCGACTACAACTACCTGGACTGGAGCCGCAACTCCTCCTCCTACACTTCCATGAAATACGAGAACCAGCACAAAGTGAACCTGGGAGGCAGCTACATTACCAAGCCACGTCTGGCACGTTCCACCGAGCTGATGGGCGGAATAGGTTTCGGCAACTCCTATATCAACCTGAAAGGCGGGAAGATGCAGTATCTGGAAGCCAGTGTAGGGGCGAGCTTCCCCCATCTCCGGTACTCCTATCTTTCGCTGGGCGCCACCTGGCGGAAACAACTGAACACACGCAGCAATCTGATGCAGGAAAGCCGATTCAGCCTGAATCTGAACTTGACGTTCGGGGAAAGGATTTCGAGAGCAAAACTAAAGTAATACAAGGTTCCGGTTCACCACAGATTACACGGATTTTACACCGAATGATTATCATTTGTTGGATCTATATATGCAACGCGTTGCATATATAGATGCAGCACGCTGGAACTATAGATCCAACAAACAAAGTATATAGTATCTGAAAACAGGGTATTACAACATTGCCAGCCTGGACACATACCCTTTCACCCTTTCGCGGTAAGCATCGCCAATGGGGACATCCTTCTGCTCGATGAGCAATGTGCTGCGCCCGATGGCGCTGATGCAGTCCATGCGGACAATAAAAGAACGGTGCACGCGGATAAATTCGTTCGCCGGAAGTTTTTCCTCCATGTACTTCATACTGCATAGGCTCAAGATAGGCTTAGGGGAATCTTTACAGAAAATCTTCACATAATCGCCCATACCTTCTATATAGTTTATCCGTTCCAGGTCGAGCCGCATGATGCGGTTGTCACACCGCATGTAAATCACCTTCGGAACCTCTTCCGGACCTTGCCTGTGTTTGGAGTCGGACGTACCTGCATCCTGCAAAGAGAACCAGCGTGCCGCTTTGCTGACAGACTGGAAAAACGTGGAGAAATTGAGCCCGTCCATCAGATAGTCCAACGCATCCAGACGGAAACATTCGGCAGCATAGCGGTCGGTGTCTGTAATGAAAATGACACGAGTGGACGAGGACAAGAGCCTGCAAAAATCCATTCCGTTGATTTCACCTTCTTCCACCGGATAGATGCCGATAAAATAAACTTCCACTTTTGTCTCATAATAATCCTTCAGCGCTTCAAGAGGATTGCCGTACTTTCCGTGCAAAGAGAGAAAAGGAACCTTGTCGATATACTCTTCCAACCTTCCGGCAATCTCCGGGTCTGCATGTAAAATGGCGCAATTCAAATTCATATTCGTTTCTCTTTTACATAATGGACGCTGCCATATCCGAAAAACTGCAAACAGAAGAGCTAAAATTAAGCTTTATTTATGATTCAAAAACAATCTGCCTCTACGGAAAGACTATATTATCAGGAAAATAAAGTACTTATTATGAACAGTTTCAAAAAATAAACTTATCTTTGCATGTACATCCCCACAAAAAGTAAAGGCTATGAAACAACAGAAACTATTCCACCTCGTATTGTCCGCCATGCTGATTGTCTGCACGACCGGCTGTTATGATAAAGACGAAATTAAAGATGCTGAAAAATATCTGTTCAAAGATATTCAATACTCTTTTGAAGAAGGGGATGGATTCAGTACGTATGATGTAGAGCTCCTGCCCTTCATCATGGAAAACAATTTAAACAATAGTATCACCACCACAAACTCCCCCTTCGAAGACACATGGCAGGAAACCACCTTCCAGAGCAACGACCCCGAAGCATTTGTATGGATGGGGGAAGAAGATGTGTTCGTCAATACCCCTTACATGTTTGGAGATGAACTATTGTTAAGTGGGGCAACCATAAAATATGGCAGCGAAACAACAAAAGCCAAAGGTCCAAACAGCAGTACTTCCACCATCAGCATACAACCTCACTGTCGGCTCATCATAAAAGGAACACTACACTACAGCAAGCTTGTAGCTACCTATACGCTGACATTCGCAGGTGAATATACAAAAACGGAAAAACAGATAAAGGGAAAGTTCATACAAACAACTCCGGAAAGCTACACAGGAGACATTACCATGGAACCGATAACGGCAGATTAAAACGGAATCGCATACGTGGGCACACCCTATTGCTCACCCTCTCCGTTCCTCTAGTAACCGGATAAACTCCTCCTCCTTGACGGGAAGAAGCACTGCACACTTGCCCTCGCCATATTTCACGAGCACATAGCGCATCACCGCAAACCGCCCTACCTGCATGGAAGAAGCACGCTCCACAGAAGTGATGTCTTTCATCAGAATTTCCTTACTCCGGGAGAAACGGCCGAAGGACAGCACCAACTTCCCGTCGGGCGTTACGGTATAGGTGGTATGAATCACCTTCTCGATAATAACCACCAGCCAAAGCATGAAAATAGCAGCCAGGAACGGAGACTTGTACCAAAGCATATAGACGGCGAGAATACCTATCAGGATGAGAAACAGATACTGCCCCATAGCAATGCGCGCATGAAAGATTCGATTCATTTTATCTGATTTTTGCCGCTAAGGTACGTATTTTTATGATAACAACTTCTTCATTAGCATCTCCATTTCTCGAACTTCCGTCACATTCAGCTTGCGGCAGACCGAAGCACATAACAATTCTACCCGTTCCGGCGAAAAATAAATCAATTCTGCAATCTCCTTTACAGACTGTCCAAGAGCTACCAGCATACATATCAGTTCTTCATCCTTATCCACCTCCGGAATAGACTGATAAAGTTTCTCTAAAAAAGAAGGATAATGAAAAATAAAGATTTCACGGAATACAGCCTCACGAGTTCCGGACAACAAAGCCTCCGAAGCATTGGGAGAATCTTCCGAAATCATTTCGCGCAAAGCTCTGGCAATCTCCTGCATATTAAAAGGTGTCACTGTTTTCTTTGTTTTCATTGTATCTTATTTCACCATTATACATATTTACAATCGTTTTGATACAAATTTGCAAAATATGCACAACCTAACCATAAGAATACGATATACAATCTGATATACAATTTCATATTATATTTATTATCAAATAATTAACAAGAAACAAAAAAACAAGTCCATTGTTGTAAATTTTAAATTAAGAAATTATATCTTTGCCTTACAAAACAAACAGTCCACAAAATATGAATGCCAAAAAACTTTCATTTTTACTTCTGATTCTCGTAGCTGTAGCCTGCACCAACCGCTCCACCTCTTCGGAACAAGACGAAGTGAGGCATTGGAACAATGTCCTTCAACAAATCAATGCCTTACTACTCGAAAACAAAGCGCAACAAACGTTGGATCTTGCCAAACAGACCTTGCCCGAAATCCTGGAATCGGCAGAAAAAAACGGAACTACAGATACCCTGATTTACTATGCCCGCAAGATATTTAATGCCTGCGGGAACAATTACATAAACACCAAACAATACAAAGACGGCATCGACTATATGGACAGCATTGGAAACCATCCCCTCATCCGCGAACATTGCCCACACGAATTGCTGAGCTTCAAGGCCGGACTGAACCAACTGTATGGCAATAACCCGGAAGCTGTCCGACTGGCAGAAGACTACCTCCAGTTACCGGTCTGTACCAGTGCCAATGACTTTATCCGGCAGGCAGAAATCATAAGCGGTGTCTACATGTACTCCGGAAACAATCTACCCAAAGCCATCCAAATCTTGGAAAAAGCAATAGATGTCTACCGGAAAGGCGGAAACTTCCCGAACATGCTGCGGATAATGTCACGGTTGGGCATCTATTACCACCTCAGTGGTGAATACGAGAAAGCTATAGCCACTAACCAAGAGGCCATAGCCACTTACAACGACAGCATAGCACCTGGAAATGTAGTGATTGCCTACGGAGAACAAGCTAATCTCTACGCCGAACTGGGTATGTACGACCAGGCCCTGGAAATGAACAAAAAAGCCCAATACTACTCCATGCTGAAAGACAGCTTCGGACTGGGAGACTTGTACCGCTACCGTGCCCAGATCTTTCGTAACATGAATCAAAAGGACTCTGTATTCCACTACCTCAGGCTGGGAGAAAAGTTGTCAATGATACAAAACAGCTTTAAGGGCGTATTCGTAAACAAAGTAGAAACGGTAAACAGTTATCTGGACTATCCCGACTCTTTGGAAAAAGCACTGCAACTTGCCCTTAGCATCTGTCCCGATACCGTGCGGATGCCCCAATGGGCCAAATACCAACTCAACCTCCACCTAGGCCGGGCCTTACTGCAAACCGGGAAGGAACAAAACGGCATACGCCTGATAGACCGGGCTGCACAAGACCTCATCAACATGAAGTTCATGGAAGGCCGCGATGCCAACGAGATATTAATGGATTACTATCTGGCCAAAGGCATGAACGACGATTTTGCTCGTTGCTACATCCGTAACCGACAGTTTGCCGATTCTCTGGACAATAACGAAAAGAAACGTGCTGTGGCAGCAGCCAACATCCGGTTTGATGCCAACCAAAAAGAGAAAGAAAACAAACTGCTCTCGGCACAAGTGCAATGGCAGCAACAGCAGTTGTTCTACAACATCTGCATCTCCATTACATTACTGTTGCTACTTATCACCACTACAGCCTATTTCATCATCCGAAGGAAGGCCAACCACCAGCTTATAGAAAACAACAAACGGGAAATACAGACCCTCATTACCCGGCAGCAAGACCTGAACCGCCGCAACGAACAACTGACGGAAGAAATAGAACGGGCCATGGCTACCAATAACCTCAACTCCATTCGCCAGCTCACCGTGCAAAGCCTGCTCAGCAGGGAAGATGAGAACACATTCCGCCGGTCGTTTGCCACCATACATCCTTCTTATCTGCCCAAGCTCCGCGAAAGTTATCCTCAACTGACCCGCAACGAAGAATTGCTGGCCATGCTCATCTGCATGAACCAAAGTACCGACGAAATAGCCCTTATCATGGGAATCAACCGGAATAGTGTAAACGTAGTCCGTTCGCGCATGCGCAAGAACATGGAATTGCCCAAAGAAAAATCCCTGGATGAAGTATTGAAACAATACCTTACATAACAAATAAAAATAAGCCCGCTTATTTTGCTCTACGTTTGGTTTACACTATCTTTGCGGCGTTTAATACACAAAACCTATGGTAAGAAAGTTCGATTTTCTCGTTATCGGCTCCGGACTTGCCGGTATGAGTTTTGCGCTGAAAGTAGCGCATAAAGGAACAGTAGCCCTCATTTGTAAGGCAGGTTTGGAAGAGGCAAACACTTATTTTGCACAAGGAGGTATCGCCTCTGTCACCAATCTGGCCGTAGACAATTTTGAAAAGCATATCGAAGATACCATGATTGCGGGTGACTGGATAAGCGACCGTGAAGCTGTAGAGAAGGTGGTGCGCAATGCCCCCGAACAAATCAAGGAGCTTATCAAATGGGGAGTGAACTTCGACAAAAAGGAGGACGGAGAGTTTGACCTGCACAAAGAAGGCGGCCACTCCGAATTCCGCATCCTCCACCATAAGGACAATACGGGTGCAGAGATACAGACCAGCCTCATTGAAGCTGTGAAGCAACACCCCAACATCACCGTACTGACCGACCATTACGCTGTGGAAATCATTACCCAGCATCACCAGGGAATCATCGTTACCCGCCACACCCCCGGCATCAAGTGCTACGGTGCCTATGTGCTGAACGAAGCGACGGGCGAGGTGGATACCTTCCTTTCCAAAGTCACCATCATGGCAACGGGCGGTTGCGAAGCCGTTTACCGCCATACCACCAACCCGCTGGTGGCCACGGGAGACGGCATTGCCATGGTCTACCGTGCCAAGGGAGCAGTGAAAGACATGGAATTCATCCAGTTCCATCCCACAGCCCTTTTCCATCCGGGAGACCGCCCCTCGTTCCTCATCACCGAAGCCATGCGCGGTTATGGCGGCGTGCTGCGTACCAAAGACGGAAAAGAATTCATGCAGAAGTACGACCCGCGACTCTCACTGGCCCCGCGTGACATTGTGGCGCGTGCCATCGACAACGAAATGAAACAGCGCGGTGAGGACCATGTGTATCTGGACGTCACCCACAAAGACCCCGAAGAAACCAAGAAGCACTTCCCTAACATATACAAGAAATGCCTCAGCATCGGTATAGACATTACAAAGGAATACATACCGGTAGCCCCCGCCGCCCATTATCTCTGCGGTGGCATCAAGGTGGATTTGGACGGACAGAGCAGCATCCGCCGCCTGTACGCCATCGGCGAATGTTCGTGCACCGGACTGCATGGCGGCAACCGTCTGGCAAGCAACTCACTGATTGAAGCCGTGGTTTATGCCGACGCGGCAGCCAAACACGCGCTGAGCGTACTGGAACGTTATGACTTCAACGAAGACATTCCCGAATGGAACGACGAAGGTACCATCTCCACCGAAGAACGTGTCCTCATCACACAAAGCATGAAGGAAGTGAACCAGATTATGGAGGCATACGTAGGCATTGTCCGCAGCAATACCCGGTTGACACGTGCATGGAACCGCCTGGACATCCTTTACGAGGAGACAGAAGCACTCTTCAAGCGTAGCAAGGCTACCCGAGAGCTGTGCGAACTGCGCAACATGATAAACGTAGGATACCTGATAACAAAGCAAGCCATGGAACGCAAGGAAAGCCGCGGACTGCATTACACGATAGACTATCCGCACGCCAAGAAATAAACATAAATCCTCTCCATCATGAGGAAACAATATTTCTCTTTCATTTTTTTGTATATTTTCTCAAGCTGTCTCTACAGTCAGACGATGGACGACAATATCATCATCAACTGCTGTGAAGACAGCTATGTTTTTAAAGAAGGCCCGGGAAACAACCCCATCGTACAAAACACCCGAAAGACCGAATATGAAGCCTTGCGGATGGGAGCTACCGTACAACCTCATATGTTCTATGGCGAATTCATCTCCCTGGACGAAGCCAAAGCCAAGGGAGTACTTGCCCCCAAAGCCATCCACCGCCATGCCACACCGGAAAATGTATTCTTCGACGATACCCGCATCTGCTACTTCAACCTCTCCCTAAGCCGGCAGGGGAAAAAGGCGGCCGTACAGTTCAGCCGTACCTTCCATGACCTGCGCTACTTTACACGCATCTACTTTCCGGAGGAATACTTCATCCGCAAGAAACGTATCACCGTCACCATTCCTGCCGCACTGTCCCGTTTCCGGTTGGTGGAGAAGAACTTCGGTCCCGGCATCCGGTGTGAAAAGAGCGTGAATAAGGAAGGGGATTCCCTTTTTGTCTACACCTTAAAAGGAGTGCCTGCCACCCGAAAGGAAGAAGCTGCTCCCGCAGACAACTGCCTCTATCCCCATCTGCTGGTGACCGGTCCCTTTGCCGATGTACAGGCCATGTACCGCTGGCTGAACGGACTGGCCGAGGTGGACTGCACTCTCCCCCAAGCCGAAATGCTGACGGATGAAATTACTGCCGGATGCACCGATGAACTGGAGAAGATACGCCGCACCTATGCCTACGTACAGCAGAACATACGCTACATCGCCTTTGAAAACGGATTGGCAGGACATCGGCCCGACCGGCCTGCCGAAGTGCTGCGCAAGCGTTACGGCGACTGCAAGGGAATGGCACTCCTGCTGCGCACATTGCTGAAAGCCCAAGGATTCGATGCCCGAATGGCCTATATCGGTACGGACGACATCGCCAGTTCTCCCGACGAAGTGCCGACACTGGCTGCCATCAACCATGCCTTCTGCCTTCTTTTCCATCAAGGGAAAAGATATTGCCTGGATGCCACCTACCGATACCTACCGCCCGAAGACATCCCCCAAGGTATACAAGGCCGAAAAGCACTGGTAGAAAACGGAGACAGCTGCCTGATACTGACTCTTCCCCAGCAGGATGCCTCTACCTCTACGGACAGTCTCAATTATCACTATCGCTTGATGACGGACAGCAATCCCCCTACCCTGAAAGGCACCGCCATCCGCGTAAGTACGGGCGAATACAAGGAATACCTGCTCAGTCTCTACCATGACACCCCCAAGGAGAAGCAGACAGACCTGCTAAACAATCAGATAAACAATACCGCTGCCGTACAATCGGCCGATGGAGAGTACTGCCTCGAAGCAGACCCGCACGAAGATTTCTTCCACCAGCCCATTGACACCACCCGCCGCAAGCAGGATTACCTACTGCCGTGGAGATGCCGTATTATACGCGAGGTAACGATTGATATTCCACAAGGATATGCCGTGTCTTATTTGCCTGCAGACTTTCACATTGAAACGAATCAGGGCATCCTCAGTTGCTCCTACCGCGCCGGAGCAGGATATATCCACTTCCGAAAAGTGATGGAGATACGCAGAAAACGTATTCCACTTGCTCTTATCCCTGCTTGGAATGATGCCCTGCGACAATGGAAAAAAGCCTGCAACGAACAGATAGTAATCCGGCAAAGCACCCTTTAAACAAATAATTGAACATAAAACGCCATCACCATGAAAACAACACGTTTTTTCCTACTGCTGCTGATGTTACTTGCCACTTCGGGACTGAATGCCCAAAAGGAAGAAGACAAATATGCTGCGCTCGTAAGCGAAGTGCGCAATGAAGTATGGTCGCTGAACCTGCCCGACTTTAAAAATATGACTGTACCCGAGAAATACAGAAACGAACCCGCCGTTATCCTTGCCGTACACAGCCGTCTGGAGGTAACCCGGAAAACCAAGTTGGACTGGTGGGGAATGGGATTGACCAAACAACAGATAACCTGCCGCAGCATCTACCGCCAAATGGTATACATCAACAGCCAAAGTGCACTGGAAGAGATGTCACAGTTCAGCTTCCTTTCCCAGGAAAAAGAACGCTACACCCGTAATGAACAACAGCGTATACTGGGTGTGCGCATCATCAAACCGGACGGAACAATTCAGGAAACAGACCCGCAGGAGTACATGGAAACCGATGAAGGCGGCCACCCACGTAGCCGCAACATCCAAGAGAAATGGAACAAGCTGGCCGTACCCGGACTGGAAATCGGAGACATCATCGACTTGTTCTTCGTACGATACACCATACTGAACAACCAGAATCCCGAACCTTTCGGTTTTTACTTTATGGACAGCTATCCTCTGCTTGCCTATTCCGTCCATTGCGAGATAGACCCGAAGCTGAGCACTTTCTACCGTTGCCTGAACGGAGCAAGGGACTTCGACCATAGCACCGATACCGAAGGAAACCATATCCTCGACTTGCATACCGGAGACTCCGGACGTGTCATTCCCGACTTCTGGTACAACAGTGCCCGGCAAACGCCCATGATTCTGATGTACATCTACAACAGCAAGACACCCTATGCCTGGATGCCACCCAGCGCCCGCAAGCCGGGACTATATGCCAACCCCAATCCAAAACTGATGACAGATGACACACGTGCCTCCATGAAGGCTCCCGGCACCAACTGGTCCGGTCTGCGCAGCGGACGGAAAGGCGAAATATCCAAAGCCCTCAAAGCCCGTCAAGCCGAAGGATGGAGCGATAAGAAACTGATGGACTACCTCTACCAATACTGCTATTACCGGTATATGGAAAACGGTGCAGACTATACTCCCGCCAGTTTCATCCTGCTGATGCACGAACTTCTGGAAAAAGCAGGTATTCCCCACCGGACAGGAATCACGACCAAAGATACTCGGGAGCCTCTGGACCAGCTCATCAACTACAGCAATACCACTTGGTTTATCTATCTGGAATCCAACGGAAAATGCTATACTCCACCGGCCTGCTATGCTGTTCCCGGTGAAGTGCCTGCCAGCCTGCAAGGCGAAGAAGCCATACTGGAAGACAACACATGCCTTACCCTTCCCTCCACCACCCCCCAAGACAACCGGGATATGGCTACCATAAACGCTTCTATAAGCGGCACCACTCTCCACATCAGCCGCCGGGAAGAGATGAGCGGTGCTCTGAAAGAACACTTCCAACCCTACCTCATTATGGACGAGGACCTTTACAACTCCGTTCGTCGCCAACTGGGTATTACAGCCACCATCTACGACGAAACCAAAGAAAAATTCCATGCCGACCTGCGCGAAAGTTACCGCCGTGAACGGGAGCAGGAGAAAGAGCGTTACCGTAATGAAATCATCGGTTATCATGGCTCGGAAGAAGGACTGGAAACACTCCTCGGCTACCAGCTTTTCAGCATCGGAAACCGGGCAGACAGTGCGGCACTTGCCTATCAAGTGGACTATGTACTGGACGGATACGTAAAGAAAGCGGGTACAAACTTTGTTCTCTCCGTAGGTCGGTTGATAGGATCACAGCCAGAGCTGAAAGGCGAACAACGCCTGCGCAAGGAGGACATTTATTGGGAGATGCCCCGTTGTTACCAATGGGACATCACAGTCAATCTGCCGGAAGGTTATCGAATTTCTCCCGAAGGCCTGGAAAGACTGAACGTAAAAGTAGAAAACGACTGCGGCGCTTTCATTGTCCAAGCCACCACTGAAGACGGAACATTAAGAATAAAAGCCGAAAAACGCATCAACCACAAGACGGAACCGGTAGCCAACTGGGAGAAACTGCTTGAAATAACCGATGCTGCCAACAGTTATGAAGCACTTTCAATAGTGTTCCAAGCAACCATTAATCCCCCTACATCGCCAACAACCGGCTATTAATCCTTCTCTGCCCGCTGCAGCATCGCCATACACAGCTTGCTGTCGTACTGTACAGCCACTGCAAAACGACTGCATACTTTTTGCAGCGTCACTGCATACCGGTTTGCAGCAGCACTGCAACAGTTTTGCAGTCGCACTGCAATTTGTTTGCAGTGACGCTGCAGCAAATGTGCAGCAATTACAAGCTATATGACTGTCACAGCAAACAAAAAGCCCCGCAGAGCTTGCTTTCGCTCTGCGGGACTTTGTTCTCTCTATGAGGAAATTATCATCAATAGTTTGACTTCTTTACTTCGAAATAAGCCTGCGGATGCAAGCAAGCCGGACATACCTGAGGAGCTTCCTTACCGGTGTAGATGAAACCACAGTTGCGGCACTGCCATACCACTTCGCCTTCCTTGGCAAATACGCTGGCAGTCTCTATATTCTGGATAAAAGCGCGATAACGTTCTTCGTGTCCCTTTTCGGCAATGGCGATGTTACGGTACATAAGAGCGATTTCGGGGAAACCTTCTTCGTCTGCAATATCAGCAAACTTAGGATAATCCAATGACCATTCTTCGTGTTCGCCGGCAGCAGCTTCCTGAAGATTTTCCAGGGTAGTGCCGATAACACCTGCAGGATAAGAAGCGGTGATTTCCACCATACCGCCTTCCAGCCACTTGAACATACGTTTAGCGTGTTCCTTTTCCTGGTCAGCCGTTTCTGTGAAAATAGCGGCGATTTGTTCGTAACCTTCTTTCTTGGCTACACTTGCAAAATAAGTGTAACGCATTCTTGCTTGTGATTCACCAGCGAATGAAGTCAGCAGATTCTTCTCAGTCTGAGTTCCTTTAACACTTTTAGCCATAGTCTCTTTTTTTATTAGTTAATATAATTACGTATAAATGTCGTTCGTACTGTTTATAAACAACACAAAATTACGAATTTAATTTGGAATAATCACACCTCTTCCCCATCGGATTTATTTATCGTCTTATAGAAAGAATCTATCTTCACCGATAACCCGAAGAGGCATTTCAGACATAATTAATAGCACATATCTGATAAGGAAAACAAAATACATCACAGTTGTGTTCACTAATATCCATTATTTTATCTACTTTTGCAGGCAATTTGCAATATATACATTACATTCTGTATAAAAAAACGTATAAAAAAGTAGATTATAATGAAAGCGTTCGGATTCAGACCAAAGCTATACACGGCTTTAAAAAATTACTCTAAAGAACTGTTCATGGCAGACCTGATGGCAGGTATCATTGTAGGTATCGTTGCCCTCCCGCTTGCCATTGCATTCGGTATCGCCTCCGGCGTATCACCGGAGAAAGGTATCATTACGGCTATCATAGCCGGTTTCATCATCTCCCTGATGGGTGGGAGCAAGGTACAGATTGGAGGACCGACCGGTGCGTTCATCGTCATTATCTATGGCATCATCCAGCAATACGGTGAATCGGGGCTTATTGTCGCCACACTGATGGCAGGCGTACTGCTTATCCTGCTGGGAGTTTTCAAGCTGGGAGCTGTCATTAAGTTTATCCCCTATCCCATCATCGTAGGTTTTACAAGCGGTATTGCCGTCACCATCTTCACTACGCAGATTGCCGACATTTTCGGGCTGACGTTCGGAGGAGAGAAAGTTCCGGGAGACTTTGTAGGAAAATGGATGATTTATTTCCGACATTTCGATACCGTAAACTGGTGGAACACGATTGTAAGTATTGTCAGCATCTTCATCATTGCCATTACACCGCGGTTCTCGAAGAAGATTCCGGGGTCACTTATTGCCATCATCGTGGTGACAGTGGCAGTCTGGCTGATGAAAGTATATGGAGGCATTGATTGTATCGATACCATCGGCGACCGTTTCAGCATCCGTGCCGAACTGCCGGATGCCGTGATGCCTGCCCTGGATTGGGAAGCGATAAAGAACTTGTTCCCCGTAGCCATTACAATCGCTGTACTGGGTGCCATCGAATCTTTGCTGTCTGCCACCGTGGCCGATGGTGTGATAGGCGACAAACACGATTCCAACACGGAACTGATAGCACAAGGTGTTGCCAACATGGCTACCCCGCTGTTTGGCGGTATCCCTGCCACCGGAGCCATCGCGCGTACCATGGCAAACATCAACAACGGAGGAAAAACTCCCGTAGCAGGCATGGTGCATGCAGTGGTATTGCTGCTTATCCTACTGTTCCTCATGCCGCTGGCACAGTATATCCCAATGGCTTGCCTGGCGGGTGTACTGGTCATAGTATCCTATAACATGAGTGGTTGGCGTACGTTCAAGGCATTATTGAAGAATCCTAAATCGGATGTCACGGTACTGCTGATTACTTTCTTCCTGACCGTCATCTTCGACCTGACTATTGCCATTGAAGTAGGTCTGGTGATTGCCTGCGTGCTGTTTATGCGCCGCGTCATGGAGACTACCGAAATATCCGTCATCAAAGATGAAATAGACCCGAATGCAGAATCGGACATTGCAAGCAATGACGAGCACCTGATAATCCCCGAGGATGTGGAAGTATATGAAATAAACGGTCCTTACTTCTTCGGCATCGCCACCAAATTCGAAGAAATCATGGCGCGGCTGGGCGACCGCCCCAAAGTGCGCATCATCCGCATGCGTAAAGTTCCGTTCATCGATTCTACCGGTATCCACAACTTGACAAGCCTTTGTGAGATGTCCCAAAAGGAAAAAATAACCATTGTGCTCTCCGGTGTCAATGAAAAGGTACATAAGGTACTGGAAAAATCGGGCTTCTATGAGCTGTTGGGCGAAGAAAATATCTGTCCGAACATAAATGTGGCACTGGAAAGGGCCAAAATGATTATCCAACACTAATCCCGGCATGGCACGAAAAAAAAAGAAACAATCGCAAGGCGTCTATTATCTTATATTGTTTATATGTGCGGTCTGCCTTGCCTATGAACCCGTTGCAAAGATACTTTCGGATGCCAGGCAAAAGAGTTCTACGCCTGCCAAAATAGAACTCACGGCAGGCACACGCCTTGAAATACCGGCAAAGCTGAAGAACGTCTCCGAACAGATTCTCCAGCGGAAAGGCTACACAGTATCCTACAACAAAGATTTAAAGATACCCAACTGGGTAGCCTGGGAACTCACTCCCGAAAAACTGGTGGAGCGTGAAAGCCGTACAGACAAGTTCCTGCCCGACCCCGACCTGCCTGAGCACGAGGCAGTAACCACCGATGACTACAAAGGAGCCGGCATGGACCGCGGACATATGTGTCCGGCCGGTGACAACCGCTGGCACTGGAAAGCCATGCAAGAGAGCTTCTACACGACAAACATTTGCCCGCAGAACCACAATCTAAACCGTGGCGACTGGAAAGAACTGGAAGAGTCATGCCGCCGTTGGGCACAAGAAGAAGGCAAGATATACATTGTATGCGGTCCTATTCTCTATGACCAACGTCACCGCACCATTGGTAAGAAGCACAAAATTACAGTGCCCGAAGCATTCTTCAAGGTCGTTCTGTGTGCAGACAGCAATCCTCCCAAAGCCATCGGCTTCATTTATAAGAATGCATCAGGGAATCATCCGTTGGACAGCTACGTCAATACAGTGGACGAAGTGGAACGTATTACAGGTATCGACTTCTTCCCCGCCCTTCCGGATGAAATAGAAGAGAAGGTGGAAGCCGAATATGACTTGAAACTGTGGTAAAGGAGCTATTCCTTTACCCAGGCATCTACAATCTCGGCTACATAAACCCGGTGCAATCCACCGTGGTCACCGCCATACCAACGCTCGTAGACGGAATGGTCGAGAAAGAGTTCTTCTTTCATATCGGTAATGAAAAGCTTGCGGCACTCCAATCCCAGGCGGTCCTGCTCAAAGAGAATGTTTCCCCGCTCGGTAACGATAGGATTCAGACCAGTTTCCTTTACCTTATCCACTTCCCTACCCGATTTACTGCCACAAAGGTTGTAAATGCTCCGGTTTTCCTTTCCTAAAAAAGAAAGGGTGAAATATTCGTTCTCCTCCATAAACTCATACGTATAGCGTTCGGAACGAATAAAGACAAACACCACCGGCTTGTTCCAAAGCCAGCCAATACCTCCCCAACTGGCAGTCATGGTGTTGAAATGTTCTTTACTGCCTGCCGTAACCAGCATCCACTCTTTGCCTATCACTTCGAAGAAGTTCTCGCTTAAATCTTTAATTGCTATTGATTTCATAAGTATATTATTAATAAGAAACACTTACCGATATACCCGTTTCCCGTATCCGTTCCGCAATGCGATCCAGTTCCTCGCGGGTGGCCTTCTGCAAATCATGGTCGGGCGTTTCGCGGTCGATGGTATAAATCATCACTTGGCGGGGAGCAATCTCCTTGACAGCTTCCAGCCAGGGAAGAACAAATTTATCGGATGTATTATCCATATCTTGTCCTTTATAACTTCCTTTGAGAAACATGGTCTGGATAATGCAGTTCCCTTTGAACGCTTTCATCCCTTCTATAATCTCCCGGATGGAGTAATGTCCGGTAGGACGGTCAAGTACACGGATATACTCTTCATCCACCGTATCCAGTTTAAGGATGTTGTTGTCAATCTTGTTCAAAGCCTCGAATACGGCAGGACGATGAATAAAGGTAGAATTGCTCAGTACGCTCACCTTTGCATTCGGAAAATACTTGTCGCGCAAGGCAAGTGTATCTTCTATGATTTCAGGGAAACGGGGATGTGCCGTCGGTTCTCCATTACCGGCAAAAGTCAGTACATCCGGTGTAGGTCCGTTTTGCTGCATGTCCCGCAGACGGGCTTCAAGGGCCGAACGGACTTCTTCGCGCGTAGGCAACGGCTGTTTGGGACGATGGTCGGCATTGAAACCACATTCACAGTAAATACAGTCGAAGGTGCATACTTTGCCGTCTGCCGGCAATAAATTTATTCCCAAAGATACTCCCAGACGGCGGGAATGAACGGGACCGAATATGGGGGATGGATAAATGACAGTCATACTATTTACGATTTGACGATTTACGGTTTGATTAATGCTTAAACAATCTTACCGCTCCAAAGTTAAGTGAAAACTATGGTATCTGGCAATGTTCGGCTTGCAAAAGTTTACCCATAAAAGAAAATATTCCCTTTATAAAGCATACATCTCATGTTAAAAAAGTAAATCATACATTACATTTTATCTATTTTACTTGTTTATATGTAAAGTATACATTACATTTGCAGATAGCATCTAAATGCATAGTATTATGAGAAAGAACTATTTATTTCCAACCACTTTCAGAAAGATAGGTTGGTGTTTATTTGTCCCATTCGCCATCACGTCCTTCATCTGCCTTTTCGACGGCAGCAATGAAGATTGGTTGAAGGTAAACGCGTTGTCAGTAATTCCCTGGGGTATTATCAAGAACTCTTTATTCGACGAGTTGAGTATGATAGGGCTTACGGTTTCACTCTTGTTCATAGCTTTCTCAAAAGAAAAGGACGAAGATGAATGCATTGCCAATATTCGTTCAAACTCTCTTATCTGGGCTACCATAACAGCGTATTCCCTACTGATAGTATGCACTATGCTGATTTATGACATGCAATATCTTAATTTTGTATTTATAGACTTGTTCATGATATTGTTTCTGTTCATCATAAAGTACAACATTGAACTTTATAAATTTAGGAGGAGCAACAATGACTAATACATTAAGGGTAGAAAGAGCCATCAAGCATATGACCCAACAGCAATTGGCTGAAGCCATAGGAGTGAGCCGGCAAACCATCAATGCCATAGAATCGGGAAAGTATGTCCCTTCCACCTTGCTGTCATTGAAAATATCAGAGATATTCGGAAAGACTGTAAATGAAATTTTCATGTTGGAAGAAAGTGACAGATAAAGAGAAGACTCTAAAAAACTGTTTTAATTTTATTTCAGTTTTCTTCTGAGGCAACCTGAAAAATAAAATTAAAACAGTTTCTAAAACTTGATACGCAGTTGCATCTGCAAGTCCGCTTTCCTATTTCCCGGTATCTCATCATTGCCCGAACCAATCGTCTCCCTATCCTGATAAACCGTCTGTCCGAATTTGGCAAGAAACATGAAGTTCTTACTCAAATCATATCGCAGATGAGCGGAGTAACGGAACCCTTTGCCATAGAAGGAAGGGGTATAGAAAGTATATAACAATCCACGCTCGGAGGCGTAAACACGCGAATCGTAATCGTCCGTATGAAACCAGGTTCCCTGCACGGAAACTGACAGAGGGAAGGGGAAAGTGTACGAGCAAAGTTGAGTACACTGATAACCTTGCCGTCTATCAAAGCGATACCCTTTCCCATCCTGCTGACGGAAGTGGTTATAATCTATTGTAGTACGAAAGATATATCTTCCCGGCATATAGGTCAGCCGATAACGGAGTTTATGGTGATAGATAGGTTCGATAACTGCACCGCTTGTACCCGTCACGTCTCTTTCTTTCTGTTTGTACCGATAATTAAAATACATCGAAAGGCTCTTTCGAGGAGTATAAGTAACCTGAAACATGGCATCCACTCCCTTTGAGGGCTTACTTATACGGTATTTCCACCAAGGAAAAGAAAACACATCCAGTGAAGTGAAAAACTTCCACCGGGCGAAAGGTGTGGCCTCTGCTGCCAGATACCATCCGTTCTCATTCTGCGGCATACTGCTTTCGCCAAAGGAACGCCCAAACAAAGTCCAATAATCATATGAATAATACCGGTGAACAAGTAGCAGATGATAATCGGAAGAAAGATTATACTTCAGCCGGTTCAGCAACGCATAGCCTTTACTGCCGGTTGCCGCTTCCCCCACCCAGACAAAACGGCCCAGACGATACCTATAATCCATGCCCACATTATAGAAATCACTTCCATGAAGATTGTACTTTGCATACTTGTTCAACCGAGGCTTGTAAGGACGGTCGAAAAAATAGTAAATCCCCGTCACTCCCACCTTCAGAGAGTTCTTTTCATAGGTCATGTTTCCACCTATCACCTGCAAGGCAAAGGCATTCATTTTATCTGCCTCCTTCTGCGTGCGATGCAATCCCGTCTTGTAAATGGAAGTTATCTCGCCATCCTCCACCACACCGTCCATGGAGCGATGCGAATAGAAAGCCGAAATATCCAAGTAAGGCAATACTCCCACCGTTGCCGCCACTCCCCGGAAATAATTGTACTCATCAGTAGAACTATGCTTACGGATGCCTCCGGTACGATATTCTGTTGTAGACATAGAGAATGTTTTTCCTAAACGAAAATCCGTACTAAGTACCAGTCCCTGCCCGAAGCTCAGACGGTAATTGCCCAATGCCAAAGCCTTCAGCCGCCCCAGATTCTTTATCAGAAAATAGAAAGAATAGTAATCATAGCCTTTTCTGTTGTGCAGGGCAAAGAAGGGTTCTCCGGCATCCTTCTCTCCCGTCACGCCTATTTGGAGATAATCTCCATAATGAAAATTATAGCGCAAAGAATGGTAAAGGGAAGGTCCCAGGTAATTCTTCTCATATCCTTTACGGATATAGAACGGTACATCCAAACGTGCCAATGTTTCGTGTTTCCCGTATTTCAGTATAGATTTTAAAGCAGGATACCCCCTACCCGCTTTCACTGCCTGCACACAGACAAAGGGCAACAGTAGGTCGATGGTACGTTTATCCATCTCCTCCACCAGCTGCAATTCATAAATGGTCTGCATCTGTCCGTGTATATAGACATAAGCCAGAAGATTCTCTATCTGTATATCCGTAAGAAAAGGAAACTGCTCCAATTGCCGTTTAGTGGCGGCATTGAGGTTGACAGGCTCTTGCAGACGTCGGGACAACTCCTCCAATTCATCTTCCCAACCGTATTCTTCCTCATTCCCGATGGAGAGTTGTTCCAAATTTTCTTCCAAAAGAAGTAAAGGCTGTTCTTTCTGAAGGCCGGATATATTTTGAGCTTCAAGCATAGGAGTCATTGACAGCATACTTACAAAAACTCCTATCTTGAGTAATTCCATTAATAGTAGGTCACTTTCATGTTTTGGGAAGCGAAGTTACCTTAAATAAGTTAATTGAGCAAGGAAAAATCAACATGATGCAACAACATTACACAGAATGGTGTACTTTTGCAACATGAACGCAAGGCTTAACATAGTAATACTCATCATGTTTCTTTCTCTCGGAAGCCTGAAATGCTTTGCACAGCAGCAACCACAGTCTGCTGCGCAAAAGAGTGTCTATCTTACTCCCATGTGCGTTTACGAAGGAGATACCATCCCTTATGTCAAGCTCCCCACTGTCTACATCTTCAAGCCGCTTAAATTCAAGAACAAGCGCGACATGAACAAGTACTACAAACTCATTCGTGACGTAAAGAAGGTACTTCCCATCTCCAAGGAGATTAACCGTGCCATCATTGAAACCTACGAATACATGATGACCCTGCCCACCGAGAAAGCCCGCCAGAAACACATGAAAGCAGTAGAGAAAAGCTTGAAGGAGCAATACACTCCCCGCATGAAGAAACTTACCTTTGCCCAAGGCAAACTGTTAATAAAATTGGTAGACCGACAGACCAACTCCACCGGATATGAACTGGTAAAAGCTTTTATGGGCCCTTTCAAAGCCGGTTTCTACCAGACTTTTGCCGCACTCTTCGGCGCCAGTCTAAAGAAGCAATACGACCCTATGGGAGACGATGCATTGACCGAACGGGTGATATTGATGGTAGAAAGCGGACAATTATAAACTGATGTTTATTCCCGCCTTGCGTGCCTGCGAATGTTGAAATTGGCGTTTCACATTATATGTCTTTCCGTCTTTGACGAACTTAGAACCGGTCTGCTTGAACCAGAAGTCCACTTTATTTTCCACACAAATTCTGCGAAGGTCCATCACCCATTCAAAATCACAAGGGCGGGCTTCGTAACCGGATTCTCCCCCTGCAACTATCTGTTCAATCCATTCGCCAACAGCATAAGTACTTAAATCTATCCTTTCCAGCAGCGGTTCACAGATTATTATCTTATGCTTTATGGGAGCCCTCTTATAAATGGGCAAGCGATAATCGGCGCAAGCCTGGTTTTCAACCGTACAGCAGATGGTTACATTATCATATCCGTCTCCCCAATCATCGGGCAGACAGTCAGAAAAACGGTCTATACGCTTGGTAATCATCATAAAATGCAGGTCACTGCGACAACGAATCATCTCCCATGCTTCGGCCCGCCATTTGTCAGCATCTTCCACAAAGAAATCGGAAGTAAAGCAGGTGTAGACAAATGTTCCAGGTGGTATCTTGAATTCTCCGTTACGCTTTTTACGCAAAGGCAGGTCAAAGTTTTTTGTCCGCACCACCACCGAACTGTCCACCTCTCGCCGGGCATCACCACGATAAACATAACAATGCTTACAACCTGCACTCAATTTATGGCAACCATGCCATAAGTTCCACATCATCGACTTCGCAACAATACCGTTCATTCAAACAAAAAACTTATCGTTAACACCATGTTGAAAACTATGTTAGCAACACAAATAATTAGTTATTAAACAATTGATATTAAGCTATATATTCAGTTAATAATAGAATGAACAATTGTTTATTACTACCTATTCGGGTTGTACCTCTCCTGCCATCGGAAGCTCTTTCCAACCTTCACCAAATGCATCATAAGCATCGGTAACCACTACAAAAGCCTTTGGGTCTACTTCCCTTATCTTCTGCTTGATACCTACCACTTCCTTGTAACTCACCACAAGAAACAGCATTTCCTTGTCTACATTGGTATAAAGACCACTACTCTTGATGCAAGTGGCTGTACGGTCCAAATCTTTAAGAATATAGTCGTGCAAAGCGGTAAGGCGCATATCACTGATGACAAACAGTATCTTGTCATTCTTCTCCCCATTTATCACATAGGCCAATACCTTCGAAGTGACAAAAATAGCTATCAGTGAATAGAAAGACAAATGCCACGAAGGTTGTGTAGCATCATCCGGATTTCCGATACCGAAACCGATAACCAATAGGCCGAATCCCACCACAATACCATCTACCAGCAGTATCGCCTTTGAAAAACGTATATGGCAATATTTCTGCAATATCATCGCCACAATATCCGTACCTCCTGTAGTAGCCCGGCTACGCACTACAATACCACAGCCTATACCGATAACCACCGCACCAATCACAGAAGTCAGCATCAAATGGTCGGACATATTCAGACTGCCACCCAGCAACTGTGTAGGGTCCAACTGATGGAGCGCTTCTTCAGAAGGATAGGAGAGGAGAGACAGCACATTCATGGCAAGCGGAGTGAATAGTGCCGCCACGATAGTACGTGCTCCCAATTTTGCTCCCAGTACCAGCACGGAAATGATAAGCAAAGGAATATCAAACATATAACCGAAAGTACCTACCTGAATAGAAGGGAACAGATTATGAAGCACAATACTGGCTCCATACACCCCGCCAGGAACAAGATTATAAGGATTGATAAAGTAAACAAAACCTGCTGCCAGAATAGTACAACCTACAAAAATGCCTATCCATGAAGATATTATCTTTTTCATATCGATATGATTTATATATATTCAGCAAATATACAAAAAATAAGAAAAGACACCAACTGTACAGCAAGTTTTCCACATACAACCGATATGTGTTGAATACATGGTTAACAAAAAGGATAAATTAGGAGATAAAGCATTAATTTACAATGAATGAAGTGGTTGATTATAAAAATAAACCACTGTTCATAAAATCTCTCATCATACCTATATAGAACTAGTTTATTGGAGCTATAGATGCAACACGCTGGATCTATAGATGCACCGTGTTCGATCTATAGCTCCAACAAACCCGATATATTGACAGCTTATTAACAGCCCTGTTATTATCTCAGTTTCTTGAATAAATCCCAAATAACAATACCCGCCGTAACCGATACATTCAACGAATGCTTTGTGCCGTATTGAGGAATTTCAATGCAACCGTGCGAATGGTCAATCACTTCTTGTTGAACACCCTTCACTTCATTTCCCATTACCACAGCATACTTTTTAGTCTTGTCCAGCACCAGTTCGTCCAGCATCACACTACCTTCTGCCTGCTCTACAGAATAAACGATGTATCCCTCGGATTTTAGGTTATCAACAGCTTCAACAGAGTTATCAACATATTTCCAATCTACGGTAAATTCCGCTCCCAAAGCTGTTTTGTGCATCTCCGGATGGGGTGGGATAGCTGTAATGCCACAAAGATAAATGCACTCGATGCGGAAAGCATCCGAAGTACGGAAAACGGAACCTATATTATGGAGACTGCGGATATTATCCAATACCACTACCAAAGGCAGTTTTTCGGCTTCCTTAAATTCCTCTACACTAATACGATTCAGTTCAGTTATCTTCAGTTTACGCATGACAATATACTTTTAAATCTCCCTGCAAAGATACTTTTTTCCGTTTATATCCCGGTTAATAACCGTTGAAAAGGTGTCAATATAATAGGGAAACAATTTTAAAAATAATCCTTGCATTATTCAAAGGTCTGCATATTACAGCAGTGAAACGAACAAACCAAAAAAGTTAAGGAGAATTTTCCAGGCTTCATTCAACATATTTTTCAGCCTGGTTTCATCGGTTTATAACTCTAAAGTTATTAACTTTGCATATTATTAACAACATGTTAATGCTGTTTAGCAGAAGTCTTATTATCAACGGATAAACTTAAAAACCCCGGTTTATAAGCATAAGAGTAAAATTCAGCTTGATACTAATAACTTCATGGGCAAGAAAAATCGTATTTATTTGTCCACACTATTAACAGCCTATCATCACTATCAAAGGATTTTTAAAGAAGAAAGAGAAATTAAAAAATATAATTATGGATAATCTTATAGAAGCTATCAAGCAGCTGAAGAAGGAGAAGAACGCAATCATTCTGGGCCATTACTACCAGAAAGGTGAAATACAGGATATAGCCGATTACGTGGGCGACAGTCTGGCTTTGGCACAATGGGCAGCCCGGACGGAAGCGGACATTATCGTGATGTGCGGCGTTCACTTCATGGGAGAAACGGCAAAGGTGCTTTGTCCCGACAAGAAGGTACTGGTGCCCGATATGGCGGCAGGCTGTTCGTTGGCAGACAGTTGTCCGGCAGACAAATTCAGTCAGTTTGTCAAAGAGCATCCCGGATATACGGTGATATCCTATGTGAACACAACGGCTGCCGTAAAGGCGGTGACCGATGTGGTGGTAACTTCTACCAATGCAAAGCAGATTGTGGAAAGCTTCCCCAAAGATGAGAAAATAATCTTTGGCCCGGACCGGAACTTGGGTAATTATATCAACTCCATTACCGGAAGAAATATGTTATTATGGGATGGCGCATGCCATGTACACGAGGAATTCTCGGTTGAAAAGATTGTTGAAATAAAACGGCAGCATCCCGATGCGGTGGTACTGGCACATCCCGAATGCAAGAGTACAGTCTTGAAACTGGCTGATGTGGTAGGCTCTACGGCAGCTTTGCTGAAGTACGCAGTGGCACATCCCGAAAAGAGCTACATTGTAGCTACCGAAAGCGGTATCCTGCACGAGATGCAGAAACAATGCCCGCAGACAACATTTATTCCGGCTCCTCCCAACGACAGCACTTGTGCCTGCAATGAATGCAGTTACATGCGGCTGAATACACTGGAAAAGCTTTATGATTGTTTGAAAAACGAATCACCGGAAATAAAGGTGGATGCTGAGATTGCAGAAAAAGCAGTGAAACCGATTAAGAGGATGTTGGAAATATCGGCTCAACTGGGGTTATAATGTGCTGATATGCCAATGTGCCAATGACCTTTCGGCGTGACAGCGCAGCCAATTAGCACATTGGCATATCAGCACATTAAAAACATTATCTCATTAAGAACTTACACAACTTGTTAGTGGCCAATGCCCGGTGACTGATTTTATTCTTCAGTTCATTCCCCATTTCTGCAAAAGTCTGCGTATATCCTTCGGGAATGAATATGGGATCGTAACCGAAGCCTGAAGCGCCTTTTCTGTTTTTCGTGATTTCTCCTTTCACGATGCCTTCAAACAGATGTTCCTTTCCGTCGATGATAAGTACAAATACGGTACGGAATTGTGCCTTACGGTTCTCGATGCCCTCCATATCTTTCAGCAACTTCTTCATGTTTGCTTCCGAATTGTGTGCATCGCCGGCATAACGGGCGGAATATACACCCGGTGCCCCACCAAGGGCCTCCACTTCCAAACCGGTATCGTCGGCAAAACAGTCCAGATGATAGTTATCGAAGATATATCTTGCTTTCAGCAAAGCATTTCCTTCAAGTGTGTCTGCAGTTTCCGGAATGTCAGTATCGCATTTGATATCCTTCATGCTGAGAAGTTCGACCTTCTCTCCCAAAATGGCAGTCACTTCTTCCAGTTTGTGTGAATTGTTGGTGGCAAATACAAATTTCTTTCTCATATTATGTTCTCCTTATACTTGTGGCTTATACAAGTCCCTATTTCACTTTCAACCGGTCGAAACCTTCTCCGTATACACCGATGACGGAACTTTGGGAAATGAAAGCGTTCGGGTCTATATCTTTCACCATCCGGAATATTTCTACCGATTGGCGTTTGTAGGCAAGGACGACCAGTACCTTCACGTTGTGTTTACTGTACCAGCCGATACCGTCGAGTACCGTTACACCGCGATGGGTTTCTTTGGTGATGCGGTCGGCAATCTTTTCATATTCTTTGGAGAAAATAAAGAATTGAACGGATTGCCGGGCACTGTTGACTATGTAATCCAGTACAAATCCGATGACAAACAAAGTTACAAAACCGAATATCACGCGTCGCCAGTCATGGAATACCACATAGCAGGAACTGATGATAATGAAGTCGCAAGCCATAATCATGCGTCCCAGAGTGACATCCTTGTATTTATGGATGATGGCTGCAATGATGTCCGTACCTCCCGTGCTGCCGTTGCAGTTGAACACGATACCCAGTCCGGCACCGCACATTGCCGCACCTATCAGGCAAGCCATGAAGTCTTGTCCTTCGCCCAGCAGTTGGGGAGGGACGCCGTCCGAACCGTTCACCAGCAACTGAAAAAACCATAAGAAGAAAGTGAGTCCGAAGATGGCAAACGTAGTCTTGATACTGAACTTCGGTCCGAGTATCTTGATGGCAAAAGTCATCAGTACGGCATTGATGATGAAGTATGACCACTGGATGGGAAATCCGGTGGCATAATAGATGATGGCACCGATACCGGTAGTACCTCCGGTCGTAATCTGATAGGGAATGAGGAATGCCGCCCATCCCAGTGCATAGCTGATGAGTCCCAGAGTGATGAAGATATAATCCTTCAGCTCTCTCGTCACTTCCGCTTTGGTTGGTTTTGTAATTTGCATATCTGTTATTTGACAACGATGTTCACAATCTTCTTCGGCACTACGATTACTTTGACGATGGACTTGCCTTCCATCCATTTTTCAGAACGTTCGTCGGCCAATACAGCAGTCTGGATGGCATCCGATGCCGCATCTGCCGGGAACTCCATGTTGAACCGTGCTTTTCCGTTGAAGGAAACCGTATAGTTGACCGTATCTTCCACCAGGTATTCTTCGTTGCATACCGGCCACTTGGCATCGCATACGGAGCCTGCATTGCCCAGTGTCTCCCACAACTCTTCGCATACATGCGGAGCAAAGGGAGCCAGAACGATGATAAACTGGTTCAGGATTTCCTTCTTGCTGCATTTCATTCCGAACAGCTCGTTTACACAAATCATAAAGGCACTGATACTTGTGTTGTAAGAGAATTGCTCGATGTCTCCCGTCACTTTCTTAATCAGTTTATGGAGGGATTTCAGTTCTTCCTTGGTGGCAGGTTCATCCGTTACCAGATAATTGTCGTTGCGGTCGTAGAACAGTGACCAGAACTTCTTGATGAAGCGGTGCACACCGTCTATTCCGTTTGTATCCCACGGCTTTGATTGTTCTACCGGGCCGAGGAACATTTCGTACATGCGGAGAGTGTCGGCACCGTATTTGTCGACAATCATATCGGGATTGACAACGTTGAACATGGATTTACTCATCTTTTCCACAGCCCATCCGCAGATGTACTTGCCGTCTTCCAGAATAAACTCGGCAGTTTCGTATTCTGGACGCCATGCCTTGAAGGCTTCAAGGTCCAGAACATCATTGGATACGATATTCACATCCACGTGGAGTGGGGTAGTGTCGTACTGGTCTTTCAGATTCAGGGACACGAATGTATTGGTATCTTTGATGCGATAGACGAAGTTGCTCCGTCCTTGAATCATGCCCTGGTTCACCAGCTTTTGGAACGGTTCTTCGGCTACGGAAATGCCGAGGTCGTACAGGAACTTATTCCAGAAACGGGAGTATATCAAGTGACCGGTGGCATGTTCGGTACCGCCTACGTAAAGGTCTACATTGTGCCAGTACTCATCCGTTTTCTTGTCTACAAGTGCCTGGTTGTTGTGTGGGTCCATGTAGCGCAGATAATAGGCGCTTGAACCGGCAAATCCGGGCATAGTATTGAGTTCCAGCGGGAAGACGGTGATGTTGTCTATCTTTTCGTTTTCTACGACGCATTTGTTTACGGTATTCCAAGCCCATTTTGCGGCATGTCCCAATGGAGGTTCACCGGTTTCGGTAGGCAGGAATTTGGCTACTTCGGGCAGTTCCAAGGGCAGGGCGCTCTCGTCAATCATGTAAGGCATGTTGTCCTTGTAGTAAACCGGGAACGGCTCGCCCCAATAGCGCTGGCGTGAGAAGATGGCATCGCGCAGACGGAAGTTCACCTTTACACGTCCCAAGTTATGCTCTTTCACATATTTCTTGGTAGCGGCAATCGCTTCCTTGATGGTCAGCCCGTTCAGTGAGAGGTCGCAATAGGGAGTAACGCCTTCGCGTGGAGAGTTGCATACAATGCCTTCCTTGGCATCGAAGCTCTCTTCGCTTACATCGCAGCCTTCTACCAACGGACGAATTTCGAGACCGAAGTGCTTGGCAAAAGCATAGTCACGGCTGTCGTGCGCAGGCACAGCCATGATGGCACCCGTACCGTATCCTGCAAGTACATAGTCGCTTATCCAGATGGGAACTGCCTCACCGGTAAAGGGATTGATGGCATAGCTTCCGGAGAATACACCGGTAACGCTACGGTCGGCAATACGTTCGCGTTCGGTACGTTTCTTGGTGCGTTCCAGATAAGCGTTTACTTCATCTTTCTGTGTGTCGGTGGTAAGTTGCTGTACCAGTTCGCTTTCGGGAGCCAATACCATGAAGGTGACGCCGAACATGGTATCTGCACGGGTGGTGAAGATAGTGAATTCCAAATCGCTGTCTTTTACCTTGAATTCTATTTCAGCGCCTTCGCTGCGTCCTATCCAGTTCTTTTGGGTTTCTTTCAGGGATTCGGTCCAGTCGATGGTATCGAGTCCGTCCAGCAAGCGTTGTGCATAGGCAGATACACGGAGACACCATTGACGCATCTTCTTTTGAATGACGGGGAAGCCGCCTCGTTCGCTTACGCCGTCCACCACTTCATCGTTGGCAAGTACGGTTCCCAGCTGAGGGCACCAGTTTACCATCGTCTCGCCCAGATAGGCTATACGGTAGTTCATCAGGATTTCCTGTTGTTCCTTTTCGCTCTTGGCATTCCACTCTGCGGCGGTGAAACTCAGTTCTTCGCTGCAAGCCACGTTTATTCCTTCGGTACCGGTTTGGCTGAATGCTTCAATCAGTTCCTGGATGGGACGTGCCTGCTTTTCATCGTTGCAGTAGTAGCTGTTGAACATCTTTTGGAATGCCCATTGGGTCCAATGGTAATATTCCGGTTCGCAGGTACGGATTTCGCGGTTCCAGTCGAAAGAGAAACCTATCTTATCCAACTGTTCACGGTATCGGTTGATATTGTTGACGGTCGTAATTGCAGGGTGCTGTCCCGTTTGTATGGCATATTGTTCTGCTGGAAGTCCGTAAGCGTCATATCCCATGGGATTCAGTACATTGAAACCTTGCAGTCGTTTGTAGCGGGCGTAAATATCCGAAGCAATATATCCCAGCGGATGACCTACATGCAATCCCGCACCGGAGGGGTAGGGGAACATGTTCAGTACATAGAATTTTTTCTTCGTTTCGTCTTCCGTCACTTGGTAGGTTTTGTTTTCCACCCACCTTTTCTGCCATTTCTTTTCAATTTCCCTGAAATTGTATTCCATAGTGGTACTTATTAATATTTTGTTGAAAACATTGTTTATTCAATGGTTAAAACCGGTTAGTATTCGGTTAATATCGGTGCAAAGTTACGGGTTTATTTTCAGATTTGTAGCGAAGTAACATAAAAAACAATGGCAAAGACTTGATAATTCACTTTTTATTACTTACATTTGTGATGTGCTTTTAAAACTAATTTTTTGTTTGTAATACAAATAATAGCTAAATTAATTCAATAGGATATTTACTAAAAGATTTTTAGGATATAGCGAAGGATGAAGTCTGGGAAGATTTCATCCTTTGTGTTTTTTGTCTGTGTATTCGGCAGATTGTTGTTTATTATTCTGCCGATAAATGAGAGTTCGTTCAATAGGCTTCTAATAAGGGGTTTAAAGATTTACTAAAACGGGAGGAAAGATTTAGTAAATCTTCCTTCGAGTTTTAGTAAATCCTCCCTGAACATTATTTATGGTTGGTTTCATTGTATTGAAAAAAGAAAGTACGTATATTTGTGCGACTTATCGGAAGTGTATGAACGCAATGAAAAATTATACTTATCATCTTGTCGCCGTCCTTACGGTAGGTATTTGGGGGCTGACCTTTATTTCAACGAAAGTATTGATTGGGCACGGTCTTTCTCCGCAGGAAATATTCTTGCTTCGTTTCCTGATAGCTTATATGGGCATTTGGCTTATTTCTCCCCGAAAACTGTTTGCCGACAATTGGAAAGATGAATTTTGGATGTTTTTAGGAGGCATGACAGGCGGTTCATTCTACTTTTTTACAGAAAATACAGCTTTGGAGATTACATTGGCGACGAATGTGTCGTTTATTGTCTGTACGGCTCCGTTGCTCACCACCATTCTTTCTTTGTGGATTTATAAAAAGGAAAAGGCTACCCGTGGATTGATGGCTGGTTCTTTGCTGGCGTTGGTTGGTGTGGCATTGGTGGTTTATAATGGTAGTTTTGTATTGGAGATTTCTCCTTTAGGTGATTTCCTTACTTTGCTTGCTGCTTTTTCCTGGGCATTCTATAGCTTGATAATGAGAAAAATGTCCAATTGTTATGGTATAACTTTCATTACCCGTAAGATATTTTTTTATGGAGTATTGACTATTCTTCCTGCATTTCTGATTCATCCCTGGAATTTCGACATTGCCCGTCTTCTCGAGCCGGCTATTCTGTTCAATTTACTTTTCCTGGGTGTATTGGCTTCCTTGATTTGTTTTGTAGTCTGGAACGTAGTATTAAAACAGCTGGGAACGATAAGAGCTTCCAACTATATTTATCTGAATCCTCTCTTCACTCTGGTAGGTTCTGCTTTTCTGCTTGGCGAACAGCTTACTATAGTTGCTTTGATGGGGGCGATACTGATATTGGGGGGAGTTTATTGGGCAGGAAAAAAATAAATACAAGATAAATGGGGTTGTGTCTGCAAAGACACAGCCCCATTATTAATGTGATTTAGCAAAATTCTTTTTATGGATTACATTTGAGTTCAGCAGACATTAAATAAGTATTATATGGTAGCCACATAGACATAATGAAATAAAGTATATTTCCTTTGAGTGATATGGGGTGAATATAAGAACCATACAATTGTGAATATTGCCAGCCATCGACTAGTTTTTGTGGTTTACTCCATTCCCCTATAATATGATCTGCTGTTCGGAATGAGATATCATAGCGTGTACTATTGAAATAGAGCAATATCCATTTTTTAAATTCTGGATGATAAGCGATGGAAAGTTCTCCAGATATATCATTGAATAATGGAGTGGCTGCAGTTTCATTTCCTTTAATCCATCCACTTCCATTCCAAAATTCGTATTCTGTTTGATTTTCAATATTTTCTTCTAAAAAACGAGCAAGATGAGGCTTATTGTCACGTCCAGTAATTGTACCCACCATATAAATATATCCGTCTTTTTTGAAATAGCTTACTTGACCAAAATTACTTGTTGAACCAAATTTTACATTTTGGCAACGTGTCCAAGTAATTCCATTGTCTGAAGATTTGTAAAGACTTGAAAAGTTAGTTATCCATCCTGCCCAATTACGAATATTCATGTAATGAACATAATCTATGCCATTGGCACGAATGGCTGCTGTGGGAATAGAAGTCCAATCTCCATTACCACTTCCATCTTTACCTCCATAACATATTTCACGAGCATTTTTACCACTTTCATCCATAGTAGCACCATTAATGGTGAGCCCATCAGAAAGATCTTGATCGTCAGAGAAAAGCAAAACATTACTTCTCCAGTTACTCCCATTGGGTCCTGGATTTACAAAATTTGGATAAAAGTCACTACCGAATGTATCGCCGAAAAAAAGTCCATAATGTCCGGGTTGTAATTCCCAAACAATACCTAAATCTGTACCACCTACATTGTATAATTCATTAGTACGATTATTTACTTCAAATTCTACAATAGGTAATCCGTTTGTGCCATTTATTTCAGCACCAGTAATACGGGATACACATTTTAAATTTGAAAATTTTAATTCTCTAGAATAATTGACGATACCTTTATTGACTATCAATTTGGAAATTTCTGATGACTGATTATTATTATCTACTGCAATAAATTCAAAATAAAATGTAGAAGAATCATCCTTTTTTATAATATATTCAAATATATATTCTGGTGATAAATTTGATTTTATATATTTCTCAGAAATATTATTAGTATCGTTAATTTTATTTATTACTAAATAAGCTAGTTGATCGAATTCTTTTATTGATACTTTGATAGATATTATACCATTAATCGCAGTAATTTCATTTTGAGAAAGGTTAACTTCTAAATTATAACTATTTACTTTATCTGTATCCGAATTTTCACAACTTGTAAGCCCCCATATAGAAAGGAGGCTTGCAAGTAATAATACATGTATTCGTATCATGATTTTTTATAATTTTGTAATATGTAATAGCGCTCCTCCATCCCTTGCCAGATTCAGTTCAATGATATCCTTCCTTGTAACTTTCCGCACCAGTCTGTTCAGATTGTTTGGATTCCGGTCCACATCCTCCGCATCGGTATAGATCGTTGCTTGGTAGTCCCCCTCACTAAGGAAGTCCAATTTCAATTTCAGATTCTTTTCCGTACCGTTGTTCAGCGAGCCTACCCACCAGTCCGAACCGCTCCTGCGGGCCACCGTGACATGCTCATTCATTTTTGCCAGCGGAACTCTTATCTCATCCCACGTTCCCGGCACGGTACGGAGCACCTCGAACCCCGGTTGACCTTCATAAGCCTTTGGCGTATCGCACAACGAGGTGAGATGGTTTTCCAAAACCACATACATGGCCAACATATGGCAGCGTGTGCTCATTACATGAGGATTTACATACTGTATCTTGAACTCCGAGCGCGGCAGTGCCCTGAACCCTCCCAGGTGATAGTCCGTCGCTCCCGCCAGCATCCTGGTGAAGGGTATCGCAATGTCATGGTCCGCATTCACCAGCGTGTCCCACTTGCATACCTCGTAGTTGAGCGTCCCCTCCCTCGTGAACTCATTCGGATAGGTCCTCACCAGCCCTGAGGGCTTGCTCGATCCGTGGAACTGTATGAAGAGCCTGTGCCTTGCCGCACATTCCAGTATCTCCTCCTGGATACGGATCATTTCCTGGTCATTGCGGTCCATGAAGTCCACCATGAGTCCCCTGACCCCCCATTTCTCATACAGCGTGAATGCCTCCTCCAGCTTGTCATAGAGCGGTCTCCAGTGTACCCACAGATGTATGCCCACCCCCTTGCTCCTTGCATATTCCACAATTCTTGGCATGTTCAGGCATGGTATCGGTTTTGTGATGTCCGCATTGGGTCCCTCCCATCCGAAATTGAAGTTGTCATCATAGTACCAAGGAGTTTCCGCATATCCGTAGATTCCATGTACATCCAAGCCATTGCGCGCAGCAAAATCAATGTAGTACTTGTTCGTGTCGAAATTGTTCCCTGGAGAGAACGTGCTGTCCGGCACGACATTCCCGTTCCACCATGTGAACGTGGTCCGGTAAGGCTTAATCCATGAAGTGTCTTCAATCCTGCATGGTTCGTTCAGACTTGTTAGTATGTTCGTCTCCAGTAATCCTCCTACCCGGTCTGCAACGGATATCACGCGCCACGGGGTACGGTGTGGGAAACTGTCTATTTCAACCTTTATTTTTTCCTGCCCGAGTTTTGGCGAGAGCTTTCCCACCAGTCCACTCTTCTCCTTCACCAGGTACATTCCCGCGTAGTCCCTTATTGCCGCCTCTGTTATTGCCAGGGCCACCCCATTGTCGAATTCGAATGTGGCGGGCATCTCTATCAGCCTCTTCCTTGCGACCTTGTCATATCTTACATGACTGTATACCCCTTCGTGTGTATTTACATACCCGGGCAGGTACATGAGCAACGCCATCGGGTTTCCTTGTAAGTTGAACTGTGTCCTTTCATCGTACATCACGTATGAATTCCATGCTTTCTGCTTGGGAAATTCGTATCTGAATGCTATCCCATCATTGAATGCCCTTACAGCCAGGTTCACCGTTCTCTCCTTCCCGTTCTTCTCCACCAGGGGGACTATCATCTCATTGCAGTGGTTTCTTGCCTTACTGATCTTTCCTACTACCAGCTCGTATGTCTCGTCTATCTTCCTCCTTTGTACCTTTCCCGCCTTGAGTCCTGCCCCGAACTCCCCGCTGTCGAACTCGAATCCCAGCCTTGAGTCCTCCAGCAACTGCTGTTTCCCGTATTTCACGCTGTAGGCCACTTTCTCAGGTGCTATGTCCAGCACAAGCTTCAGCTTCCCGTCGGGAGATGCCACAGAGAACTTCTGCTGGGCTGAAGCGGTACCAAGGCAGAATAGGAGGGCACATATAATAAAAAGTTTTCTCATTTTTATAATAATATATTTAGTTAGAAAATACAAGCGGAATTTACATTTTTCAAATTCCGCTTGAAATATGATAGTATTATTTAGGGTTTTGTACTAAATTAGAATTACGTTGTAGCTGATCAAATGGTATTAGCATGAGATTACGTTTTGTATCATTAGTAGGCTGGTGTTCCCACCAAGTACCTTTTGTGAAATTATTATCAAAACGAATAAGTTGACTTCGACGTAAGCCTTCTAATGCAAATTCTACACCAAGTTCTTGAAGAAAACGACCATATTTTACTGGAACTCCATTATAAATTGTGGTAGCTTCTAATTCTGAACCGGTTAATTCATTGGTTGTATCGAAGTTTCTTCTACGTACTTCATTTACTAATTCGGCAGCTTCTTGTGAGCTACCTCCTGTACGGAGTATACATTCAGCTTTCATCATTAATACTTCGGCATATCTCATAATGACATAATCATTATCAGGAGTACCTGTTGCACCTATTTTGATTTCATATTTGCCAAAACGATACCCTTGATACATGGTAGCATCTCCACTAATATTAGTAACATCTTTGGTATAACTGAGCAGCATTTGTGGGTCTCCGCACCAACCATTTGTCCATAATGGAGTACCATCAAGTGCATATTGTTGTCCCATGCGCCATGTTTTTTCTAAACGCTTATCACCTTCTATATAGTTATCAAAGAAAGTAGGAACTCCGACGCACCCACCATCAAGCCAAGTGGCTTGGAGGTTGAAAGTTTGCATTTGAGAATAGTGTAAAGTTTTGCGTGCCCACATATAAATTTGACCACCTGATTTGGTTTCATCGAATGGAATTACAAACATTGTTTCATTACTCAATTCGTTATTTGTAGAAAATGGGAGTGAATAATCTCCGTCTAGTCTATATTTATTAGTAGCAATAATTTCATTGCATAAATTTTCACATTCATTATACATGGGAGTTCCTATCCATGCTTCAGCATTCAAATATAGACGTGCCAAAAGCATTTTTGCGTTCCATTTATTAAAACGTCCATAGGTGTTTAAGACATCTTCACTTAAGTTATTGATATTATTTTTTAATTCCGACTCAACGAATTCAAAAACTTTAGACCGTGGCTCTGTTGCTGGTAAATAACCATCAGGAACATCAAATCGATCAATAATGGGAACATTACCAAAAGCTTCTAGTAGTAAGTAATAATAAAATGCGCGAGCTACTTTTAATTCTGCAATATAATTTTCTTTACCATTCATTTCTATTGTTGAATTTTCAAATTGGTAAAGAACTCTATTAGCACTTGAGACACCTGAATATAATGCATTCCATATATTGTTTAGATGTGCATCTTCTTCCATCCAAGAATGTTGGTGTAAGCGAATATAAATACTTCCATCATACCATAAGCCATGATTTTTAACTGGAGTAACACAAACATCGGTAGTTTCTTCTAAATCCCACCAGTTTGAATGTTCTGTTAAGGTACGCATACTGGAATATATGGGAACCATGGCTGCCAAGAATTCAGATTCAGTTTTATAAAAGTCTTTTTCAGGGATGCTACTAAAAATTTCTTCATCCAAATTGGTACAAGAACTGAATAAAGAGATAACAGCTAAAAATGCACCAGTAATATATTGTTTTTTGAACATTGCTGTAATTTTTTAAGGTTAAAATAAAAGATTTAAGCCAACAGTGAACTGACGTGTAGTAGGATATAATTCGCCTGCACCAGATCCTTCAACACCAGGAGCAAGTCCTTTAATACTAACTTCTGGATCTAGTCCTTTATAACCAGTCATTGTGAGTAAATTATTGCCTGCTACATATAGACGAAGACGTTGAATGACTTTTTGTTTTTTAAGATTAAATGTATAGCCAACATTTATATTATCCAATTTTACATAATCACCATCTTCTACATAATAACTTTGCATAGCAGGAGCACCTTTTACATATGAATTACTACCAAATGGTTTTTCCAATACTGAGCGAGGTAGATTGCCTTCTCCAATACGTGAGGTTGTTTCCCAATGCATACGTTGGCGGTTCAAGACTTGAAAATTGAATGCACCGCGGAACATAACAGATACGTCGAAACCTTTATAGCTTAATGCTAAATTTAGACTTCCATAAGTTGTTGGAATACCATTACCAATAACTTTTTTGTCGCCATCATCAGCATCAGTCAATAATTTGGGTTGACCATCAGTACCATATACCATCCATAAACCATCAGATGTAAGACTATGAGTCTGGAAACCATGGAAATTACCAACGGGATCACCTTCTCTTACTATGTGAGTATGGGTTTGAATTGGTGAACCGGTAGCTCCTTCATACCAATAATCTTTTTGATAAAGTCCATTTGATAAAGAAATGATTTTATTTTTGTTATAGGAAAATGTTCCTGTAATGTCAAAACGTAAATCGCGTGTTTTAATAGGAGTACCACTTAATAACAATTCGATGCCTTGATTTCTAATTTTTCCAACATTTGCCATCATACTTGATACAATGTAAGGTGGAGTTGGTACTTCATAGGTAGAAAGTAGATCTGAAGTTTCACGGTGATAAATATCAATAGAACCAGAAAGTCTATTTTTTAGGAATGAAAAATCAAGTCCCAAATTTAACTCACTCTTCGTTTCCCATTTTAAATCGGGATTAGGATTTTGGTATGGACCTGCACCTTGTGTCCATTTTCCATTAATATATGCATATCCACCATAATTTAACAAATACATGGATAGTAAATTAGATGTGACTTCATTACCTGTAACGCCATAACCTATGCGAACTTTTAAGTCATCTAACCATTGGATATCTTGCATAAAATTCTCTTTGCTAATGCGCCATCCTGCTGATATAGCAGGAAACCAACCCCATTTATGGTTATCTCCAAAGCGTGATGAACCTTCACAGCGTAAACTGGCCATAAACATATACTTTTCATTGTAATTATAAGTCAATCGACCAAAAAATGAAATTAGTTTATGAGTATTTCTATAACTGGTCATAGCTGCCTTATTATCCTTCATATCATTCATAGAACCAATATTCCAAGGTCCAAACATATCTGTTGGAAAATCTTTTGCCCATTGATATATACCTTTAGCATCATCATCTTGGTAACTATAACCTATCATGGCACCTAGATTGTGTAAACCTAATGATTTGGTATAATCACCTACCAATTCTAAATTCTTTTGCATTGTATTATCAGCCCAATTCCAAACATTACCATAATCTCCGTTTACCACAGTAGTCATATGTTTAAATGTATTGCTTTTATTCTCCATGCGATCAAAACGTTGCATAGCTCCCATCACACTTAGATTAAGACCTTCAATTGGTGATAAAGTTATTTTCCCGCTCATCATTAATTGATTGTATCCTTCTACATCATATTCTTCATTAATCATGGCAACCGGATTATAAGGTTTAAGATTTACTTTATATTCCGTATAATTTCCATTTTCATCATAGATAGGGCGGGTAGGATTTTCTAATAAAGCATTTAAATAGGCTGCATACCATGCACGTTGTTGGGTGACATAACTATCATTGATATTGAATTGAAAGCGTAATTTATTATTGAACATATTATGATTTAGACCTATTTTAGCTGTAATAGATTCACGATCTGTATGACGAATGACACCTTCACGTTTGCGATAATCTATGGAAGCTACGTAATTGGATTCAGCGCTACCACCTTTCAAAGAAAGAAAATGATTGTGGCTGATAGCTGTACGACTAATAGCGTCCACCCAATCAGTGGTAGTTCCCTCATCTTGAATACCTGGAAAATCAGGATCATCTGTTAATCTACGATAATCATTGGCTGTTAACATATCAGCATGTTTTGCAAATGTTTCAAATGAGATAGATCCATTATACTCCATGGAAAGTTTAGTCGCTTTAGCACGATTGGTAGTAATTACAATGACACCATTTGTACCACGAGTACCATAAATAGCAGCTGCAGAACCATCTTTTAGCACATCTATAGATTCTATGTCTTCACTTGAAATAGCTGTTAAACTACCACCTGGAATTCCGTCAATAACGATCAATGGACTAGTATTACCAGATAATGAATTAACACCTCGAATAGTCATTTCGAGTCCTAATACAGGATCACCAGTATAATTTGAAAGTTGAAGACCTGCTACTTTTCCTTGAAGGAGTTGTTCGGGACTTTTTACCATCCCGGCAAGAAAATCGTCTTTTTTTACTGATGTAATAGCACTGGTTACTTCACCTTTTTTCATGGAACCATAACCTACCACTACCACATCATCAAGCTGAAATACATCTTCTTCAAGAATGATGTTTAAAAAAGTAGTTTTATCGTTAGTTGGAATGGTGCGAGTAATGTATCCAATATAACTTACTGTTAATGTACTGCCAGGTCTTAATTTTATCTCAAATATTCCGTCAATATTTGTTGAAACTCCATTACTGGTGCCAGTTTCCAATATTGTAACTCCTGGTAATGTGTTGCCTTTTGCATCTTTTACGACACCTTGGAAGTTTTTGGTTTGTGCAATAGCTAATTGACATATGCATAACATATATAATATTGTCATTAGTCGAATTGTATTGGACAAAGTCCTTTTTTGATAAAAATTTAGCATAGATTCAAAGTGATAAAATGTTTAGATAAATAATTATATATTTCTCAGAGTATTTTAAAAAGGTCGTACAATTTCTAGATCGTCTACTGAAGGTAATGTTGGAAATTTAGCATGTGGTTCAGTTTGATACCAAAATACAACAGAAGAAATGTCTGATTTCTGATCGAGATATCGGCCGTCGTTACGCCATCCAAGATCTTGAATTGTAACTTTTAAATCCTTTTCAAAACGGATTGGATCAAGTATGTGCCAACGATACATGCCAAAACGTTGTTGTGAACGATAAACTCCATCTGGGCGAATAATCTGATGTAATCCTGCATAAGGAGTAGTGAATTCTTCATATTGATGCGTCGTTTTATTTTCAAAGTTGTAAGATCCGCAAAAGTAATCTTCTGTACCAGTACCGCAGATTGTCGGAAATTTCTTATCACCATCCATGAAGAATTTAATTTCACCTTCACCCCACCAACCGTTATTATTCACTTGCCAAGCAATATATGTACCAACGTATTGTCCTTTACCTTTAATACCATCAACCAATACATGGTCAGAATTTATATTAGGATTTGAGCGACGGAATTGTGCATGAAAATAAGCTGCATCCTCAGGAACTTCTGTTAAAGTGTAGTTTATTTGGTAATAAACTCTCATTTCATTATTGGGGTCAATGTTTTCCATTGTAATTTTACATTTTTTGCGGAAAGGCATTTGCCAATAACAATTGAACGCACTACCAGGGTTTACACAAACTGCTAATGAACTTAATGGAGAATATAGTCCCCAACCACTGCAGAAAAAATCACCTATAGGGCACTCTACAGAAGGTTCTTTTTCATCATCCCAATAAAAGCGAATAATTGTTTTTCTCCATTCACCTGTTGGTGTCATCCAAATTTGTTGTATAGAACCAGGGCCTTCGATTTCTGCTAAAGTAAAAGTTTCGTTAGGGCCAATGTTTACATAAGGATTGACTTTCCAGCCTTGCCCTAAAGTTTTAGCTGCATGATGTGCATTAGCTTGATTTATTTTTTCTTTATCTGTAATTGGATCAGCCATACCACCTTTACCTTTCTCACCTGTAAAGTTTTCAGGGCTGATGGAACGTGTCTTGGCATTGGATAAGCGATATAAATTACCCATATTCATGTCAAGTCCATTAAAATTTTGAGCGTAAATGCTTATAGTTGCCATACATAAGGCTGCTAAGATAAAAAATTTGATTTTCATGGTTTAAATAAATTAATTGGTTTATATACTTAGTTAATGGTTTCAGCAAGTTTTGCCAGTTCAAGATATTTCTTGTATAGTTTTTCGTAGATGAGGGCTCTTTTCTCATCCGGCCGGTATTCAGCCTCGATGTCCGACTCCATGTGCCTTGTCGCCTCGTTGATATCCTTGTACACCCCTGCGGCAACTGCCGCGAACATTGCCGCTCCCAAGGCACAGGTCTGTTCCGAGCGGACCACACGGATAGGCATGTCCAGCACGTCTGCCAGCGTCTGCATCACGAAGGGCGCCTTCTTGCTGATACCTCCGATGGCATTGACCGAATCAATGCGCAGCCCCTGGCCCTTCATATGCTCCACAATACGGCGGGAACCGAAGGCGGTGGCTTCCACCAGCGCACGGAATATTTCCGGGGCGCTGGTACCCAGCGTGAGTCCCGCAACGGCACCCTTCACGTTCTGGTCCGCATCGGGGGTACGGCGGCCGTTCATCCAGTCCAGGGCAACAACACCATCCTCGGAGGGTTCCATGTCCTGGGCCTCACGGGTGAGTTCCACCAGCATGCCGTCCAGAACTTTCTGCCTGGCCTCCCCTCCGGGGATATCTTTCAGTGTCCATGCCAGCATCTTCCTGAACCAGGCGTAGATGTCTCCGAAAGCCGACTGTCCGGCTTCGAAACCGATGAATCCCGGAAGCACCGAACCGTCCACCTGGCCGCAGATTCCCTTGATACAGCGTCCGCCTACCTCGTCTTTGCCGGCAACCATGATGTCGCAGGTGGATGTTCCCATGATACGTGTCAGTATCCCCGGGACGACGGATGCGCCTACGGCTCCCATATGGGCGTCCAACGCCCCCACGGCCACGGCGATTCCTTGGGGAAGTCCAAGCCTGTCTGCCCACTCGGGTGTCAGTTCCCCTGCCTTGGTGTCGCTGGTGTGGGTTTCTGTGAACAGATGGGGGAGCATTTCCTTCAAGGCCGGATTAAGTTCTTCGAGAACTTCGCCGGAAGGAAGACCCCAACAATAGTTAAGAAGTATCTCTTAAGTTGACTTTAAAAGATTGTTTTGAGATTTTATACTATGAAAAGTTGTATATATATAAAAAATGAGAACAGTAGAAATAGAGTATCTATTTTCTGCTGTTCTCATTAGAGTAATAAGCTATTTAGTAAGTTTTGTAATTTATCCTTTTCTTATTTTTATCCACCTTTTATCCTTTTCTGTTCTATAAATTAAGAACAAAAGAGGGGATAAATAAGGAGGAAAAGAAGTTCTACCCAAAAAGTAGTCCGTTCTTATTTCATAATGTGGTTTATTAATTCTTCCGATGAAAGAGGTGTGATACCAAAAATATAGCTTTGACCAGACTGAAATGGTTCAGTCAGTTCAAAGTTCTCATAAGCGATACCACCAGGTATCGGAGATTTACTTGCCCAATAAGTATAACGACCATTCACAACTCCTTCTAACTCATTACTTGGATTGGAACAATACCAATATTGCGTTGCTTTTTTACCAGTATATTTCCAATGTGTATGTGTATCTTCAGCATATACAGCTTTTGTAGGGTCTTTCTCATCAGGTGACGCTATAAACCATACACCTCCATTTTTATCTTTTATCATTTCTGCCACTGGAGTATGGTTATGTTCTGTGAAATTAGAATCTTTATAGCTCGGCCATAATTGGCCGGCTTCTTTCGTTTTACCATCTGCGAGATGTAATGTCCTAAGTCTTGCTTTGTTTCCCATAGTAGCTGTGAGTATAAAACGATTTAGCTCATCTGACTCTTCCGTGGTATACGTAGTTAATTCAAACTCATAAGGCTTTCCTTCTGTGAATTTAGTCCGGACATAGATATCCGCACCATTATCAAAAGTTTCACAAAAGAAATACACAGTAAGTGTTTCAACTCCATTTTCCTTTGCTATTACTCCGTGAGCTGGATAATATTGATTTGGGAATGAGGGAGCTTCAGGAGTATTCCCACTCCAAAAACGTTTTCCACGAACATTATCAAGTTGACTCCATTCCAATTCTGAGAGCCCCCTATTATTTTTTGCTTTATCAATTGGTTCAAAAGCAATGAAATTGGTAACAACAAATTCATCATGTTCTAAATAAGGTGTATAGATACGAATTAGCCCACGTGGACCTCCTAATGGAGCAATTCCTATTCGGATACCATTTGCAAATCCCCAAATGGGTTGTGCTTTTGTATTTTGAGCAGGTTGTAACCATATTCCATTTTTTTCCGGAGTTGCTAAAGTTTCCGGAGCTATTTGTAGGTTAGTCTGTCCATAAAGGTAGTGTATTCTGCATGCAAAGAATAAAAGTGTAAATAGAATCTTGGTTTTCATGATTTTAAAAGTTTAAAATTAATTTTTATGTGTCGTTTATGGTAGTTCATATCGTTTTTAGCATGATTTGGTACTGCAAATATAAAAATGTTATAACGAATTAGCAAAATAATTTGCAGATTTAATTTTTATGTTTATATTTGCATCGTGAGAATACGATAAGTGCTACTGATTCAAGAGGTAACCTAAAAGTATAATACTATTATATAGCAAAAACGTTACACAAATATATGTCGTCACTAAAAAAAATATCGCTGAAGGATATTGCTGAAGCTGCAGGCGTTTCAACAGCATTGGTTTCGTTCGTTTTGAATGGGAAAAAGAAAGAGTATCGCGTGGGAGAAGAAACTGCCCAACGCATATTGAAAATTGCCAATGAAATGAACTACCAGCCTAATCTTGCGGCCAAAAGTCTTCGTAGTGGCAAAACAAAAACAATAGGATTAGTGGTTTCTGATATTTCCAACCCATTTTTTTCTCAATTAGCGCGTGTATTGGAAGATGAGGCAACCAAACGGGGATATACCGTACTTTTTGGAAGTTCAGATGAGGATAAGGATAAGATGACCCGTGTTGTTAGTAACCTTATTAATAAAGGGGTAGATGGACTCATCATTGTTCCTTGTGACAATTCTGAGAAATCCATCGCTTCACTTGTGAACAATAATATCCCTATTGTTTTGTTCGACCGCTATTTTCCGGAAATCAATGTCAGCTATGTGGCGTTGAATAACTTCAATGCTTCCTATATATCAACCAAACATCTTTTGAATGCAGGCTATAACGCTCCTTGTATGGTGGCTTATGATGTCAACCTTATCCATATGAAAGAGCGTATCCGTGGTTATAAAAAGGCTATGGATGAAGCCGGTAAGAGAAACTTGGCTAACGTGGTCTTTTTGAGGCAGGATGCTCCCAGAAAGTCCGCAGACCGTTTGTTGCCTAAAATGATTGATGGCGGTGTAGACGCTTTTCTTTTTGCCACCAACATGATTTCATTGGCTTGTTTATATACAATAAAGGACATGGGAGAGGGAATTATTGGTAAAATAGGTTTAGTGGGTTTTGACGGTAATCCGGTATTTGACTTTTTTGATGCCCCTATATCCTATATTCAGCAGCCTATAGATGTTTTAGTACAGAAAGCACTTGAAATACTGATAGATATCATTATTAACGGTAATACAGTGCAGTCTGTGCTTGCCGAGGGAGAATTTATTGAAATGGCTCCTTAGGAGAGCTGTTTTTTTTATATGATAGCTTAATCGATTTAGTTAATTTTTATATTAATCTCAATAAAATCAGTTGAACCATGAGAAATTCAAGATTAATCGGTGGAAAGCCGAAAATTGGTATTAGACCTATTATTGACGGTCGTCGTGGAGGTATCCGTGAGTCATTGGAGGATATGACTATGGCCATGGCCCATAAAGTGGCCGAGCTTTATTCTTCTGTCTTACGTCATAGTGACGGTACTTCCGTAGAGTGCGTCATTGCAGATACAACTATTGGTGGAGTGGCTGAAGCTGCCATGGCGGCTGAAAAATTCCGTAATAGTGGAGTCGGTGTTGTACTTTCTGTAACTCCTTGCTGGTGTTATGGATTCGAAACTATTGATATGGACGGAGAAATGCCAAAAGCCATCTGGGGCTTTAATGGTACAGAACGTCCGGGTGCGGTTTACCTGGCTTCAGCATTGGCAAGCCATACACAGAAGGGATTGCCTACTTTTGGCATTTACGGACGTGATGTACAGGAGGTGACCAATATGGAGATACCGGAAGATGTACAGGAAAAATTGTTGCGCTTTGCCCGTGCAGGTATAGCTGTGGCTACAATGAAGGGGAAATCCTATCTTTCAATCGGCAGTGTATCCATGGGCATTGCAGGCTCTATTCCCAATCCTGATTTCTTCCAAGAGTATTTGGGCATGCGTAATGAGTATGTGGATGCCAGTGAGATAGAACGTCGTGTCCAGTTGGGCATTTATGACCATGAAGAGTTCGCACGTGCCATGGCATGGACAGAAAAGTATTGCAAGAGTAATGAAGGGACAGACTTTAATCCGGAACATCTGGTATATTCCCGTGAAGAGAAAGATGCCCGTTGGGAATACGTGGTAAAAATGACTCTTATTTTCCGTGATATGATGATTGGCAATCCCAAATTGGCTGAAATGGGGTTCAAGGAAGAGTCAATGGGACACAATGCGATTGCTGCGGGTTTCCAGGGACAGCGCCAGTGGACGGATTATAAGCCTGACGGTGATTTTTCAGAAGCTATACTGAATACTTCTTTCGATTGGAACGGTATCCGTGAAGCATTTACTTTCGCTACGGAAAATGATACGTTGAATTGTACTTCAATGCTCTTCAATCATCTATTGACCAATACTGCACAGATATTTGCGGATGTGCGTACTTATTGGAGTCCGAATGCCATAGAACGGGTAACGGGTAAGAAATTGGAAGGTAAGGCGGCAAACGGTTTCATTCACCTGATCAACTCCGGCTCTTGTACGCTTGATGGAACAGGCTGTCAGACACGTGACAATAAACCGGTAATGAAGCCTTTCTGGGAAATTACGGAAGAGGAAGTAGAAGCTTGTCTTTCTGTAACCAAGTGGCATCCGGCCAGTCGCGAATATATGCGTGGCGGTGGTTATTCTTCCCAGTTCCTGACTCGTGGTGAAATGCCGGTAACAATGTGCCGTTTGAATCTCGTAAAAGGTCAAGGTCCGGTATTGCAGATTGCCGAAGGCTGGACAGTAAATTTGGATAAGGATGTTTTCAAGGCTATCAATGAACGTACTGACCGTACATGGCCTTCCACTTTCTTCGCTCCACGTCTGACAGGTAAGGGGTATTTCCGTGATGTATATACTGTTATGAATAACTGGGGGGCTAATCATGGCGCTATCAGTTATGGTCATATCGGTGCTGACTTGATTACTCTGGCTTCCATGCTTCGTATCCCGGTATGCATGCACAATGTTTCTGAGGAAAATATTTTCCGTCCCAGTGCATGGACCGCTTTTGGCGAGGATATGGAAGGCAGTGACTATAGAGCTTGCAAGAATTATGGACCTCTCTATAAATAAAGGAAACAGGCGTTATGTTGAAATCAACCAAACTGAAAAACACTCTGCTGGTAGGTGCAACTGCAATACTTGTATCATGCGGCGGACAAAAAGAAATCAAGATGGGAAGTTATGCTTATGATGCCCAGTTCTTAAAGGACCACGGCATTGAATATACTGAATTGGTATCTGCTGATGGGAATTCTAAAGTGATGGTTATTCCTGCATGGCAAGGCCGTGTAATGACTACTTCTGCTTCCGGCGATGAAGGTGATAGTTACGGCTGGATTAATTATCGTTTCATAAATGAAGGCAAAGTCAGTTCTCAATTTAATCCGGTAGGAGGTGAGGAACGCTTCTGGCTTGGTCCGGAAGGTGGTCCGTTCTCACTTTATTTTAAGGAAGGACAAGAGCAGGTTTATGATAATTGGATAGTTCCTCCGGTACTTGATACTGAAGCTTTTGACATAAAGTCGCAAGACAACAGTAGTATCCGTTTTGTGAAAGATACTCGTTTGACAAATGCTTCCGGTACTACTTTTGATATGAATATTGACCGTACTGTATCGTTGATGGATGCTGGTGAAGTGGCTGCCGATTTTAATATCCAGCTTACAAATGATATGAAAATTGTAGCTTACAAGAGTGAGAATAAGATTACCAATACAGGTGACAAGGCATGGACAAAAGAGGGTGGTCTTGTATCTGTGTGGATGCTCGGCTGTTTTAATCCTACACCGACCACTACTGTATTCATTCCTTATAAGCAAGATGCGGAAGGAACAATTGTGAATGATGAATATTTCGGTAAGATACCGGCGGATAGGCTGATAAAGGAAAATGGTATTATCTATTTCAAGATTGACGGGCTCTATCGTTCCAAGCTGGGATTGCCGGCTTCACGGGCAACGGATATTTGCGGAAGTTATGATTCATCGAAAGGCGTACTCACAATCCTGTGGTGTAGTCTTCCCGAAACTCCTTCAGTCTACGTAAATGGCCAATGGGGACCTCAGGAAGATCCGTTTGCCGGCGATGTAATCAACTCTTATAATGACGGTCCGGTAGAAGACGGTTCTATAATGGGACCTTTCTATGAAATTGAAACGTCTTCTCCTGGTGCGGAGCTGGCTCCCGGTGCCTCATTGGTCCATACGCAAAAGGTGATTCATGTACAAGGTAAGGATGAACAATTGGTTCCTATCGTGCAAGATTTATTTGGAGCAGATTTGAATGTAATAAAAACAAAGTTTCAATAGGGTAACTATATAATGGAGAATTCGTATGGAATCAAATAAAATAATACCGAAAGGAATCCTCTTCCCATTCATTCTGCTCACTACTCTTTTCTTTGCCTGGGCTGTGCCGAATAATCTGACAGATACTATGCTTGCAGCTTTCAAGCGCATCATGAGTATGAGTGATTCAAAAACAGCTTGGATACAGGTAGTGTGCTATTTGTTGGGATATGGATGTTGTGCTGTTCCCGGTGCCTTGTTTATCAAGAAATACACTTATAAATCAGGCGTGATGCTGGGGCTTGGTCTATATGCATTTGGGGCTTTACTGTTCTATCCTGCCATGCTTAGCTCGGGAGTGAATGTTGATTTCAGCTTCTTTATGTATCTGCTGGCAATCTTTGTTCTCTTTGCCGGACTTTCAGTTCTGGAGACGTCTACTAATTCTTATGTATTGGCAATCGGTCCTGAAAGTACCGCGACACGCCGTTTGAATCTGTCTCAGGCCTTCAATCCGTTCGGAGCGATTACGGGAGTGGTGATCAGTCAGATTTTCATCCTCTCACAACTGAATGGAATGACAGCGACAGAGCGTGCCCAACTTCCGGCTGAGGAGCTGGCCGCCATCCAGGGGCAGGAATTGAATGCTGTTACTACTGCTTATGTGGTACTTGGTCTGGTGATGTTGGTGCTCTTACTTGCTATTCGGCTTACCAAAATGCCTAATCTTAGTGAAAAAGGTGAAAAAATAGAGTTTGGTGCCACTCTTCGTCGTCTTATAAAGAATAAGAATTATGTATGGGGTGTAATAGCACAATTTTTCAATATTGGTGCACAGATAGCCGTATGGTCATTCGTGATCCGTTATGCTATGGTACAGCTGAATTTTGACGGTGTATTGGCTTCTTTAGGAGATTCTGCTTCTGCAGATGCTGTTGTAAATGCATTACGGGGAGTGGAACCGGTAGCTGCCGCATTCTATAATTGTTGTGAATGGCTTGGATTGAATGATTTGCTGCCACGTACAGCAGAACAGGCTGCAGCTACTTACTATATCATGTCACTTATTCTCTTTGTAGTAATGAGATTCGTATGTACTGCCATGATGAAATATGTGAAAGCTTATAAACTCTTGATAGGACTTGCGCTTCTTGCTGTAATGTGTTGTTTGGGTGCTATGTTCGGCAAGGGCAGTTTCGGCGTTTATTGCCTGATGGGCATTTCTGGTTGTATGTCATTGATGTTCCCGACCATTTATGGTTTTGGTCTTACGGGTTTGGGGGATGACACTAAGATTGGAGGTTCATTCATGGTAATGGCTATTGCCGGTGCTGCCGTTCTGACCCAAATTCAGGGTATTGTCTCCGACCAGACGGGTAGTATTATGGCTGCATATGTTGTACCGGCCGTTGCTTTTGCAGTGATTGCCTATTATGGGCTTTTCATTGCAAGAAAACAAGAGTTAACAACCAAATAATGCTTTAGAGTATGGAATCAAACAAGAAATACGTTATTGGTCTTGATTTTGGTACGGATTCTTGTCGTGCACTGGTAGTGGATACATATACTGGCCGTGAAATGGCTACGGGGGTAAGTTTTTACCCCCGTTGGAAAGCGGGGCTTTACTGCGATGCACACAACAATCGTTATCGCCAACATCCATTGGATTATATTGAATCCATGATAGAGGCTGTACATATAGCCTTATCAGATTTGAAGGAAGAAGAGATTGCTTCTATTTGTGGATTATGTTTTGACACAACTGGTAGTACTCCTGCTTTAACCGATAAGGCAGGAATGCCATTAGCTTTATGTCCCGAGTTTGCAGAAGAACCGGATGCTATGTTTATTCTTTGGAAAGATCATACAGCTGTTCGAGAAGCTGAGCAAATCAATGCACTGATCAATAAACGTAACCTTGATTATTTACTTTAAATTCTTATCTAATTGATGTCTTGATTTGAAAGACAAACGCTTATGAAAGTTTTGAAAAGTCTAAGGTAACGATTTGGAGATTGTGCTAATTTCAGTATTTTACAACCTCATACTTATAAGGAACTCTTCTATGGACAAAGATACACATTTTTTAGATTAGGGAAAAAATTTGAAGGAAAAAATAAAAAAAAGTTTGGGAAAGGATTGGAAAAATTCAAGAGAGAGGTTGAGGAATTAAGTGTATGTGTATGGGGGGGAATTGTATAATCAATTTGCAGTTACCGAAAAAGGCATATTCAGAATTCCTGTATATTGCTTCTACTAGTGATTGCAGAACCGACAATTATATTTAAAATTACCCAAATCAAGTATTCCGAGTGGGGCATAAAGATTATTTAAATTGTAACCATACCCCTATATATTCAAACTGGTTTCATTCAAAGGAAAGTCAAAAGATGTTCATAATAATGCTCCTTACATTATTATGACAGACAAGAGTCATGACATTGGTAATAACCGTCTTTTGTAAATCGTCATTTATATGCAGTGACAATTTCATTTCCATGTCTACGAAATTTGGTAATAACATCTTTTAAAAGTGTCTAGAATTCCTATCAGTTATGTACATATCTGAATTCTGATTTTATGCGTATTTATTCATAAAATTAGACTCTATATCTGCTTACACAGGTTATCACTATACTATTTCCTGCAAATAACATTTGGGAATATATTTCGTAACCCAATGGTTTCAAAGATGTTTCCTGTCAGCTCAGAGGGAAACCGATCCGCTCCAATTGTACTATTCGCTCATCTGACATGTTTCCCTTGCGGTAATCCCGTCTTTGGATGGTACACCAACGTCCCAATGCTCCTTCACGGCATCCCGGCCATCGTCCTTGTTGGTTATGAAACAAGCACAATTGTTCGAAGTTACCTTGCCAGACCTGTTCCGCCGACCAAACAAATCCTATTTTATCCAACAAAATTCGGCGATCACTGGATAATTTTCCCAATTTGTGCATTTTTCGCTGTGTATGACACCATCCGCCCAAGTTCCCTTCTGTCGATTTAGGAAAACGATAAAATTTTCCAATAAAAGACTTCAGCTCCTCGTAGTTCTTCATCCATTCCCCTTGGAGGTCCTGGTTCCAGATAAAACTGATCTTATCCAAAGCCCGGATCCGCTCTTTGCTCAAGCGTCCATTCTTCCGCCTTTCCCGTTGGGTATAACACCAAGTTGCAAGCGAACCGTCTTCCCGTTTAGGCCAGCGTCCGCAGGTATCAAAGAAGACTTTCAACGCATGGTATTCTCTCATCCATTTGGAGTCGAGCTGGTTCCATTCAAAACCGATCAATTCTAGCTGACGGCGGCGTTCCTCCTGCAATTTTCCCCGTTTATAGGCAATGCGTTGGGTGTTGCACCACAAACCGAGTTTTCCTTCCGTAACTGACGGCCAGTCGTTTTCTTCCCGACGGAATTCAATCAGCCTCTCATACATAATCTGCCAGGGCTCCAGTTCTGCCAATATTTCCTCTATGCGCAGCCGTATGTCCGATAGAAAACCTGTCGTCAGAAAAGAGGTGTTCCCTTCGAATCCTTTGGGTGATGGAAGGAGAGATAGACGCTCCAAGTGGGGAGCCATCACGTCATAGACCGATTTCCCTGAAAGATTGTTGACAAAATCCAAGACGACCGGCTGTTTTCCTGCCCCGGCATCCAGGCAACGGCCCAATTGTTGCAAAGTAACGATGTATGATTCCGTCCGCCTAAGGAACAAGACAGCATCCACACCCTCCACATGCAGTCCTTCTATCAGCATATTGACGGAGAACAATACGTGCAGCTGGTCTGATTCTTCTCGGAAAGCATCCAGTATCCGGCCGTTCTGCCGTTCACCTTGGGCATGATGAATCTCGAACGGAGTAATGGCACGTCCCGCTCGCGTGAGCCATCCGCATACTTCCGGCACCATCTGCTTCAAATCGGTGAGATCGCGACAGAATACCAGCAGCTTGCGTACGCTTGTCGGCAGGAACTTCCGGATGACTTCCGATACCCCCAAAGCCTCTTTGAAATCCACACGTGCCAGATCCAGTTTCTTCTGTACCTTTTCTTTTCGTCCTTTTGAACAACCGCTGCGTTCCAGCTTTCTTTGCAGCCGGTCCAGTTCGTTGTCCAGCCCGTAAGCACTCTGTACCAGAACCGGAACCGGTAAGATATTGTAATACCAAGCCTGCGGCAAGGTAAGTTCATAAAACAAATTTCCTTCGAAATAAAGATCCACCGTATCGATCATTCCCTCCGGACGGATCGGCGTTGCCGACGTTCCCAGGACATAGGCACAGGGATTATTTTCTATCACTTCCTGCAAGGCACTTCCCCAAATTTCCGCCCCGAAATGGTGGAATTCATCAATAAGAATATGATCTGCCCGTAACAACCCATTGTCCTCCCGGTTACGGATCAGTGACTGGAATGTCCGGTACGTCACTTGCGGAATAGAAAATCCGACGGCTTTCCGGATCTCATCCAGAATCGTGATGTTCGGAGCAAAGACCAATATCTTTTCCTTTGCATGATCTGCGATATAGCGTGCCAGCAAATAGGATTTCCCTGTTCCGGTAGCCTGCACGATCGCACCGATACGGTGTTGTTTGAATCCCCGCATGATCGCCCTGTAAGCCGCTTCGTTATGCGGATAAAGCTCCACATGTCTTCCGGACAAGAGGCTTTCAATATAGCTTTCATCCGAAATGGTCAGCCCATGCAGTTCAAAGTCCAATGCTTCCGGCAGGAATCCGCCGTGTGCCACGATCCTGAAATATAGATTTCGATGCCCTTTACTTAGTGTAGAGAACTTCTCGTAGAACAATTCAGCATCCGAGCGAGTCAAAGGACGTTCGTTTCGGACCTCCTTCACGATGGCATGTACCATTCCCGGCTTGAAGCCTATCCGTAGTCCCTCTTCGGATTCTGTTACCTGGAAGCCTAGACGGAGATAGCAATCTGTTAAAGACGGTACCATCCTATTTACTTACAAGTCAAAAAGTTCATTTGATTATTGTCCTTTGCTGTTTAAAGAGGGCTATCATATCACCCATTGTCAGTCGACCGGTAATATCTTCAGTTATAATCCGGTTCAAAAGCCGAAGATCCTCCTCAATTTGGACACGGAAACGACAGGACTCAGGATAATTATCCCGGACTGTCCTTGCAGTTTCATCCCAGGAAGAAGCTGACAAGTGAAGACGGGAAGAAAACTCCATACGCCGATTGTGCCCTTTGTAGATACGGTAATAAATTGTACCACGCTCGGGATTTTTCTTATTAGGTTCAAAACGGACAACAACAGTAGGCATCCTTGTTACTTTTACAGCTGATTTATATAGAGGAGTTTCCCTTATAATCAAAACTTGGGTAGGGTGATTTTTTCTTAAAAACGCTCACCAATCTGAGTATTTTCCCAGCATTATTTATATCCGCACTGGAAAAATGGATAAATTCACTCATACTAGTATATGCTACCCAGAAATAGGAGAAAGTCCAAACAATAAAAGTTCCCAAAAGAAACACCCATACGCAGGAATTTTTTCATTTACCATTCCCCTTTTCTTCACACTAAAATCTAGAATCATATTGCAGACGGTTGCGGTCAAAATGCTTCTCATGCCCGTTCTCTTCCGAAGTTAGTGGTGACAACATATAGTAATCCTTGAATGTTATACACCCGTTTGAAATTAGAAACCGGACGAATCTGCATCTTCCTCGTTTTCCGCTTATAAAGCAGAATTATCATCTCCTTAAAAAAAAAACATTAATAGTCTGATTTTCAGGTTTAATCTCATATCTTTTTATATTCTGTACAGTAATGCGTTCACAATACGTCCACAAGCAAGCCCGTCTCCATAAGGGTTCACTGCCTTGCTCATTTTTTCATAGGCGACTTTATCGTCAATCAAAACAGATACTTCATTTACTATTCTGTTATAATCCGTACCTACCAGTTTTACCGTTCCTGCATCCAATGCTTCCGGACGTTCCGTTGTGTCGCGCATCACCAATACCGGCTTACCCAGTCCCGGAGCTTCCTCTTGTATGCCACCGCTATCGGTTAATACTATAGTGGATTTTTCCATTAAATAGACAAAACTCAGATATTCTAAAGGTTCAATGAAGAACATGTTCCCAAAATCGGATAATTCCTCTCCAAATACGTCATGTATCGGTTTGCGCACATTTGGATTCAAGTGCATCGGATAAACGAAGTCCACCTCCGGGTATTTTTTTGTCAAGTCTTTGATAGCTGTACACATATGGATGAATCCGTCACCGAAGTTTTCACGACGATGTCCCGTAATCAGCACCAGCTTCTTACCACCATTCAAACGGCTCACGTCATATCCGGCTTTTGCCAGTATCCCTACCAATTCACAATCCAACGCCTTGTCGCTCTTAATTTTATCCACTACCCAATAAAGCGCGTCAATTACCGTATTCCCGGTCACGATGACATTCCGATCGTCAATACCTTCCCGTATCAGATTGCTACGACTCAGTGGCGTAGGCGAGAAATGGTAGGTCGCCAGTCGTCCGGTCAAAAGTCGATTCATCTCCTCCGGCCATGGGCTATAGATGTTATGTGTACGTAATCCTGCCTCTATGTGTGCTACCGGAATCTGTTGGTAGAAGGCCGACAGAGCAGCGGCAGTAGAAGTGGTCGTGTCACCGTGCACCAGCACTACATCCGGCCTTGCCTCTTTCAGTACATCACGCATACCTGTCAATACACGGGACGTCACGTCATATAAGTCTTGTCCCTGCTTCATAATGTTCAAGTCATAATCTGGACAAATATCGAATATATCCAATACCTGGTCCAGCATTTCCCGGTGTTGTCCGGTCACACATACTACAGTTTCCACCCGTTCTGGCTGTTTCTGGAATTCTTTCACCAGCGGAGCCATCTTGATTGCCTCCGGACGGGTGCCGAAGACCAACATTACTTTCTTCATTGAATTATATTTTTACATCAGATTGATTTTATAAAATCGTAACAGCGATATATCTGTTTGTTAAAATCGAATTCATTTTTTGCCATATCCAGGCAGTTCTTCGATATTGTGCTGTATTCTTCGTCAGGAAGGTTAATCAACTCAATAATATTATTGTGTAATTGTTTGAAATCATGTGGCTTTGAAACCATTCCCAAATAATATTTCGATACGATCTCAGCCCCTTCTCCACCTCCACAAAACAGTATAGGTATGCCAATAGGTATGAGATCATATATTTTGGATGGCACTGCTCCTTTGATTGCTACGGTAAGTGGAACAATTGACGCATCGTATCTTGACAACTCTTCGGCAATTTGTTCTTTTTTTACATATCCATGATAATACACGAAACAACCGGGATGTTTATTTATATATTCTTTTATCTTTTCTGCCTGATTTCCACCACCATACAAGTGAAACTCAGCGCCAATAGACTGAAACGGAATATTCTCGATAATTGAATATATATCTTGTGCCACACCTAATAATCCGGCATATACAATGCGAAAGGGCTTGTGCTTCCTTTTGGGTTGAGCAGCAACCGCATATTGCTGCAAATTACGGTATACAAACTTGTTTTTTGTCGAAGGAAATTGATTCACATGCCGGATTATCTCTTCAGACTGACCGAAAATACCGTCTGCATTGCGATAAATATAACGTTCAATCCACGCGAAAATATCATATATCTTCCCACCTTCACGCATTGCTCCAAGCTCAACAGCAGAAAGTGGCCATAAATCGGATATGTTCACAAGAGTCTTGCGCCCGAATATTTTTTTGAAAAGCGTGATGGCCGAACCAGCCACTGGTAGTGGAGGGCTTTGGATGATCACCCTATCGTAACCCTGGATCTTCTTTATCTTAAAAACAAACAACCATAACATGGTCGCAAATGACATCATACTTACCGCTCGCTTAAAAGGATTCTTGGACACGGTTGCATAAGTCCAATATCTATACACGTTTATGCCATTAATCTTTTCTTTTTTTGACAAACGGCCTCTATAACCCTCGAATATTTGTCCTTGAGGGTAATTCGGCAAACAAGTTAACACATCCACTTCCGCTCCCTGACTTTTCAGCCCTTCAGCCATATTGGTTATACGGGAAGGAGCAGCCCCAAGCTCGGGAGAATAGTAGAACGACACAATTAAAATCTTCATATTTTATGCCTGAAATATTTGATACGTTAAATTTCTGCAAAATACTATTTTTATCGTCTTAGAAGGTTCTAGGCGATTGTATTCTACTGATACAAAATCGTTTATAATTTCTATGGAATTTGCACCGGATACAGCGATATTAGCCCTGTTGGTTCTTATTTCAGTTGACGATATGGCAAGAACCTCAATATCGGGTGCGAAATGAATATAGCTGATACATTCTGTCATATTATTGCCGACAATCTTATCATTTATTGTAAATACATCATCGTTAATAGTGAATTTCCGTTGATGTATACATCCTTTAAAACCATCGTGCTCTGCCATAATTTCATTTTCGGTATCGGATAGTACTCTTACTTTAGCTCTTTTACCCATACGGAAACCTCCCCACACCTCGCTAGAATCCTTGTTGCCGACAGTTACGGTGTTATGAGCTGACGTACTTCGTTCGTACTGCCTTCTTGCAGTCTTGTTGTAGGTAGAAATACCTGTATCAACAACAAACGGTCTGCAATCAATTCGCAATTCATAATTAAACGTATCGGCATGACTATGCCCCGGCTGATAGGTCGCAGTAATATTACCCACATCCACAACTGCCTCTAAATGTGTTGAACAAAGCTTCCTATAGCCACATTCTTTCATAGGCAAAGGGGTCCATTCCAACTTCAATCTTTTGGCGTATGCTCTCAATTCGGAAACTGTCGGTGCTATCCCATATGCCGAATCATTAAGTAAGGGAATCGTATCGTCTTTCCACACGATGCTCTCCAAATGCCCCAACATCCTTACCACATACAGTTTCAAAAGCTCACACATTTTCTCATGACCTCTATTAATCGAGGCATTATAGCAATCCAATAACCTATCGAGCAAAATGCAGTGATACATCGGTGATTGCTCGTAATGTGAGCCATCAGGCAAAATCTGTTCATCAAGCTCTTTATACAACAGACAGGATGCCTTGTCATACATTTTTTTATCGGAAAAATAAATTGAAGCGATAAACAAAGCGTAAGCATCTTCTAAAAGATGGTTGCCAAGCAGTTGGTATTCCAGTTTCCGTTCGAGCAATTTACATTGCGCATAAAGGGAATCGTTCCACCGTTGCAACCGATTGCTCTCCACTTTTTTATGATGCCTGCCGATAAACTTGATCCAGTTGATGCTTCGCAGTGCGATAGGATAAGGATCAAGACCGATCCTGTTTGTTGGCAAATCAGTTATAAACCGTTCAACCCATTCTGAACCTTGTTCAAAAGTCATGTCAGGTTGCAACAACCAATCCATATAATTCAGATTGTATGCCCAAAGCATCCCATGACTAACATCATTCCATGACTTAAAATCCCCTATAAGATTTAGGAATGTAAATGTCTTGGGTACATTGTAACAATACCACTTTGCGATAACTGAGACCATCCGCAATGAAGATTGCCGGGGAACATTATATTCCATCAACTTATGAGAAAATAGTCTATAATATAATTGATAATAGATTTGTTTTAACCGAAGATGTTTAATTGTATTGACAATAAGAATATTATTAGCCATTTGATTTAGTGCATTATAATTTCAAGTATGCGTTTATTCGTCTTATCAGATTCAAACTCTTCTTCAAATTTCTTCAAGGCATTCTCTGAATATTGAGAATAGTTTGTTGCGTTAATCGATAAGATAGCTTGTTTTATCGCATCTACATCACCGGGAATTACTAAACGACCATTGTAACCGTCTTCTACGATTTCAGGTATTCCACCTGCATAGGTTGATACGCAAGGAATGCCTACAGACATAGCTTCGATGATAATGCCCGGGTAGCCCTCGCGATAAGAAGGTAATAGCAGTAAATCATATTCTATTAAAGTTTTTAAAACCTGTTCGGAAGAGACAACTCCATGGTATGTTATTCCGCTTTCGTTGAAGTTGATATTGCGATATTTATCCTCTTTTATCTCACCATATATATCAAGGGTATAATTCGAAGGTAACAGTTTGGATACCGCTATAAGATCTTCTATCCCTTTTTCTTTGTTGATATGCGACATGAAAACACATCTGCCATGAAAGTCTGAGGGGTTCTTTCGTATTGTTGAAGCTTTACGCACATTAGGGAACCAATGTATATTGTCACTCTTTCCTATTAACTGTTGTAGGTGCGTAATACCCTGTTGGGTTTCAAAGAATATCAAGTCTGTTTGTCTGATAGCATCAAGTGCCCGTTGTAATTGGGTTTGACCAATTTTCTTTATGTAGAACTCAAATGAACCTCCGAATTTACGTAGTACGACTTTTTTGTGTGCCAAACGAGCTATTTTGCTCAATAATGGGAAATAATAAATTGTACCATGATCAGAAAAATTGAACATTACAATATCGCACCCAAACAGTCTCCACAAAAATGCCGAGAAAAAGTATGAATAATTGCGCCACATACTACGCTGGCGAGTGCGAAGATTTGAATACCGGTTGTTTTGTACAAACCTATATTCATATTCAGACTGAGAGGCTAGATAGTCAAGATAGTTTTTCATCAACACCGTCGCACCTCCATAATTCAATAAGTTGCTCTCATCGGGAATTGAGCCTACAACGAGTAATTTTTTCCGTTTCATTACGCTTTAAATTTAGATTACATAATGAAACTAAGCGGCTGATCGCCCGTTTATGTATGAAATTTTACCCCCCCCCGTATGGTATCTGAACTATTTCAGAAATTTTACTTTTCAACATATGTTCTTCCTTTTTTACTATTTCAAGTATTGTATTCGTATGGATTTGCTTGTTTTGAATTAACGTTTGTACATTTTGCTCTATATCCTCAGCTGTGGGTCTGTCTTCCCAGAATTTATACGGCATATTAAAACAGCTCATCATTCCCGGGTTTTTAAGTCCCCATTGCTTGTAAAACAAGCCCAAGCAAGGTGTCCCGACCGATAGTGCAAGGATAATGGAATGTAAACGCATACCTAAGAGTAAATCCACATTTCTGTATACTTCTATCAGTTCAAGCACATTATGGGATTTTATCAACTTTACTCCATGCTTTATTGCAAACGCTTGTGACGTTTCATAATCTTTCTCTGTCTGTACAACCACTATTACATTATGCGTTACCCCCAGTTTATCTACTACTTTACCGAGTTCGTCAAGACAATATGCTATCTCACTATTAGGAAGATGAGTGATATCACCCACCGTATGAAAACGTAATGTTATAGCAATATTCGGTTTATCACAATTAATAGAGAGTATAGACTTTGCTTGTTGCTTGTTGATAAAAAACGCCAAGTCGATAGTCTGAAAGAAATTGCCAGCTGGCATAAAGTGTTCGAGATTCTTATATGAAAGTTTCTCTCTAAACATCACAACCTGCGCCTTACGTAGTATGGGAAATAATAATAATTTACCTATCTTATTGAGAGTAGATGCTGATTGCGGAAATATGATTACTTTTTTACCATTCTTCTGTGCGACCTGTAATGGATACATCAATGCCAATAAGCGAGTAAAATCAATAATAGAATTACACCTGAACAAATTTCCACCATTAAAAATAATCATGTCGCTATCAAGTAATTGTCGGCGAAACCCTCTTTTACGTATTATTCCCATTATGGTAAAAAGACCTTCCGTATAGTTTTTCAGTGTTTTTATCATGCTATCGGTTCTGTCAAGCGTAAAAGGAGATTCAAAAACCTCTATGTGATTGCCATAACGTTGGTTAAGAGTTTCTAAAGCTTGGTGATAATCCAAATTACTTCGGGAGTATCGAGAAAAAAGTTTTACTTTTATTCCAAACGAGAGTAGCACGTCTATCGCTCCAAGTGTTATAGCAAAATCACCGGCATTACGTGCTGAATAACCATATACAAGACTAACAGTTTTAACAGGATTCATATATATCATGATATTTTGCTGCGACTTTACGTGGATTATATATTTCTTCATAAGTAGCAAGAGCTTGTTTACCTATTGATTTGCGGAGAACTTCATTCTGATATATTTCTTCCATTCGATCAGCCATTCCCTCCAAATCCGCTAATGAATTGGTATACCCGTTTCGTCCATCATCTATCAAATCCACCATTTGAGGGATATCTGAGGAGAATAACACCTTACCCAATGCAAATGTCTCTACCATAAGATTTGGCAACGCTTCGCTGTATGTAGTAAAGGTTGTAGTAGTACAAGCTGCATTGTATAGGGTGGGATTGTTGACATATCCTTCAAAATGTATACGATTTCTTACTCCTTCTGCCTTAGCCAACTGGTCAAGCCGCTCATAATATGATTGTTCATAGCCACCTACGAGAATACACCCTAATTTAACTCCTCTGCGATTTAAAATCCCCACTAATCGAATCGTATCCTCAATGTTTTTGCTTGGAACAATACGTCCGACAAAGCAAGTAAGCAAATTTGTACCAACCTTTGTTTCCAATTCTTTTCTTTTGGCTACTGTTTCATTCTCACTATGTTTATCCACAAAAATCACATTAGGGACTATGATATGTTTCATTGGACGAAATCCCACATTTTCAAAGTAATGTTTTTTTTGATACCGGGTAAGAAAAGTAGTAAAATCAACATGCTTTGCAATATACGGTGTAATCACTTTTAGCATGGATCTAAAACGCATATTCATTGTTACACGATGTACAGTACAGATAATTTTGAAGTTAAGACCATAGAACTGTCTTTGCATCACCAACACTAAAGCTGAGTAAAGTCCTAAACAATGTACTACATCAGGATGATATGACTTTAAGAATTGTTTTAGCGCTTTCCAATAAGCCATACTCATTGGGTTCAAGGTGTCCACTTCGATGAGCTCAACGTCTTTATCTTTTATTGTACCGCGATTTACTCCAAACACCATGGCATCTTCTTCATAATATTGTTTCATTGCCTTTACAAGATTTATGGCGGCTCTGACACCACCACCTATCACCTTGCGTGGCTCTACTATATATGCTATTTTCATTTCTTTATTCCTTTCTCGAAAAGTTTTACATAGTTGCGAGCACATTCGTACATACTGAATGGACCATAAGTGGCAAGAGCTTTTTGCTTCATGTCTTTAAGCTGTACATCGGTGAGGGATAGAAATCTCTTTACCGTTTTGTAATAAGATTCTTCACCGATACCGTCACTCAGAAAACCGTTTTCACCGTTGTGTACCACATCTACTATACCGCCCACAGGTGTGCATACCGGTATACAGCCAACACCAATAGCCTCTATCAACGAAATAGGCATCCCCTCATACGAGGAACAAAGTGCATAAGCATCTCCCATTTTAAGATATTCAAGCGGATTGTGCAGTTCTCCAAGTAATTGTATTGCTTCATCGTTGTACGAACGCAATTCCGCGGTCATCTGTGCATCACGTTCACCTCCGATAAACAATACAGTGAGGTCGTATCCTTCCCGTTTTAACCGCATTACCACACGTGCCAAGAGAGTTTGTCGTTTCACAGGGTCGATACGTGCGAGACTTATCAGTACTCGCGTCTTATTTGTATGTCTATACTGTTTAAATTGTTCCTTGACCTCGTCTGAAACAAGCATACCAGCATCCACATTGCGCCCATTGAAAATCATAGGAGCATCCATTCCATAATATTTTCGGAAGCTATGTAATGATTCGGCGGAAATGGTGATGGGTGTAATCCACCCACGATGAAAACAGAACTTCCGCATTCCGCTGCTGATAAAGAAGCCGGAGGCTTCTTTATCAGCAGCGGAATGTACTGTATGACAGTACATAACGCCATTCTTTCGCATGATTGCGAAAGCAATATACATAATAGCACGCAAATGCGTGTGCACCACATCAGGCTTTTCTCTACGGATATATCTATATACTCTAAATAACAAACCGATGTCAAGTCCCATCCGTTTGTTCATCGATACCACCCTTACATTATTCGATACCTCTTTCAAATAGAAATCCACCTTGTCAAGTGAGTGCAAAACCATCAATGTCACATCATGTTCTTTCGACAGCTCATTGCACAAGTCAACCACAAACCGCTCTCCGCCGCCACTGCTAAGTTGAGGAATTATTTCTAAGATTTTCATTCAGATTGTTTTTTAATTTTTTTATTGTGATCCTAATACGTGTAAACTAACGAAACATGTCAGAAAAAGACGTACCCTTCCCATACCAACCTCTTATAGAAGGCATAGAAAAGTTTATAACAGATAGGAAGGATTGCCAAAAGCATCAAGATTCTTTTCTCGCGTGTCATCTTGAAATTAGAATAATAATACCCCACAACAATACAAAGAGGAAAATAGCTCATCATTATGAAACGTATAAAGAGCCATACCGAAGTTTCTTGGAAGAAAAACAGACTGGCAATATAAGTTATTGCATACCAATAGATGAACAATGCCTTTATATACCGTGGAACATCAATTTCTTCAAAAACTATCTTCTTAGTCATAAGAGCCAAAGATGCGTATACCGGCATATAGGTTATCATTTGGTTCAGTTTACCAAAAATATTCGACTGCCGCATTGTGCCGCTCGCATATCCCGTCATCGAGCTCCCTATATTCATGTCTGCTATATCAAAACCGATGAGTCCGTTCATAATAATATAATCCAGCAGTAAAGTAGTCACAACGGTCAGGAAAGGGAATATGACAAGACTGATTTTTACCGTTTTCCTATTCAGATAAAAAGGTGTTACCGAAAGTGCAGCAATCGAAAACAACATACTTTTGTGAAAGAAGAATGAACAGAAAATCAACAAACAACCGAATAGGAATGACAATAACCTATTATGAGAGGGCCTGATAATGAATGAAAAGCCAAAAAACAGTATGGCAATTCCCAAATTTCCGCGCATTACTGAAATAATGTTGATATAAAACAGCACAAATATCAGCAATCCTATCCTCACATCAAGTTTGAGCCGTTTTATTGTCCATAACGACAAAATCACCGTTCCGCTCCACACTATAAACCGCCATACCAGATAGTTTGAAGTGACATTCCGTATCAACCAATAGTAAACGGGTTCAAGATGCACGTTTAATCCGGTTGAACAGATACGTTTGAAAAGCCCCTCGTAGTGATAGAAATCGTTGTCCGCATAGCCGAAAGTGCAAAACAGTATCAGCAGGACACCGTATACTGCATAATCCAAGATGTCTGTATATCGTTTTCTAAATTCACAGCCATATCTATACACATTCGGAAACGGATACAGCATAAGAAAAAACAGAAGTATATTGAACAGTACCGGAACTGCCTCGTAATGATATTTCATCGTTGTAATTTATTAGGTAAATAAAATAGGACACATTCATACTAACACAGAAATTTGGTGTATTTGCATCCGGCTATAATCACACTTGATACATAGCAGACGATGAAAGTGCCCACGAAGGCGACCAACGGAGTTAACTCTTTGGTATACAAAAATACCCCCCCCATTCTATAATAGATAAGTCTCAGAACTATTTCTTGCATCACATATATTCCCATCGAATTCATTGCGATACTTCGGCATACAGTGTATAGTTTTCCATTGCATCTGTCTTCCAGTTTTATAAATACAGCGACATAGATAATTGTGACTAATCCATAGCTTACCATTTTAAGAGTATGGTGGACAAACAGGATTAAAACTTTTACTTTCAAGTCCGATGCCAGTTCCGGACGCATCCCGTCCATTCCCAAAACCAATGTTACCGCAATGAATAACCCCATATAAACAGCCGATAAAATGCATATTGTTGACCAATTGACAGTTCTCAGCCGCTCACGATTTCTAAAGAAAATTCCACCAAGATGGAAAAAAAGCAGATAATAAAGCGATTGATTAAAACGGAACGGAATTCCCGGCCAAGGCAGAATAGCAATAATCATGAGTACTAACATCAAGTTACGTCCCTTGAGACAGTGCTGTATGCCATATTCCATTAAAAAGCACCAAAAGAGCATCGGAAGAAACCAAAGATGTCCGTATCCCCCAATAATTTTCCAAAAATGTTCCAGATTAAGAAGTTTTGACGGACCAAAGAATATCAATGTCATGATAATGCCCCAACACATACACGGTACAAACAGCCGTTTCAGCTTACCGGCTAGTAATAATCGGAAAGAAATGACTTTCTTTTGGAGCGAAAAGGCAAATACATACCCGGAAATCAGGACAAAAGTTTCCAGCATCCCACTGTATGCCAGTTTTCCTCCCCAATAAAATCCTTCATTGGGTTGGGCGTAGGAAGGCATATCCCAACCACCGCAATAGGGCGCAAGAGCATGATAGAGCACGAGCAGAATGATTACGAACGTCCTGATAATATCTATTTCCTTAAGTCTTTCCATATATTTTTAAGGTATTTGAATATGGGATATACACCAAGCAAAGAACCGAAATACTCGATTTTACTGAGAGTACGCATCTTGCTGTGATGAATGACTGTAATACTGTTGATTTCCGGATATGTATTGTGCCAAATCCGACGGATTCGCGGCATCAGCATATATCTATCAAGATACATTCTTGAACCAACTTTCAGCGCATTTATCTCGTCTGTATACTTTTCATAAATACCTTTGGAGCGAAGAAAGGTGAAAATCAGATCAAGATTCTCCTTACGCTGATTGAGTTTATTAATCTGGATCTCAGCACTGCCATAACTTGTAATTGACGCAGGATTAAAAAAATAGTAATAAAATGGTTTCATCAAGTATCCTACATTCCGGCTATTCCAAACCAATTGGATTATCGTCGCCAGATCCTCGTTCATATTTTGCCTTGGAAATGTTATCCCATCGTAAAGACTACGTTTGATCAAAGCGCCGCACAAGCTCCCCATCAACCGCCCGCAAAGCAATGATGACATCAGGAAGTCTTTATTATTGGTAGAAACCTTGCGCGGGGCGGAAGCATATGTAGAAACACCATCACTACGATAGAAATCATAAAAGACCATATCGTAATGGCCGGATAGGGCAAAAGTATATAGTTCCTTTATGGCATGCACATCCATCCAGTCATCGCTATCGCAATGAACCGTGTAATCACCAGAGGCCAATTGAATCCCTTGTCGTCGAACAGCGGGCAGGCCGCTGTTCGACGACAACCTCTCAATTCGTGTCAGCCTCTTTCGATGCGGATATTTTTCCAGAGTTCTCTGCAAGATCTCCACCGACTTGTCTGGAGAACAATCATCCACAAAGATGTATTCAATGTCATCAAACGTTTGGGCGAACAACGATTCAGCGCACCGCTCAATATATTCCTCTACTCTATAAATCGGTACAATGATTGATACTTTCGGATTATCCATGATTTTTAGCTGTCAGTTTTTTTAATTGTTCTATTCCAAGGGCAATTAAATAACTCAATGTTATGAAGATAACAAAAGTGATTAAGTTTGAAATTACCCCCCCCAGTTTTGTGTTATAAAAGCTACTGTTTGTTCTGATAAAATCCCTGAACAACCACAGAAAAGGAGCGTGTATAGCCATTATCGTGAGTGAATTAGCTCCCAAAGATGCCAATATTCTGTTTGTAGTTGTTATCTTGTTGAAAGGCTTGAAATTCAACAAAAGATATATGGCACAGAAAGCTCCGGCATAGAATATAAACGGGAAACTGGAAAATTTCAGTTGCGAAATATCAAATTGATAATGTGCCAAACGGCAGAACGCTATGGCTATGATATATCCGGCTATAGCAATAACGGTTGCTTTTTTAATTGCCCCCTCTGCTTGTGTCAGCCCTTTGTCGTTCATCCATTTGCCGACAGCATAGAATGGCAAAGAGAACAGCCCCTGCCCGATATAAAACGGCAAATTGATCTTGGAATATGCGACAGCCAGCCCAATTACAAAAGAAACGATAAGAATAACGTTTTTTTCCTTAACGGTTTTGTCCAAAAAATAATATATGACACATATATAAAAAAGAGCGACCAAGAACCACAACGGACCATCAAATGCGGCGATATGATGGATGCTCAGTTTATCAAGCGGTATTCCCTGCAACCCCATGCTAAAATAAAATACAGCGAATATCAGAGAATATTCCCCAAAGGGAATAAGCAACCGTTTTGCTCTTGATTGAATAAATCCTTGTTTGGGATGATAAAACATACCGGCCAAAAAGAAAAACAAAGGCATATGGAAAATACAAATTTCCTTTATAAGGATTGCGGTGGCATGTCCCCAAACGACAAGGATTATGCCGATGCCTTTAAGTATGTCTATACGAATGTCCCTTTCCATTATTTCAAAAGTTTAAGTTCCTCTTCCTTTCTTCTGCAAGAAATACATCCGCAGCACTATAATCTGCCCAAAGAACTTCTTTGTATTTTTCCTCTTTATCTGTTTCACTGATAGTACGTTTCTGCAAACCGATATTATCGAGAAAAGTAATCATGCAGTTGTCCTTATCTCTATTGACAGCAAAGAACGGCATATGAAAAAACGAGCGCATGAAACGAACCGCCGGTAACAAACATTGCAATTTGACCAAATTAAGGAATTCCAAAAGCCCCGTAACAAGCTGCTGTTTAAAAGGATACAAACCGCAACGGAGTGTATTGTATACTGTTGCCACCACCTTTATTCCCTACATTTTATTGTTTTTTTAAGAACATGAATTTATTTGTTACCGTACTGATTACGAACCCTCTTTCTTTAGCATCAAGTCCGAATTTATAGATAACAAGTCCGGAAATGATAAGACTGGTCAATACGACAAGTATATGGCTACCCCAGCTTGAGGTTAGAAATTTATGCAAAAAGAATGGGACCGGAATGATGCAGACCGACACCCAAAGACACCTAAACATCACTTCCACGACATACCTCCTAACCGGGAAATTCACTTTGTGTTTGAGATAGAATATTCTGTAACAGTGAGTAATGAAATTGATGGCAATTCTGACAATCACCGCATAGACGGGACTGCAACCGAACTTGAACAATATATATATAATCGGAATATTCATAATTATCATCGAAGAAACGGTAAACTGATACTTGGCTATATTGCCTATTGTTTCAGATGACACCCAAAGACTTCCGGATAATGCATCAATAAGCAGGAAGATGAGATAAAGCTGAATGAACTGTACTGTATATTGAGGGACACAGACAAGCCATAACTCGACGACAGGCCGACAAATCAAAATCAACGGATAAGCGACGAAAAAGAGCAGGAAATACGAGAATTTTGACGAGCGGAAAACAAGTTCCAGAAATCTGGATTTATCCCCTGAAAAATAGGACTGGACAATCTGTGGCTGCACCGCTTTCTGAAAGTTTGTAACCAAAGTATTGACAGCACTGAACACTTGCGAGGCTACCCCCATTGCCGCATTGACAGCAACCGTGAAAAAAATATTCAAAAGTATTGATATGCCTTGTATGGATGCGACATGGGCTATACCGCCGAAAAGGCTCCATGAAGAAAAGAAAAGCATTTCTTTCAGCAGCTTTCTGTCAAAATAGAACCGGAATCTGCAAGTCGTGAAATTACGCTTGCAATAAATGGCATAAATGATATTCAACAATATCCCAACGGTCATAAGGGCAACGGCGTACAACACCAGACGATTGTCTTCAGCCCAGAAAAGGAGAAATACTGTTCCCAATTTTGCCATTACCTCAATGATGCTGACATAAGCGAAAAAAGACATCCTCTCATATGCAATAATGCTCGACTCATCAGGAATCCTGATAAAATGAAGACAAGCGGTCACTACAGAAATATGGTACACAACCCGTGCTGCATCTTGTGTTTCCGGAGGAATATTCAATTTTGTTTCAAAGAAATAGAGCCCCACAGTTTCCAATACGAAGCCGATAAATACCGCTATTGCAAAATGTATCAGAAGACTCATGGAATAAACCCTCGAGACTCTGTCATGATTGCCTTTTCCCAATTCCACGTTCAGAAAACGTTGGGTGGCTTTTGTCATTGCGGAATTAATAAAAGACAGAAGTGCGATAAAGCCGCCAACAACATTGTATACTCCAAAATCGTTCTCTCCCAACACTTCCAATATAATCCTGGAAGTATATAGAGATACGGGCATCATTACGAATGTCCGTATATAAAGCATTAACGTGTTGCGTGCTATGCGTTTGTTTGATGACTGCATTTATAACTATCCTACATTTTTTAATCTCAATTGCAACCTGAATGACAATAGAGTGTCAGGGGCAAATCAATTGGTCTGATGGTATATAGAAGCTAACTTTTCCACACCGTCTGCAAGCGTGAACCGACTGGATATTACTTTTGATTTTCTACCCATCATTTCTCGGACTTCACGATTATTGACAAGTATCTCAATCCTGTCAGCAAGCTCTTCAACATTCTCTTTTTCAAAAAGATATCCGTTTTCTCCCTCATGTACGATTTCAGGAATGCCCCCAACTCGTGTACCAATAACAGGCAACGAATAGTTTAGGGCCTCCATAATACTAAGAGAAAGTCCTTCTGTACGGGAAGGCTGCAAGTAAATATCAGAAATATTCAAAATATCATTAATGTCATTTCGTATTCCCAAAGACATAATCTTTCTATTCAATCCGGCCTCGGCAATCAATTGCCTCAAGCTATTACTGTCTTCAGAATTTTCGCTAATTCCGATGACAAGCACTATTATATCGTTTTTAAGTCTGTTGGAGTCCATCAGACTCTGAATACTTTTGACAAGTATATCGAATCCCTTGATACGAATATTGAATCCGATTGTAGTCAACACGACTACCCCCTTTGGTATGTCCAATGTTTTTTTCAGATTTGGGTTGACAATCTTTTTTTTCCGGACTCCCAAGTATAGGACTTCACTCTTTGAAGAAAAACCTACGCCTTCAATCATTTCTTTCTTTACGCCACAACTGACACAAAGGAATCTTTCAAAAGGAAAAAAACAGAACTTCAGATATAATTTTTTAAGTTTGTTGGAAACAAAGATTTCACTATGACGGGTTGAAATAATCCGAATCCGGGGAAACAGAATTCGCAAGAATGGTGCAATAAGATAACTTCCAAAATGAAAATGAACAATGTCTATTTTCTCACGTTTGATGACACCTATCACAAATTTGAAATATTGAAATGTGGAAATGCTTTGTTTACAAAGTATTACCCCCCCCACTTATTGATGTCATTTACATAGTTTTCACTGATTGGCATCGACTCGTATACAAAAATAAATTTATCAACACGGCATATCTTGACCAATTCAGCGAAGTAGGATTCTACTCCGCCGTATTTAGTCGATTTCATACCTGTCAGTTCTAAAATATTCATATATTCACTATTTTTTAAATATTCCACAAAAGTCCAATATCACCTTATCCTCTCGCCATTCTAATTCTTTGAACGGAGTGTGTGCTGTAAGGAATACCACGATGTCCGCCTTGTCGTAGGCTTCTTTGTAATCTGTTAACTTGAACACATGGTGCTCCTTTACATTGGGTTCCACAACCAGGATATTGGCATTATTGCAACTCTGCATCACTTTCGTGGTAATATATTTTGCAGGACTCTCGCGCAAATCGTCGATATTCGGTTTGAAAGCCAACCCCATCATGGCAACGCACGGTTTCCGATGATGTTTCAGTTCAAATTCCAGCATGGCATTTTTCACTTTTTCTGCGCACCAAAAACTTTTGTAATTGTTAATTTCACGGGCATCGGCAATCAATTTACTCTCTGCTGGAAAATCAGCAGTGATAAAATAAGGGTCAATAGCTATACAATGACCTCCCACGCCACAACCAGGCTGCAAGATGCTAACCCGCGGATGTTTGTTGGCAAGATTGATAAGTTCCCACACATTGATACCGGCCTTGTCACAAATCAAGGAAAGTTCATTCGCAAAGGCTATTTGTACATCCCGACTGGAATTCTCCGTCAGTTTGCACATTTCAGCAGTACGACAGTTGGTTCTATGAAGTGTTCCCTGCACGAATTGAGAATAAAATCCAATGGCCTTATCGGTAGATTCAGGATTTAAACCGCCTATGACCCGGTCGTTATGTATCAGTTCGTAAATCACATTGCCCGGCAATACACGTTCGGGACAATAAGCCACATAAATCCTATCTTCCAATTCAGGACGTTCGCTGAAAATGAGGCGGGCCATCGCTTCGGTGGTGCCTACGGGTGAAGTGGACTCGATGACATAAAGGTCGCCTTCCTTTAATAATGGCAATACGGCACGTGTAGCGGCTTCCACATAACTAACGTCCGGTTCATGATTTCCTTTGAACGGGGTGGGAACTACCATAAAATAAGCATCGCTCACCTCCGGCTTTATGGAAGCTTTCAACGAGCCGGCATTCACCACCTCCTGCAACATCTCCTCCATACCCGGCTCAATGATATGCAGATGTCCTGCATTCGTCATATCCACTACCTGGGGGTTAATATCAACTCCTGTAATCTGAATGCCGTGCTTGGCGGCGATAATGGCTGTGGGCAATCCGATATACCCCAAGCCCATAAAACAAGCTTTCATTATCAATCTGTTATATAAGTTATTAATCTTTTAAAATTTCTTTCCGAGTACAATTGAACAGAATGTGTTCAACAGAATTTTAAAGTCGAACCACCATGAGCGATGTCCTAAATAATAAAGGTCATATTCCAAACGTCGGAGCATCTTCTCCATCGTATCCGTATAGCCGTTATATAGTGTGGCATATGATGTTACGCCCGGACGGATTTGGTAAAGATAAGTATATCGCTTGTCGTGTTCAAGTATCTGGTCGATATAAAACTTACGCTCCGGACGTGGACCGATGAATGCCATATCGCCACGCAGAACATTGTAGAGTTGGGGTAATTCATCCAAATGGTGCGCCCGGATGAAACGACCGGTCTTAGTCAATCGGGAATCATTTTCACCCCCGGTATGACTAAGCTGCGGTCCGAACTTCTCGGCATCCAGACGCATGGAGCGGAATTTGTATATGTAGAACGGGCGCCCGAATCTGCCGATACGTTCTTGCTTGAAGATGACACTTCCTCCATCTTCCCTGCGAATGGCAATGTAGCAAAACAGGAATAGCGGAGAAAAAATGATCAATGCAATCAATGACAGGATAAAATCACCGATACGCTTTACATTGCGCGCAAATGCGGACATTCCATCGGGAATGAAACTGTCCCGTGGCACATATTGGCTGACATGTGTGGTGACAATTATTGCATCATCATTCGGGTCATCCTTTTTCAGCTTATGCAACCACTTCTGATAAGCATTAAAATTTATTGTATCTGCCATTTTTAACTTTATATAGGTCTCAGTTTGTGAACCTACCTCAACAGAACCTTGCAACAATGAAACAAGGGATTCTCCGGATGTAACCGTACACGGCATCTGAAGACAGTCTGAGTAACTACGAAAATTCATGTAGCCTTGTTGTTTATCAAAAAGACGTAAACCGTATGCGGAATAACCGTATGCACACCATGCACCGATCTGTTTATTCCGATACAAGTGGATATAAGAACCATCATTTTGATTTTCGTTTTCCCTTATAAGATGAACATTCATAAAAGTATATTGTTTATAATTTATCGTAAGCACAAAGCACTATACATTTGACTAATAATCAAGAGGTTTCCTGATCGCATCTATTCTATTTCACCTAAGACATACTTGTGGGGGCATGACGAAGAAGTTCCATTCCTCACACGAAGGACAACAGAATCTTTGATAGAGGAACAATCGTGATTATCGTCAATGTTGTTAATGCAGCTTCGTATCCGACCACTGTCTGGACCAAAGCCATAGCTGTTATGGCATGAGCCGTAGTGAAACCATGCATAACAACATTGGATATAAAAATATCAGTGTCTTTTATTCTAAGATTAAAGATTATACCAAATCCTGTTGATTGTACAAGTCTTGTTGCAATTTAGTCAACGGACGTAGATGAATGTCCGTTTCATTCTCCAGAAAACCAAAAATGATACGTTTCTGAAGGGAAGGAGTTATGGTCATCCCATCGTATTGATTTTCCATCATCTTCATATAGCTCTTATCCCATGCCTTACGTTTCCAGATAATTTCTTCCGCCACTTCCATTCTTGCCGACAATGGCACTTATTGTCACCCCCGCAGCAAAGAAATTCCTTTCAAGCGACCTGCACTCATCACCATAGCCATTGAACTGATATTGTTCACCTTGTTTCAAGATGCGCAGTACGTTCCTGTTCCAGCGGTCATCCTTTCGGATTACAAGGCTCGTCAATGCAAAATTTGCAATCATTGATCACTTTGTTTCTGTAAGGTTCCAATGACTTCCGATTTTACTGCCGAAGCGACCAATGTCTTGTAACAGCCTATGGCATGGATGTCACAACCGGTACGGTCGTACATTCCGGCTTTCAGCAGGGCTTCGGCCTTTTCCTGTACATGTTTTCCGTACATTCCGGCCAACGAGGGCAAATTGAGTTGGAAGGAGACATGCTCTTCCTTCAAGGCCTGATAATCCCTCTTCTGCATATATTCATACCGTTCCGAATGTGCAAGCAACGGGTAATAACCTTTCTTTTGGATGCGTTGCAGGACAGAGAGCAGTTCCATTGGTGGATTGAAATAGGAGGTTTCCACCAACAGGTAACGTTTCCCCTCCTCTAGGGGCAGCAGGTCATCTTTTTCCAGCCGTTCCTCAAAGAGATTGTCCATCATGTATTCCGCAGCCAAGGCAAGTTCCAGTGTGCCGTTATAACTCCGTTTCAATTCTTGGAACTTTTCCTGCAAGGTCACAGTTTCATTAGGGATGTCCTCCATGATGTGCGGCGTGAGCCATACCTTTCTGACTCCATGCTTTTCCATCATATCTAGAATTCGGAGTGATTCATCCAATGTTCCCACTCCGTCATCCACTCCCGGAAGGAGATGGCTGTGACAGTCGGTCATTCCTTTCAGGATACCGCTCCGGGCGAAGGTTATTGTCTTACGAAAGGGCCACATGATAGTTGAGTTAAAATTAAAAGTTCTTACGAGAACGATAACATGCAAAATCAATCACTTGATGACCATCCATTTACCCCCCCCCATTTTTCCTTTATTTCCATAGTAGGAGGAGTAGCCGTTGCGATAGCCATATCTATAGCCATAGCGGCCTCCGGCACTTTCTGTACCGTTCAGTATCACGCTGAGGTTCTTGAAACGTTTCTCCTGGTAAATATTTTCTAGTTCGGGCAGCATGCTACGGTCCAATAAACCGCTGCGGACTACAAAGACGGTGCGGTCAGCCAGTTTCTCGATGATCTGCGCATCGGCCACGATATCGATAGGCGGACAGTCAATAAAGATATAGTCATACTCGCTGCGAAGCACCTCTATCAAAGTGGCCAGCTTGCCGTCCTCCAACAGTTCCGTCGGATTTGGGGGAACAGTACCGATAGGAATGATATGCAGGTTGTCGTATTTTTCATCCTTCACGATAATCTCCTTCCAGTCACTGACACGGTTGCCCAGATAATCACTTAAACCAGTCTTCGGGGAATCCACGTAGGAGGAGGTGGAGCCGTGACGCAGGTCACCGTCTATCACCAATATTCTCTTTTTCTTGATGGCAAAGCTCATGGCAATGTTCATGGCAAGGAACGACTTGCCGCTGCCAGGATTAAACGAGGTAAGCATGAACACGTTCTGACCGCTGTCCTTGCCTGCCATAAAGTCAATATTGGAACGTAACACGCGGAACGCTTCATTGATAATGTTACGGTTGCCTTCCTTCACCACGATGGCTTTCATGACAGACTGTGTGTGTTTATCGAATCCCAATTTCTTCTTAGCACTGAGATATTGGGGGATCTCACCGATGAACGGAATGCTTAGGTTTTCCAGATCCTTTCGCCCGCGCACCTTGGTATTCATGTTTTCCTTCATGAAAATAATCACCGCCGGAACAAGCAGACCGATGGCGAATGCCACCAAAAGGATATTCATCTTTCGGGGGGCTGTGGGAAGCATGCTGCCTCTCGGAGCGGTAATCACACGTGTATTGTAGGCGGTGAAAGCCTGTGAAAGCTCGTTCTCCTCACGTTTCTGGAGCAGATAAAGATACAGTTCCTCCTTCACCTTCTGCTGGCGTTCCACAGAAAGCAGATATTTCGCCTGGTTCGGGTTGGAAGCCAGTTGGCTGGTGGTCGTGGCTTCCTGTTGGCGGATGTTGCGTATTTGGGTATTGAGCGAAACAATCAGGTTGTCCACCGACTGAATGATGGTACGCTGCATGCTTTGCAGTGAGTTAGCCATGTCTTTTGCCAGAGGGTTCTTCTCGCTACTGTTGGCGATCAGGCGGTTACGTTCGAGCACGATCGTGTTATATTCACCGATCTGGCTCTCGATATTGACATTAGCGATACCGGAGTTGGTGGGTAACAGCTGGCTGAGTTTCTTGTTATTCAACTCTTTCCGGATATACTGTGCGGTGGAAAGCTGGCTGTTGAGTGCCAGCAACTCCTTCTTGTTCTCGGCGGACTGGGACAGGTAGAGGCTGGATGCCGCCTGCACATCCGGCAGCAGGTGCTCACTCTTGTAACCGGCGATGTTCTCATCTACATTGCCCAGCTCGTTTTCGATCACGCTCAGACGGTCACCGATGAACTGCGAAGTACTGACGGCGATCTGGTTCTTGTCCTGAATCCATTTCTCGTTGTACATTTCAATCAGGGTGTTCAGAATGTCTTCAGCCTTCTGAATGGAGGCATCGTTGATACTCAGATTGATAATGGTGGCATCCTCGTTTCCCAATTCCGCATGCAAAGCGGCTGTATAATAATCGGTGACGGCACACACATTACCTTTTCTATAACGTATGGAAGTGCCCACGAATGAATCATTCCAATATTTTGTGAAATTGATGACAAGTGTGCCTATTTCAGTACGGATGGAATCGCCCATCTTTCCGGAGAAATCTTCCCCAAACGCTTTCCCGTTTACTTCCATGTCGGATATGACAAACGTTTCTTTGGATGAAATATCTATTGTAAAACCGACAGGAGTTTCATCCAAGTGGCGATAGGTGACTGCTAAAGGCGAACTTTTGTATAATTCCACATCTTTCAGTCCTTTGCGGACAGTATAGGTCTCGTTTAATCCCAACCGCTGTACCACCTCGGTCATCAGCGTGGGCGATTTCAGGGTGAGCAACTCATTGTTGATATTGGTATTCGACTTGAAGATACCCAAGTCAGAAAATTCACTGACCGCATTGGTGGATGTTCCTCCCTTGGAATCATCTTTCACCAAAATGGCAGCGGTACGGGTGTAAATGTTCGGGGTGCCCAGCAGGTACAAGGCGGCTGTCGCCAGGGTTACGAACAGGGAGAGGGCAAACCAGTGCCACCGGGGCATGAAAATCCCCCACAGGTCTTGTATGCGTATGAAGTCGTCAGCAGGCTTGCTGGCGGTTGTTTTCTTTTCTGTCATATTATAAAAATATAAAGTGATTCCTTTTCTGATGGTTACTTGAATATTAGCACACCCAACGAAGTGAGGAATGAAGCGACGCTGATCCATAGCGATACGGACTTCACGTTATTCTCGTTGATGGTGCTCTGACCGGCACGCATCTTATTGGGCTGCACATAAATCACATCGTTTTGCTTCAAATAGTAGACCGGAGATTTAAAAATGTCCTTACTACGAAGATCTACCCAGTGGGTGACACGCTCACCGTTTTCCTCGCGGATGACAAAGATAGCATCACGTTTACCGGTAATGGTCAAGTCGCCCGCCATGCTGATGGCTTCAAGCAAAGTGATCTGGTCTTTGGTTATGTTGTACTTGCCGGGGGTTTTTACCTCACCTAACACGGAGAAATAGAGATTCATGAACTCTACGGTCACTACCGGATCTTTCACCAAGTCCTCTTCCATCAGCCGTTTCTTGATAAGGGCGGCAATCTGGCTTTTGGTCATACCGGCAATATGAAGCGTACCAATGACCGGAAAGTCTATGTTTCCCTTGTCATCGAGCGTGTAACCGGATATTTCACCATTATTGTTGCTACTACGTAAATCGGCAGTTCCTGCCCGATACTGGACACGTGTCAGGTTGAACAACGCTGCCAACTGCGGGTCTTTACTGGATACCATGATGGAAATTTGGTCCTTGGGCTGCACGGTGATGTCTCTTGCACCCACAATCGCTTCAGGCTGATTCACAGCAATGTCTTGAAAGTAAAGAATCTCCTTCGAAGTGTGACAGGATGTAAACAACACTATCGCAAAGAGATAAATCAAAAATCGATTCTTCATATTTATATCTGTACAGTTTATATTATTTCTAATTTGTAATTTCAATTAATTTTTATCGTGATTTTTGCGAAGTCCCGTAAAAGCCAGCGGTTTTAGGAAAGAACTTCAATCAGATCGGGGTGCACCTCAGCGGAAACGGCCATGACACCCTCCAATAGGACAACCACCCTACGATTTCTCTTGCCCTGCACCCGCACAAACATGCCCTTCACGTTATCGAACTTGCCACCGTGGATACATACACGCATTCCTCTTTTCAAGTCTATCTCTTCGGGCCTATAATAAACAGTGTCCTCCTCATAATGAGAAGCTATCTTGATGAAGCTGTCCATCTGGTCATCCGGTACGGTAATATATTCCGCCCCCGTGCTCTTTTCCCACATGGCGAATTGCAAGAAATTGTATCGTTTCTTGAATTCAGTGATCTGCGAATGGCTGGCGTGGACGAAAAGCAGACTCGGTATAACCGGCACCAACTTTTTTGACTTCACTCCATGATAAGTTCTTACGGCATAATGTTTCGGGATAAAATATTCCAAACCATATTCCTTGTCTTTCAGCCTGTCCTCTGCCATTTTCTCATTCTTGTAGGCGCGCATGACGAACCATCGGACCTGCCTTTTTTCCTCCGCTGTAAAAAGACTCGTACTCATATTCCGAAACATTTTATAGGTGTGGATATAAACCTAGTTCATGCCAACCTACATATTGGCATGTATTACAATGGATTACGTTCCATTTTCCCATAATATCCATTGTTAGTTCCATACTTTTGACAAAGTGTACAGACCTCATTTCCGGGGCTTCCGTCACTACTTCTCTTGGCAAGAGAAATATTAGAGGACTGTATTTTATGTAATTAATTGATAGACAAGTAGAAAAGCGAAGTGGCATTGTGGCGTTTATCCAATATACGTTAAGCAAATACACTCTGTATGAATGTTTTGGTTATATTTTATCACCTGTTTTCTATCGTTTCTTCAATATTTTACATAACTTTGCACATTGTAATATTTCTCTTGCCAAGAAAATGAGCCATATGCTCAACAATTTTTATTATATTACAAAATGCCTTCAAAAATCCATTTTTAAAAACATCCGGTTTTAAATTGTCAATAAGAATATCTCCAACGGTATCCTGCCGCTATATTGACAGTTCATGGATCTTTTCCGGTACTTTTCTTTTTAAGAGAAATATCGGGAAGGGATAGCATCTGACAATCAGAATTATATATAAATCCTGAAAGGGATCTGTTCAACAATCATACCGACATTTGAAACATTTTCCTTTGGAGAAAACAATTTTTTATCATACGGACGGGTACTTTCCCATATTTTGATTATCTTTGCAATGTGTAATATTTCTCTTAAAAAGAGAAGCAGGAACGGCACAGCCTTTGTCCGTTATTCTGCGTGCCGCATCCGTTCCCGTTATAAGGATTTGAGTATGATGTCATTTGCTTTGTCTACCTGTGAGGTGTCCAGTGAGGCGAGGTAGATTTTGGTCGTGTTCTCCGAATCATGTCCCATCGCCTCGCTGATGGTTGCCAGCGGGACATTTTTGCTTCTGGCAATACTCGCCCAGGCATGGCGCGCTACATACATCGTGAGCGGCATGCCGAGTCCGAGCCGTTTCCCAAGTTCTTTAAGTTTCCCGTTGATGAAATGCGCTGTGCTCCTGTACTGCCGCACGGCATCCTTGGCCGTATCCCTGATGACCGGAAAAAGGTAGGGGCTGTCATTATGGCCATACCTGTCCAAGATCTCCTGCATGGGCTTCTCCCATTTAATGGACAGACGCCGGCCGGTCTTCCGCCTGCGGTAGGTCAGCACGCCGCCCTTCAGATCAGCCTTTTTCAGGTAGGCGATGTCGACGAACGACATACCCCGGGTATAAAAGCTCAACATGAACATGTCCCTAGCGTATTCCATGCCCGGGGAAAGGCGCAGGTCCAGGTCACGTATCATGCGGACCGCTTTCAATGAAACAGCACGTTTTACGGTCTTGTCTATCCCAGTGTAGACATGTTTGAAAGGGCTGCGCTGTACCGTCAGTTCCCTGTCTACCGCACGGTTGTAGACGGCACGCAGGTTCCGCATGTAATAGGAGGTGCTGTTCGGACATATCCCCTTGTCCTTCAGCCATGCCTCGTATTCCAGCATGAGGGTGGAGCCGATATCCTCCAGCGGGATGTCGCCGTCCCTGCCCCGGAAGCGCGTGAAGCTGTTCAGTACGGTGGTGTACCTCTCGGCGGTGCGCTTCTTGCCGACACGCTCCAGTTCCTCCACGAGCCTCTTTCCGAAGGCCATGAAATTATGGCTGTCCTCAGGGGGCGGGTTGTGAAAAAGTTCGACAACCCTGCCGGCGGGATAGGTACCGCCGGAACGTTCCAGTCCGGCAATAATACTTTCCAGACGGCGGATGTCTTTTTCCATCCGCTCCTTTAACGCGAGCAGGAGGCTTCTTCTGGCATCACCGGATACCGGCAGTATGATTTCCGACGTGCGTCCGTCCCATTCCGAAGGGAACAGCCTGTAGCCGGTGTTTATCTGGCGCGCCACCCTTCCGTGGATGACCTGGAAATAGAGTGTCCCCTCCCTGCCTTCCACGGACGAGGACCTGAATTTGGTTTTGATTGTTGCCATAGTGCAGTCATTTTGAATTAGGATTGTCCAGTTGCTTTCTGATTTCCTGCGCCTCCTTGAACAGCCGATGCGCCAGACTGTCCTTGTAGGCCGCCATTTCATGATTACGGATGCGGTTCCTGACAGAGTCCTCAAAAGCGGTCACCAGCCTTTCCACACGCCGGATCTTTTCCTCGTCTCGCTTAATGGTGAAATGTTTCTCAAGGAAGGCGATGTCGGGATCATCCCCCGGCAGACAGACCCTGATGGCACGGTATTTCAAATCGGCATCCTTCAAAAGCCGGTTCGTGCGATATTGGTTGCAGTTGGTCCAGACGGAAACGATCAGTGCTAGGATCAGTACCGAAGCTGTTGTTACCACCGCCTTGGATGCGCTTTCCAAACGGTAGGTCACCAGTCTGCGCTCCGGTTCCTTTCTCTGCCGGATTATTTTCTCGTCCAGCCGTTTCATTGCCTCCCATATGGCCTGGCTGTCCTGTCGCAGGCAGTCCCTTGTCCTTTCCATTTCCCCGGCAAACGTTTCGGCAGACAACGGCCTGCCTTCCGACAAACGGACAATATGGCTATGTACCGCTGCAATTTCTGAGCTGATTTTCTCCACTGCGGATTGCTGGCGTTCCAGACGGATTTTCAGTTCCGCAATCCCTTCCGGGGAAATGATTCGGTTTTCAACTATAGGGCTTGTGCCTTCCACGGGCAGTGCCTCCACTTTCTTCTCGATCCTTTCAAGGCATCCGTAGATGCCTTCCAAATAATTTTCCTGTTTCATCTTTCAAAGTTTTTTCGTTATACATATGTTTCACAAACTTCTTCCTTTCCTGCGCTTTTTCTTTTTCCGCAGACGTTTCGCTTCCTTCTCGTCCTCCGTCGGTGCCACCGACGGCATGAACACGCCGCCCGTACCAATGACTTCGACCAGGTTATCAATAACAGAACCATGACTTTGTTCATGGTACAGTCGTTTTCGGAAAATATCATTTTCCGAAAATGTGGCATGGTTACGGTCCAATGCCGTATCCAGCCTTGACCAGCTGAAATTGCGGTCAATCTCACTCCCCTTGAATGGCAGACCGTCCTTGATAAAGCGGATGCCCTGCACCTCACTGGTATTTCCCTTGTACTTGAATTCCATTTCCACACCCATTTTTAAGAGCTTATTTTGAAATTCCTTCCATGTACTTGCACTCCTCAAAGCTTCCTTAACCGCACAATATATCTCGTATTTCACCCTTTCGGAAGCGTGCAGTTTTTCCGCTTTAACGGCCTGTTTGCCTTCGGAATAGGTGAGCGAATACTTGTCTTTGAGCATTTTCGTTACCCTCTCGTTGCGCCTGAAATCGTTGCTGTCAGAAATCACCTTCCCGTCGAAGTCCACCCGGTTGAAGACGATGTGGCAGTGCGGGTTGTCCGTCCCGTGATGCCTCACCACGATGAACTGCGTGTTCCGTATCCCCATCAGCTCCAGGTATTCTTCCGCCAGACTTGCCATAAACGCATCGGTCAGCCTCGGTGCATCCTCCGGCTTGAAGCTGAGCGCAATGTGCCCCACCGGTTTCGCCACGTCCGGATTCAGCAGGCATTGCCACCGGAAGCTGCGTGCCATCTCCTCCGCCGTTCCCAGCAGCACGCCTTCCGAGGCGATGATTTTCGCGTCGTCCTTCTGCGTCACGTAGCGTATGCAGCCGCTGAACGAGCGGCCTTTCCTGATCTTCCCTATCATGAGGCTATTCTCCTTTCGGTCTGTAATCATTCATGATCCGCTTCAGCTTTCCCAGCAGTCCTTCTATCAGCAGCTTTGTCCTGTAAAAGCCTGTCTGGTGTGAGAGCTTTGTCAGCTGGTTCAGGTTGTTCGCCATTCCCGCCAGGCTGCGCAGCAGCGCGTTCTCTTCAGGCGTATGCCTTGCCGTAACGGTGGCCGCCAGTGCCGCCTCCCTGATATAGACCGCCAGACTCCGGCCGGACTTCCCTGCCCTGAACCTGAGAGCCTCGTAGCTGACGGGGGAGAACTTCACCGTCACGCCTTTGGTCAATTTACGCGTCCTGCCCAGTGCCGGACGGCCGCGTTTTTTCTTCATCCCATTCACATCCTTTGTCATATGTTTTTTCTTTTTCGTCCGTACATCTTTTGCTATTAAAATCTGCGACCGGCGGGAGTGGATTTGCCCTCCCTGCAACCGCCGGGCGCGGGGAGCAAGGGTTTTCGGGAATCCGGAAACATACCCTTGCTCCCCCCACAGAAAAATCCCCCCCCGCATTTTCCACATTGAAGCGGGTATACAGGGAACAGTGCATACATCGGGTATACTCCACGCCCGGTAACAGGCTGTCAGATTTTTCTCCACTGCTCGATGTCCCCACGGTAGGCGGCAAGATGCTCCCTGGCAAGGTTCTCCAGCAGTCCGGAAACGCTCATGCCACGCCCGCCGAGCCTGCGGACGACGGCGTCCAGTTCGTCCCTCACATCCTCACTGACGAACACCGTCTTGCGGTTCCTGATCTTCGGGATGGTGAGGTACGTTTCCCGGTACTCCTCCAGCGAGGCCCTGCGTTGCCTGCCGCTCGTTCTTCTTCTCACGGGGTCTTCCGGTTCCGGCGGGGTGTCCTTTCTTCTCGCCTCCCCGGATACCTCCTCCGCAACGAGCCCGGATGGAATCATCGATTCCGTCACGGAAGCGTCCGTACCGGCGGATTCCCCCGGACCGGGTTCCATCATGAGTCTTTCCCACCACTCGTCGTGGCCGGGCTCGAGACTACGGCTGTTCTTTCTGTCTGCGGTTTCGGATACCACCGTTTTCTTTCTTCTCGGTTTTTCAGTCGGTTCACTTTTCATTGTACATGGATTTTAGCTGGTTGATACTGTGGGCACGGTCTACCCGTTTGCCCGGTTGTCGGAAGCAAATAAAACGATAATAACAGACGGTGTGAAACGGACGGGTCCGATTGGCGGGGTTTGCCGCGTTATTCATATTGTTGGATCAGTCTGACAGTGATGACTTCACAAATATACGCACCGGAAATTTTCCACTCTTCGGGAACGGATCTGAACATCTGTTTACTAAAAACAAATGAATGTTAAAATCAGATTTCCATGACATCTGATGACATATAATGACATCTGATGAAGGGCCGGAACCATATCCGGGAACAATCATTTACTTTGCGGATGAAACAAGTACGCATATGGTGTCAAAGGTAGTCATCCTGTCTTGAAATTCAGGATGTTCCGCCGGAATTCACTAAATTGCGGCACGGAATCCGGATCCGAAAAGAGAATGAAACAGATGTCAAACCTGAAATTACATTAATTATGGAAATAGTGAACATTGAAGCAAGGACCTTCGAGGCGATGCTCTCGGCCTTCCGGACGTTCGCGGATCGGCTGGACACCCTTTGCCGGCTGTACGGTGACATGGAAGAGAAGAAATGGCTGGACAACCAGGAGGTGTGCCTACTGCTGAAGGTCAGCCCGAGAACCCTGCAGACCCTGCGTGACAATGGCACGCTGGCATATACACAGATCTGCCATAAGACTTATTACAAGCCCGAGGACGTAGAAAGTATCATCCGGATAGTGGAGGAGCGCCGCAAGCGGGCTGAAAGCATGGGAAAATCAATTTGAAAAGCCATGGGAAACGAAAGGATGATACTTTCTCCCGGCAGTCTGGCAGGCGGCTGGGAAAGTCTGGACGGCAGTCCCGATTTCTACATCTTCAGGGATTCCAGCGGGGACTACCGCCTGCTGGCCTACAGCCTTGACGCCGGAGTACGGGCGGGGAAGTTTCTCGCTCTACAGGATAGACGGGGACGGGGAGGGATGCCATATCCGTATCGGTACGAAAGAGTGCCGGTTCATGTCGGAGGGATGCCCCCATATCCTCCATGTCATGGGGTGGGGCCGATATATGAGAAACTGAAAAAGTAAATGTCAAACCAACAAACAGATGAGATTTATGATGAATACCGATAACCGTTTGCTCACCCGTGAGAGCAGCGAGCATATAAGAGAGTTCTTCTCTACCGTCGAACGTCTCTCCGTTTCCATGGAGCGTCTCTTTGCCGGCAGGTCACCGGCGATGGCGGGCGAGAACTTCTATACGGACCGCGAACTGGCTGAAAAGCTGAAAGTGAGCCGCCGCAGCCTGCAACAGTACCGTGACAGCGGCCTGCTTGCATTTACCCGGCTGGGCGGCAAGATATTGTACCGTTCTTCCGATATCGAGAAGTTGCTTGACGGCTGCTACCGGAAGGCGAGAACCAGGCCGGAGGAACTTTAGAAATGTTCCGTACGGGATCGTGAATAAAGGGGCGGTCGGTTGTCATACCGGTCGCCCCTTCGTTTTCTTTCCATCGGATGAACGACTTTAATTTGCTCATAAAGTATTTATACACAGAGTATTTCTCTTTATGAATTATGATCCGGTGACAACATTGGCATAACATGGCGGGACATGGAAACATTTTTCCGGTATGGCAATAAGATACGGGGATTCCATTATAAAAAAAGACCCTTATTTTATTATGTCATTATGTTATTCTGAAATTGGGGCGGGTCGTTCGTGTACCGGTGGGACGATCCATTCCCGTAATGACGGCATATTCCGTACCGGTATCATTATCCTCCGGCAATGCCGTTTCCCGGTCTTTTCGGAGTGACCTTATGCCGGCCGGTGACAACCGCATGTCCGTGTGTAAACATGACGGCACATAAAAACAGGCACATCCTCCGGGCTTTTGTCCCGTCGGATGCGCCTGTCTCCGTCATGTCATATACAGCCGGACTCCTCCGGCCCATGTCTCTATCTGAGTATCGGATTCGAGAGCAGTATCTTGTAATAGGCCACTCCGCCAATCTCTACCGGCATCCTCGCCATCATGAACTGCACGCTCTTCCTCTCCACCTTCGCCTGCCGCATGAGCCTCTGCACGATAAACCCCGCCGAGAACCTTGCGCATCTTTTGTCCTTCCAGACGATGAACCCCTCGCTGTCGTCGGCCCGGCAGATATACCAGTCACCCGTCTCGTCGTCGTGGGCGAAGTTCACCCGTCCGCCGCCGAGGATTCCTAATTCGATTGACATCGTCTTTGACAGATAGACAGTCCCCCTGCTGTCAAGGTTGATGGTCCGCTTACCCTTGTATGTGACTTCCTGCGGACGGGAGTTTTCCCTGTTGTATACTATCAGTGCCATAATTGTCCTTCTTTTATCGGTTGAACTGTTTTTGTTTTTCAATACATGAAGCTTTCCACCGCCAGCATCTGACTTCTCCATGCGAAACCGCTGTGGGTACGTACCGCGTCCACTATCCTGCATACTTTCTGCGATATGGCCGATGCCGAGATACCCATGCATTCCGCCAGCGCCTTGAACGAGAACTGCGCTTCATAGAACCTGAGCATGAACATCCGGTATTCCTCGTAGGAGAACTTCTGCCTTACGAAACGCAGTATGTCTCTTACCAGCCGCTCGCACCCGTTCAGGTCGTCCTCGGAAAGGAATTTTGCCTCCTCGCCACATCGGAGGAAGAAATCATCTTCAGGGTGTGCATACCGGTTCTCCCTTTTAATCTTTATCAGGGCCGCCTTTTTGTAGCATCCGATGAAATACGCGTCATAGTCCGTTATGTCCTTTCCGGGAACCAGCACCTGCCTTCTTACGAAAAGGTAGGTGTCATGGAAATTGTCCTCGTCCAGCATTCCGTACCGGCGTAACGTCCCTCTCAACCTGTCATAGGATTTTGTGAACCACTCGTTGAACAGTCTTTCCTTTTCTGCGCTCTTGTCTGCCATAACCTTATATTTTTTTGAGTTATACATGGCCTACACGGGTAGGCATTCTTATTTCTTGTGCTTCCTCCAGTTTGTTTTTCGGCGGTCTCCGGCAAGGCTTGCCGTGAAAAAATACGCTCACGCAAAGCGTGAGGAAGATTTTTTCACGAGCAACCAGCCCGCAGGGCCGCCTTGCGGGACCGGCCTGAAAAACAACTATTTTTGCCGCAAGAAATGAGGATGACGGATTCCTTCTGTCTATTGCCTGTCCGGTGAGAATCTAAAATACCATGCAGCTTTTCTGTCTTCGGCATACTTGGAGAAATATTCAAGGATATGGAATGAGAACGGCAATACGTGATATTGCAGAAGGAGCGGAAATGGGATTGGAAACAGGAAGCATGTCCGGGCTTTCATGCGGTTTATACGGCAGTGTTGATTTTGGGGAGGATTACAGGGAAGTGACAGGAAGGTTAGCCGTTCCGGAGAAATTGTATGTGTACGTTTGTTCCTTCTGGAATACGGAGTCTTTTAAAATCATGGAAGACCTCATTCGGGAATGTGTTCCGAACAATACCCCGCCACGGAACGGTTATGACACTTGATATCAGGCTGTAAGCCGTTCCGTAGCTTCAGTATCCCATATCCCATGCATGAATGTGGATCAGGCGGCATTTCACCTCCTTGCCCCGTTTACGGACATGCCGATGCGTTGCCTGCCGGAATTCTCATTCAAGCAGTTTTCGTCCGCCATCATCTTCCAACACACGCATTTGCTGGATGGCTATCCGGTTCAGTCTCACGAGCCGTTCGCCTTGCGGTATGCCCTGGTCTATGAATACGGCGTTCAGGTTTTCCATATTGGAGAGGCAGATCAGTTCATTGATGGAGGCATAGTCACGGATATTGCCCTTCAGACCGGGATTCTGCTCACGCCACATCCTGGCGGTCATCCCGAACATGGCTACGTTGAGCACGTCCGCCTCTTCCGCATAGATGACGCCGGCCTGTGCGGGGGTGACTTCCACCGGTATCAGGTTCTGCCTGATGGCATCGGTATGTATGCGGTAGTTGATCTTTGACAGTTCCCGTTTCGCACTCCAGCCGAGCTGGGCCTGTTCCTCCTCTTTCAACCGCTGGAACTCTTTCAGCAGGTACAGCTTGAATTGAGGGGATACCCACGTGGCGAACTCGAACGCGATATCCTTGTGTGCGTAAGTCCCTCCATAGCGTCCGGCCTTGGCGATGATACCTTTGGAGTTGGTCTTTTCCACCCATTGTTTGACGGAAAGGATGAAACGGTTCAATCCGGCCTCGTTTTTAATTCCCTCGAATTCGGGGGAATTAAAATCCGGATTGTACATCTCCTCCCATATGCCCAGAAACTCGACGGTATTCTTGTTACGCAACCACTTTTCAATAAGGGCGGGACCGTTTTCCATATTGCGGACCATGTCGGTCAGGGAGATATAATCCTTGTCATTGTACGTGATGACTGTCACTTCTGTATTTTGGACTTTAATTTTAGCCATGTTCTTTTAACGGTTATTCGGTTATTATTGGTTCGATGTACAAATGTACGGTGTATTTTCCGGAATGGTCCTCCATATCCGGAAAAGTTTGTGTCACGCCGCCTGTTGCGACAAGCCGTTTCTACCAAGGAAAGGGCAGGCAATACCGGCTGACGTGGATACAGGCGGAACAACTCGCATATGCAATGCAGAGGGAGCAGGAGAGCCTTCACCACAGCCGGAGAGGAAAGCGGTCTCATGCCGGGGTACGGCATGAAAAGGGGCTCCCGGACAGTTCTTTTCCTTGTCGCACATGCACTACGTCGGTCGCAGTTTTCGCCTTCTGAATCCCTTTTACGTCCGTCCCTGCGCTTTCGGAGCGTTTTTCCGGTAGAAAATTTCACCATGCGGAAATTTTCTACCGGAAACCGAAGGGAAAACGCGGAGTCCCGCAGGGACGGACGAACTTTGATGAGGAAGGGGAAAATCGTCCGTTTCATAAATACCATTTCCTCATATGGCATCGCATATTTCCTTCTCCATCTTTTCCAGCTTATGGGACAGGATTTCCATGTCGCTGCTGATCTTCTGGTTGGTTATCCGGGCATATATCTGGGTGGTTTTCAAATCCGTATGCCCCAAAAGACGGCTTACGGTCTCGATGGGCACACCGTGCGAGAGCAGCACGGTGGTGGCGTTCGTATGCCGGGCAACATGATAGGTCAGCCTTATCTTGAAACCGCACTGCCTGCCAAGTTCCTTCAATATGGTGTTGCATCTGCCGTTGCTCGGTACCGGAAATACATGATCGTCCTTGGACAGCCCCTTGTACTTCTCTATGATGCGCTTGGGAACGTCCAGCAGGCGGATGTTGGACTCGGTGTTTGTCTTGCGCCGGCGGGTGATGATCCAGAGGTTGCCGTCGAAGAAGGTCTGGAGCCGGTCGGTCGTCAGCGCCTTCACGTCCGCGTATGCCAGTCCGGTGAACACAGAGAAGATGAAGAGGTCGCGTACCAGTTCGCAGGTCCCGCTTTTCACCGGGGCCTCCATCAGCGTCTGTATCTCACGCTCTGTTAGGTAGCCCCGGTCAACGCTTTCGGGGGAGTTGATGTACCCGGCGAAGGGGTTGAAGGGAAGCGCACCGCTGTTGCGGGCGATGGAGATGACGTGCTTGAGCCCGATCATGTAACCCCATACGGTATTGGTGCGGCATTTCTTCTCCGTACGCAGGAAATACTCGAAGTTGTTGATGAACGTCAGGTTGAGTTCCTTCAGGGGAATGTCGTCACGGCGGTACACTTTCGGGACGAACTCGCAAAGGTGCCTGTATATGGTACGGTAGCGGTTGTATGTTCCCTGCACGCGGCTGTGTCCCACTTTCTTGATGAACTCCTCGTTGTGCTGCTCGAAGAGTTTCAACAGCGTCTCGCGTTTCACGCCCAGCCCGAGGCAGGCGTCCCTCAGCCTGGCGGCGGTGACATAGCCGTCGGACTGCATCAGTTCCTGGTAACGGCGGTTCACGTCCACGCGTATCCGGTCAACCTCCGCATTGATTTTCTGCGCCTCGGCGCTCTTGCCCGTAGCACGTGCCGTTTTCACGTCCCAAAGTTTCGGAGGTACGTCCAGTTTACAACTGAACTGCTTGATTTCACCGTCCACCGTAAGACGGCACATCAGGGGGAGATAGCCGTTGGCTCTCTCGCTGCCCTTCTTCACGTAGAAGAGGATTTTGAAAGTCGATCTGCTCATACTCGTTTTCATACTTTTTTGATCGTTACAAAGTTAATATCAAGCGAGTTGTCCTCAGGTATGAAAAACTGTGCAAATTACTGAAATAGAACCCGTTGTGCCGTTTCTTATTCCCGTTATATCAGTAACGATATGGGAACTGAAGTCTTTCGCTGTTTTTAGCGGATCTCCTTTTTCAGCTTATGCAGTATTATGAGTTAAACACCTAACTGCTTAATAGACTGCATTCTTGCTGTATTATCATCAACCTTGCTTTTTCTTGCTGCGTTTACTTTATGAAGGTGGTACTTATTCATCAGAATGGGTATGGTCAAAGGTTTTACATATTATCAACACAAACGTCGCTATAAAGGATGCTGCTTATGCTTGGGTAGAACATTGTGATTGGATGACCGGATTAGTAACTGGTAACACTATTCCGGAACAGATCTTTCGTAGCCGTTGTGCTGCTGGACATAAAGCAATGTGGCATGCCAGTTGGGGTCTTCCTTCCGGCGAAGTTCTCGAAGAACTTAATCCGGCCTTGAAGGAAATGCTCCCCCATCTGTTCACAGAAACCCACACCAGCGACACCAAGGCAGGGGAACTGACACCCGAGTGGGCAGACAGGCTTGGACTTCCCCAAGGAATCGCCGTGGCTGTGGGGGCGCTGGACGCCCATATGGGAGCCGTAGGCGCATCCGTCGCCCCGGGGATACTGACACGTATCATGGGAACATCCACCTGCGACATCATGGTTGCCGGCAAAGACGAGGTAGGCAGACGCTGTATCAAGGGAATCTGCGGCCAGGTGGACGGTTCGGTGCTTCCGGGATTCATCGGTTTCGAAGCCGGACAGTCGGCTTTCGGAGACATCTACGCCTGGTTCAGGAAGATGCTGGCATGGACACTGAAAGATATCCCCGGAGGGGAGGCCAGGCAGAAAGTTCTGGACGGCATGCTGGTGGAACTCACCCGTGAGGCCCAGGACATGGAACCCTCCGAGGACGGTGTTGTCGCCCTGGACTGGATGAACGGCCGCCGTACCCCCGATGCGGACCAGAACGTGAAGGGTGCCGTTGCGGGACTCACGCTGGGTACCAGCGCCCCGGAAATATTCCGTGCGCTGGTGGAAGCCACCGCCTTCGGTTCCCGCCGTATTGTGGAGCATATGAAGGGCCAGGGGCTGCGCATTGATTCGGTCAATGCCATCGGAGGTATCAGCAAGAAGGCGCCCTTCGTGATGCAGACGCTGGCGGACGTGCTGGACATGCCCATCCGTGTGGTCCGCTCGGAACAGACCTGTGCCTTGGGAGCGGCAATGTTCGCGGCAGTTGCCGCAGGGGTGTACAAGGATATCAATGAGGCGACAAGGCACATGGGGTCGGACATCGAGGCTGAATACCGGCCGGATGAGAAAAGAGCCCTCATCTACGAAAAACTATACAAGAAATATCTTGAACTGGCAAAACTTGCTGAAACCATTAACTAAGTATACAAACCATTAATCTATTTAAAACATGAGAATCAAATCATTAATTTTGGCGGCCTTATGCATGGTCACCGTGGGTGTTTACGCCCAAAGCAACTACCCGTTCAACGGTCTGGACATGAACATGGGTAACCTGTCAAGACTGTCCGATGCCAAGACACGTTCCATCAGCCCTGAGAACTTTACAGGCGAGAAGGGCAAGGGCGGCATGGCCGATCCGGTCAGGGACAAGGACCAGCGCAATGTGGCCAACGCCCACCATGCGGCCAAGGACCTGGGCAAGGGTTGGAAGGTAAACCCCTTCATCATCGTGAAACCGGGAGAGACAATCACGATTGCGGAAATCGAGGGTCCGGGAGCCATCCAGCAGATCTGGATGACACCGACCGGGAACTGGCGCTTCTCCGTCCTGAGAATGTACTGGGACGATGAGAAGGAGCCTTCCGTCGAATGTCCGGTGGGTGACTTCTTCTGCAGCGCATACAATGAATATGCACAGCTCTCCTCACTGGCCGTTTGCGTGAATCCGGGCAGCGCCTTCAACTGCTACTGGAAGATGCCTTTCCGCAAGAAAGCCCGTATCACGCTGGAGAACATCAACACCGCCGAGGAGATGCGCCTGTACTACCAAATCAACTACACCTTGACAGAAGTTCCTGAGGACGAGGCCTACTTCCACGCGCAGTTCCGCCGCTCCAACCCGACCCAGGGGTCGCTGCACACGCTGATTGACGGTGTGAGGGGCAAGGGACAGTACGTGGGTACCTACCTGGCATGGCGTGTAAACGACAACTGCTGGTGGGGTGAAGGGGAAATCAAGTTCTACATGGACGGTGACAAGGAATACCCGACTATCTGCGGGACCGGGACTGAGGACTACTTCTGCGGCTCGTACAATTTCGAGAACCAGAAGACGCGCCAGTACCAGGAGTTCACCACCCCCTATGCCGGCATGCACCAGGTAATCCGTCCCGACGGGCTGTACCGTGCGGTGACCGCTTTCGGGCTGTACCGCTGGCATATCCTTGACCCGGTACGCTTCGACAAGGACCTGAAGGTCACGATACAGGATTTGGGATGGCGTCATGACGGACGCTACAACAACCAGAAGTCGGATATCTCGTCGACCACTTTCTGGTACCAGGCCGAGCCGCATGCCAAATTCCCGGCTTTGCCGAGCAAGGACGATTTGGAAATTCCAAGATGGTAAAATTGGGTATACCCGATATTTAAAATTACGTTGTTTTTTTATTAACTATTAAATCAAAGTATTATGAGGATTTCTTTTAAAAGGAATGGTTTCATAGCATTGGCATCAATGCTATCATTTGCAGTGTATGCAGGGGATAATTTGCCCCTTGCAACCGCTGCATCGGGGACAAATGGATCTATTCAAGTATCTGAGCATGGCGTAGATACTTCTAATGAGATTCAACAAGCGAGAGTAATACAAGGAACAGTTCTGGAAGAAGGGACTAATGAACCTCTTATTGGGGTAAATGTTGTCGTTAAAGGAACTACTATAGGTACAACTACTGATGTGGAGGGAAAATATTCGATAAGAATACCTTCTGATAATGCTGTGTTAGTCTTTTCTTATATTGGTCAAAAAACAGAAGAATATTCTGTTAAAGGCTTGAAATCTTTGGATGTTATTATGAAAAGTGATGCTACGATGTTGTCTGAAGTCGTTGTATACACTGGTTATATGACTCAGAAAAAAGCTGACTTAACCGGATCGGTTGCATTGGCGGATTCAAAAGACATCAAGAAGACTTCCGCTAACGTTATGAAAGCTATGCAGGGTAAGATGGCCGGTGTGAAAATTAGCAACAATGGCGGTAATCCTGCAGAAGATATAGGCATTCAAATTCGTGGTCTTTCTTCTTTGTCTGGAGCTGTTACTCCATTAATTGTATTGGATGGTATGCCAGCTGAAGGTCTGAATCTACGTGACATAAATTCAGGAGATATTGAATCTATTCAGGTATTGAAAGATGCTGCTTCTGCCTCAATTTATGGTGCACGTGCTTCTGGTGGTGTGATTTTAGTCCAAACTAAAAAAGGTAAAGCTGGTAAGACTACCATTGACTATAATGGTAGTGTTTCTGTAAGTTCTATAATAAATAGACCGGAAATGATGAACGCCACAGAATGGGGTACTGCTGCCTTCCGCGCTGCTGCTTATGATGAGTGGGCTTATGGTTCAGGCCTATTATTACCCAATGGCTTTGAGTATGAGTATCATAGAGGTGATAATGGAATGCTGGTATTGGATAATATGAAAATGAAAGAATATTTGGATAATAATCAATTGGTAAAAGCAACTGATACAAATTGGATGGATGAGATTTTCCGTACAGCAGTTTCTACAAATCATCAGTTGACTATTTCTAATGGTTCGGATAAAGCTAAAAGTTTGTTTTCATTAGGGTATACTAACAACCAAGGTACACAAATTCATTCTTTTTTCAAACAATATTCTGTACGTGCTAACACGGAATATAGTTTGATTAAAGATCGTTTGAAAGTAGGAGAAAATTTAGCTATTTCTTATTTGCAGTATAAAAGTCAATGGGAAACCTTTTTGGCTATGATTATGCCACCTATGGTTCCTGTTTATGATGTAAATGGTAACTGGGCAGGACCTGCAGGACTTGATGATTTTGATAATCCGGTACGTAAAATGACTATGGGTAAAGATAATATCAATAATTATGTGAAAATTATTGGTAATGTTTTTGCAGACCTGAATATTTGGAATGGTATATCTGCTAGAACTCAGTTTGGTATAAATTATGGTAACTCTTATAGTAGAACAGTAGATGGGGCTTATGTAGAGACTGGTTTTAGAGGCAATGATAAAAATTATGTAAGAAATAACCAGTCCCATCCGTTAAATTATGTATGGACTAATACTTTGTCCTATAATAAAAGTTTTGGAAAACACCATATTGATGCTGTATTTGGTAGTGAGTTTACCCGTTATGTACAAGAAGGTTTTTATGCAAGTAGAGAAGGACTTTATTTGGAAGATCGTGATTTTGCCGGTCTTAGTGTTGCTACCGGTGATGAAATTGATGTAAGTAGTTCTGCTGATGAATATACTTATTTCTCTCTTTTTGCTAAGGCCAATTATTCATATGCTGGTAAATATTTGTTGTCTGCAACTGTACGTCGTGATGGTTCTTCTTTGTTTGGTGTCAATAATCGTTATGGTGTATTTCCTGCATTTTCTGCTGGTTGGAGAATTAAGGATGAAGCTTTTATGGAAGATGCGGACTGGTTGTCTGATCTGAAAATTCGTTTCAGTTGGGGTACGAATGGTAGTGTACAAGGATTACCTCGTGGTTACACAACTACTCCATTTACTACTAATTATTTTGATACTGCATATCCTATTAAGGGACAAGCAACCGGCGCTTTGCAGTCTGGCTATAGAAGAACTTGGATTGGTAACCCTGATTTGAAATGGGAAACAACCAAACAAACAGACTTCGGCGTTGACTTTGGATTTTTCAATCAACGTTTGACTGGTTCTTTTGACTATTACTATAAGAAAACAAATGATATCTTGGTCCAGACTCCATATATCGCAGCAATGGGTGAAGGTGGTGAACCTTGGGTTAATGGTGCTAGTATGAATAACCAAGGTGTAGAATTTACAGTATCTTTCAAGAGTGACCCCTCCAGTGAATTCCAGTGGGCTGTTAGTGCCAATATTGGTACATACAAAACTGAATTGACTGACCTTCCTTCCAATGTAATCAATAAGTATGCTGGTGATGGTGTACACGATTTGATTTTAGGACGTTCTCCAAATTCTGCTTATGGTTTGGTAGCTGATGGTATTTTCAAAACTCAAGAGGAAGTTGATGCTCATGCAGACCAGCCAGGTAAAGCAGTTGGACGTATTCGCTACAAGGACTTAGATGGTGATGGTGTAATCAATGAAACATATGATAGAACTTGGATAGGTTGCTATGACCCGGATTTCTTTGGAGGTCTTAATTTTGATTTCGCTTATAAGGGTTTTGATTTGAACTTGTTTTTTGAGGGTATGTTCGGTAATGATGTAAATAGCGACTGGAAGAAAGAGAGTGATATTTGGCTTTTCACCAATCCTGCATGGAAAAATCATGCAACTCGTATGTTGGGCGGTTGGTCACCTGACAATCCGAATTCTGATATTCCGGCTATCTCGAATAATACTGCCAATCAAGAACAAAGATTCTCTTCTTGGTTCATAGAAGATGGTTCATACATTAAGTTGAGAAATATTGAATTGGGTTATACATTTCCGACTAAGCTTATCAAAAAAATGCATATGAGTAATCTGCGTTTGTATGCTGCTGCATATAATGTATTTACTTTGAAGAAGTTTTGGGGAGATGACAAATATACAAGTTTCGATCCAGAAAGACCTTCTTATCATTATCTGACACCATTTACTTTCAATTTCGGTATCAATGTTTCTTTTTAAACTTAATTAATAAATTATTATGAAAAGCAAATATATAACTTTATCAATTGCTCTATGCTCTATATTGGGAGTCAGCAGTTGTGATTCATATTTGGATATCAATCCTAAACAAGTTCTGGACCAAAATATACTTAACAAACCTAGCGATATAGAAGGTTTTGTCACAGCAGCCTATGCCCGTATGTGTGAGATGGGGTCATTGGATTCCTCTCCTTATATGTATTGGTGGAGTGGTTCTATGCGTTCGGATGACTGCTACAAAGGTGGTGGTGGTGTTGCTGATGCTGTAGGTTCTTTTGGTAACATATCACTTTTTACTTATGTAAATCCTAATACCGGTGCATTGGATGGTACTTGGTATAATTCTTATCAAGTTATCCAAAGATGTAATACAGCAATTCAAAGAATGGCAAATTTTACGGAAGAAGAGTTACCTAATAAGAATAGTTTTATGGGTGAGATGCTCTTTATCCGTTCATTTACGTTGTATCGTTTGAAAAAACTTTGGAAATATGTACCCTATATTGATGAGAATGTAGTAGGTATGTCAGATGCTTTTGAAGCAGTACCTAACCGTGAATTGGATAAGGGGAATGATCTTTACTTATGGCAACGTATTCTTGATGATTTTAAAAAGGCCGAGGAATTATTGCCTTTGGATCAGATGGATAAAGGTCGTGTAAGCCGTAATGCTGCTACTGCTATGGTTGCTAGGACAATATTAAATATGGCTTACGAACAGGATGACCGTCATCAGGTGATAAATATCAATAAGGAATTACTTGCAGAAGCTTTGCCTTATATTGATAAAATTATTGATCAAGAAGGTGGTCGTGTAGGTTTGGAATCTGATTTTGGTAATAACTTTTTGGTAGAGTATGATAATGCTACTAAAGAATCCATTTGGGAATTACAATTTGCTCTTGATAATAATTTTCATACAGCAGGTCGATTTAATCGCGCTGAAGGTTTGAATCATCCATGGATGTGGCCCGAAACACAACCTGGTAATTTTGTATTTAAGTGTTGTGACTTTAACCATGCTAGCTATACGTTGACTAATGCGTTTAAGACAGATGAAAACGGTTTACCTCGTTTCGAGGATTATAATGAGGATGATTATGGTCAATATATTAAAAATTCAGATGGTTCTTATAATTTGGATATCGTTAATTCTGGCGCTAAGCCTTACTTTGATAAGTATACATGGGATCCCCGATTTAGCCATACTATCGTAGCTCCTGGACAGCCTTGGAAGTATGATCCTGATTTATTATTCCATTCAACTGCTACTCGTGATCCGATTACTTATAGTTTCTTGAAACCCATCAAAGATATGCCACATCCTGATTGTGGTTGTATTGCTTATGATGGATGGCAATTTAATTCTATGAATAAGAAGATGATTCGTTACGATGACGTGTTGCTGTGGAAAGCTGAGATTTTGATTCAATTGGATAGAGAAATGGAAGCCCTGCCATATATTAACCAGATTCGTACTCGTGCTGCCAATAGTTTGGTTCGTTTGACTCAAGCTGACGGTTCATATACAATGAATTATCATATTGCTACTTATCAGCCGGGTATTAACTGTAATTGGACTAAGGACTTTGCATGGAAAGCCTTAATGTGGGAAAATCGTCTTGAATTTGCTTGCGAAGGTCATCGTTTCTTTGATTTGCAGCGTTGGGGATTGTTGGAAAAGACAATGAACGAATATTTTGCTATTGAAAGAACTCGCTTCGATTGGTTCAATGATGCTCGTTTTACTGCCGGTCGTGATGAGTACTTTCCGATTTCCCAACCACAAATGAATTATTCAAAGGGTAACTATACGCAGAATCCGGGATATTAATGTTTAACTATTAAGAAGAAAATTATGAAAAAGATAGTAACCATTTTTACAATGTTGTTGGTAGTGTTATCACTGTCCAGCTGCTATGACAGAGATGTGCTTGATGACAAGGGCTTGAATTATTTCATGCCTACGCCTGAGAATGTGCAGTATATTCAAGATAATGCTACTACAGTGACATTGACTTGGAGTATTCCTTCAGTAATTCCAGAAGACTTCAGACGTCCTATTTCTGTACAGATTCAAATAGTGGAAAATAATATTTATAGAGATAGAATAACCTTGGTAAATGAGGAAACCTCTCATACTTTCACTATTGATCCTGCTAAGAAGTATCGCTATATCGTTAAATTGGTAGGTACTTTTACTGAGGAAAATCAAGAAACAGGGCGTACATCTACTGTTACTTCTGAGGGTGTAATAGTTAATGTCGAATAGTTTCGAGAAGGATTTTTGTAGTTAATGATAGAGAGTGGGCTTTTACTGGTATTTTTCTGAGTCAGCTCACTCTCTATTTTAATATTTGATATAAGGCGAATGGGTTATCTGGTTACGATAAATTGAAAAATGAATCAATAGACATGAAAAACATATTATTTATAGCATTCTCTTCGTTTATATTTTTATTTGTTTCTTGTACTTCTGAACAAGAAACTGAAACTTATATTCCTATTGATGAAATTATACCTTTGGATACTCATTTGATTCCAAATAAGGATACAAAAATTGTATCAACAACATTGAATTTTAAGGATATTGATGCCATAGATTATTTGCTGGTTAGAAAGAGTGTAGGTGACAGCTATTCAGCTAAGATAAGTCAAAGCGAACTTACGTCTGATTATATTTTCAATTATACCATCCAAAAAACAGATCCACAGAATTTTCGGCTAGTATTGGCTGCCTTTTACAAAGATGGTAATATGTCGAAAGAACTCTCTTTGAATGTGGATAACCGTTGGGGTTTTTTTATTCGTAATGTTACTCGTATAGCTCGTGTTACAGGGAGTATAATAAATGGAGAAAACTTTCCAAGTCCTAATAATACTGCGACAAAATGGAATGTAGGAGGAACAGATCTTGGCATTATTTGGGAGATGCAGCCCGGAAAATATGGAATTTTCTTTGGTGATACTTTTGGGTATGACTTTAAGCCTAATCCAGCTAATCCTGGACCTAACGGAGGGAGTTGGCGTAGTAATGTGCTGGCTTTCTCGGAGGATAATAATTTAGAAGATGGATTGTCATTCAGCAATATGGCTACTGATGATAAAGGGTATGCCCGCGAGATAGTATATGGGGGAAAAGATTCGTCAGGTAATGGTGATTGGACTTCTATCCCAACAGCTGCTATTCGTGCTAATGGAATAGATTATGTGCATTATTTTAATATGAGAAATTGGACGGGATGGATTACAAATTATTCGGGAATATATAAGTCGGCTGATAATGGTTTGACATGGGCTAAATGTAAAGATATAACTTTCTCATCTTATAGTTTTTTTGGTCAGGTAGGGTACTTTAAGAAAGATGGATATGTTTATATGATAGGTACTCAAACGGGGAGGGATAGCAATGCTAAATTAGCACGATTTCATGAAACAGATATTGAGAATAAGACAGCTTATGAATATTGGAATGCTTCTACTAATCAATGGATAAAAGGCAATGAAAATGAGGCAACAGTATTAATAGAAGATAAGGTTGGTGAACTTTCTTTTATATATAATGAAACACATAAGAAATGGATAATTGCTTATTTCAATGCAGATAGATATAATATAACTATGCGTACGGCAGAAGACATAACTGGCCCATGGAGTGAACCCTATGAGCTTGCTAATGGTAGGGAGTATGCCCAATTGTATGGTTCTTACATTCATCCGTTGTCGGTAACTGGTGATAATTTATATTTTACGATGTCAATGTGGATGCCTTATAATGTTTTTTTGATGAAGGCTGAATTGGCTGATATGGGAGAGTTTTAATTATATTGATAAATATAATATCATGAACACACGCACATTTATTATAACTTTTGTTTGGATGATAATGTCCAACATAGGCATCTGTGCTCAAGAGCATTGGGATGTACAAGAGAAAATTGAGTTGAATAAGGATGTTTTTCCGAAAAATTTTAGTAAAGCTATTGATGCTATACAGTATGATTTATTAGGAATTGAGAGAGGAAAAAGCCATGTGAAGATGATAGATAATAACACTTTGTACATAAACCTTTCTTTTTCGCTTAAAAACTCTGTTCAACAAGGTGATTGGCGTATAGCGGTAAAGCCGGATTTTTTACCTTCATTCCATTGGGCGCCACATCTTACTCCTACTGATAGAAATGTCATCGATCAACATGTATTCCGTTCTCCTGCCCTTATTGTAGCAGACGATCATCAAACTCTTATTCTTATTCCCGATTTGGATATTATGCAGAAGGGGACTCCTGTACGATGGTATATGGATATGGACGCATCCTCTAATACACTTATTCTCGGAATGTGTAATAACCATGTATCCGAACACGTTCTGTTTGAGCGTGATCAAGAAACTACTTACCCAAAAGGAGATATTGAAATAGGCTTTTATTTGATGTATTCTGATAGCAAGGAAGTATTGCGGAATCCTTTTAAGAAGCCGTTAGAATTTATGTGGAGTCGATGGGGGCATGCTGCATATGAGAAAGGTAATCCGGTGAAGGAAAACCTAGAAACGTATGTGAAACATACTTATAATTGGGCTTTTAATTCATGGTCAGAAAATGTGTGGCAGCAATTTGAGTTAGATGGGAAAAAAGTGGGTGCTCCCGTATTTATTGTGAATGTTACTCAAAGTCCTAATTATCCGGGAGAGATTAATGAACGTGAATTTCGTTCTATCTGGAATCAGGCATGGTTCAGTTCATTGCGTTCTGCAAGTGGATTATATCGATATGCAAGAAGAACCGGTAATAGGGAGCTTCTTGCAAAAGCAAATTTGACAAAAGAACTGGCTCTGTCATTTCCGCAGAGGAATGGTTTTTTCTATGGACTTATCGGTACGGAAATGCATGAAGTAGAGATTGATGGTAAAAAGTATAATCGGAGCAAGGGGTGGAATACCTATTATTGGGGAAATTCCAACAGAAACCCTTATACCTGGAATCCGAAAGAATCTCCGTATCATATTCTTGATATGAGTTGGACAGCATTGTTGATGCTTCGGTGGTATGATGAATTAGAAAAAGATGCCCGTCTTTTGGCTTATGCAGAAGATTATGCGATGGCTTTACTTGGAATACAGTATGAAAATGGTTTTTTCCCTGGCTGGCTTGACTTAAAGACAATGCAGCCGATGAACCATTTGAATGCTTCTCCTGAAACATCTTTATCAGTTACTTTTTTACTTAAACTGTATGAGCTTACACATAAGGAAGAGTATAAACGGGCAGCATTTAGAGCTATGAATGCAGTTATCCATGAAATTATCCCGGTTGGGAAGTGGGAAGACTTTGAAACCTATTGGTCTTGTTCTCGTTACGGTTCGGATAACTTGGTAGGTAAAAAAGTTTTGCGGAACAATATGCATAAACAGAATAATTTTTCAATGTTCTGGACAGCTGAAGCCTTACTGGAGTGCTATCGTCTTACCTCAAATAAAGAATATCTTGATTATGGACAGCGTACACTTGATGAATTGCTGATGACCCAAGCATCGTGGCAGCCGCCATACATGTATGTAAATGTATTGGGTGGTTTTGGTGTGTTGAATGCCGATGGTGAATGGAATGATTCACGCGAAAGTCTTTTTTCCGAACTCATCATTCAATATGGAAAACTTCTTGGTAAGCCAGAGTATATAGAACGGGGATATGCTGCACTTAAGGCATCTTTTGTAATGATGTATTGTACTGAAAATCCTCAAACCAAACAGCAATGGGAAAAAGTTCATCCGTTCTTTGCTTCAGAGGATTATGGATTCATGATGGAAAATTACGGGCATGGCGGCCGTACAAATCCGGTAGGTGAAGGTATGGGTGAGTTTACAATCTATGATTGGGGAAATGGAGCAGCGGCTGAAGCGTACAACCGCATCCTTGATAAATTTGGAAAAATAGAATAATGATTCGTTAACATTAATAATTCAACTATGGTAAGATCAACTTTAACTTTATTGGCCCTATTTAATGTGGCTATACTGTTTCCGGGTAAAGCAATGTCCCAGAACAGTGAAGGGCGGGAGTTTAACGGTAAGTATCAAAAGGAATATCTGGATAAGATTGCATTTCCTATAGGGGGAATCGGCGCCGGAATGTTCTGTTTGGAGGGAACCGGTGCCATTTCGCATGTGTCTCTCAGACACCATCCTGATGTGATGAATGAGCCGTATACCTTTGCTGCGATTTATGTAAAGGGGGTTGAGAACGGAGCAAAGGTATTGGAAGGGCAGGTTCCGACTTGGAAGTTATTTGGTCCTGCACAGAGTGGTTTAGGTAGGGGAGACAAGACGTACGGTCTTCCACGTTTTGAAGAGGCGGTATTCCAGGCACGTTTCCCTTTTGCAACTGTAGATTTGAAAGACAAGGATATGCCTTTGGCTGCAAAGATTACGGGTTGGAGTCCTTTCATTCCGACGGATGCGGACAATTCCAGTTTGCCGGTTGGAGTACTGGAATATCAATTTACAAATACTTCCGGTAAGGCTATCGAGACGGTATTTTCTTATAATACCAAAAATTTCATTGATGGTCAGGGTACTATTCAAGGAGTAAAGAACGGGTTTGTTTTAGAATCCGATCAGAACAACAGCGGACTGGCCATTTATGTGGACAATGATGCTGCTGTCGTAGACCATTGTTGGTTCCGTGGTGCCTGGTTCGATCCGCAGACTGTGGTTTGGGATAATATTCGCTATGGGCGGATCGCTGATAAGCAACCGGTTAAAGGTGCTGCTCCGGGAGCGTCTGTTTATGTTCCGTTAGCGTTGCAGCCGGGAGAGACGAAAACAGTCAGGGTAAACTTCTGCTGGTATCTGCCCGATTCAAACCTTTCTATCGGTGGTGCCAGAAAGGTAGGACAGGCATTTACGGGAATGCCCTGCAAGGGAACGGCTTCCGGTCAGCAACCTGTGAGCGGCTTTGTCGGCAAGCAGTTGCTGAACTCGTTCGATAAGGGTGGAGATGGACTGACGGGTATTATTCAGTCTCCTGAGTTCAATATTGGGAAAAGATATCTGAAGTTTCTGGTAGGTGGAGGCAGTCAGGCTGACCGTACTTCTGTAAATCTTGTAGTAGACGGAAAGATTGTAGAGACGGCGGTCGGAAATCAGACGGAGACTCTGAGTGAAACCGTATGGGATTTGAAACCTTATCAAGGAAAGAAGGCTTTTGTGAAAGTCATTGATTTGGATGTTTACCCGTGGGGACATATTCTGGCCGACCAGTTTGTGTTGACAGACAATAGGAATGAAGATATTTACAACTTGTCTTCTACATCCACCTTACTTGCCGATTTTGAAAGTAACAGTTGGGGAGACTGGCAGGTTGTGGATTCTTCTGAAGAAGAAAAACAATTCCTGGCAGATGAAGGAGATGTCGAAGCTACCTACAGACCTTGGTACTCGGAGCGCTTCAAGAGTTTGAATGAGGTTATCGGCTATTGGGATGCAAACCAGGCGATGCTGGAAAAGAACAGCCGGCTGTTCAGTGATGCATTCTATAGTTCCTCTTTGCCGGCAGAAGTATTGGAGGCTGTTGCTGCTAATTTAACTATATTGAAATCTCCTACGGTATTACGTCAATGGGATGGAAGATTTTGGGCTTGGGAAGGATGTCAGGATTCTTTTGGCTCTTGTCACGGAAGTTGTACGCATGTGTGGAACTATGCACAGGCTTTGCCCCATTTGTTCCCGTCTTTGGAAAGAACCTTGCGTGAAACGGAATTCAGGGTAAGCCAGAATACGGAAGGACACCAGAATTTTAGAGTCAACTTGCCTATTTCGGCACCGCCTCACAACTTCCATGCTGCTGCCGACGGACAGTTGGGCGGGATTATGAAAGTTTACCGTGAATGGCGTATCAGCGGGGATACACAGTGGATGAAAGACCTTTTCCCGGCAGTGAAAAAGAGTCTTGACTATTGCATCCGTACATGGGACCCCTTGCATAAGGGCTATCTTGAAGAGCCGCACCACAATACTTATGACATCGAGTTCTGGGGACCGGACGGCATGTGTACAAGTTTCTATTTGGGAGCTTTGACTGCGTTTATAGAGATGGGCAAGGAGCTGAAGCAACCCGTTAAGGAATATACGGCCCTGCTGTCAAAAGGCAAGAAATACATGGAAACTGCACTCTTCGATGGAGAATATTTCATACAGAAAATTCAGTGGGAAGGGCTTCAGGCTCCCAATCCGGTTGATGTAATGTCTTTCGGGGGAAGTTATTCCGAAGAGGCCCTGAAATTGCTGAAGGAAGAAGGGCCAAAATACCAATACGGTACCGGTTGTCTGTCCGATGGAATTTTAGGGATGTGGATGGCTTCCGTATGCGGACTGGATGAAGTGCTGGACAATGAAAAGGTCAGGAGCCATCTGGTGGCCGTACACAAATACAATCTGAAACATGACTTGATAGACCATTTCAATCCTCAAAGACCGGTGTATGCTTGTGGTAAGGATGGCGGATTATTGCTTTGCACATGGCCGAAGGGTGGTATGCTGTCACTGCCTTTTGTATACAGCAATGAAGTCTGGACCGGTATCGAATATCAGGTTGCCAGTCATTTGATGATGAAAGGTGAGGTGGAAAAGGGCTTGGATATTGTCCGTGAATGCCGTGAGAGATATGATGGAAGAGTAAGAAACCCATTCAATGAGATAGAGTGCGGGCATTGGTATGCACGTGCCATGGCAAGCTATGGAATGTTGCAGGGGCTTACAGGAGTGCGGTATGATGCTGTTGACAAAACCATGTACATCAATTCTAAGATTGGTGATTTCAAAAGTTTCATCAGTACTGATACCGGTTTCGGAACTATTGAATGGAAAGCAGGAAAGCCTGTGTTGAACGTGGTTTATGGCAACATTGATGTGAAACGCTATAATGTTTCAGGCAAGATTGTGGATTGAGGTCAATTAGGATAGGGATGTACAATCAAAGACAGATTAAGATGACAGAGAAGAAGAAACTTCTTGTTTTGTGTGTTGCACTATTTTGTTTTATAGCTGTTTCTGCACAGCAGAGAATGTCTGTATCGTCTCCTGACGGAAAACTTAGATTTTCTCTGAAAGTAACGCCGGAGAGTGTTTCATATGACATCGACTATAGGAAGCAGTCTCTTATAGCAAATTCTTTGCTTGGTTTCAGCTTTGATAGCGGAGAGTTCGGAAGGAATCTTAAAGCAGGAAAGGTGCAGCGTAAAAAGATTGATGAGACATACAAGCTCATTGTCGGCAAGACAAGTAGTGTACGTAGCCGTTGCAATGAAATGACCGTTCCCATGCAGGAACGGTCAGATTCCGGCCGTCTGATAAACCTGGTTGTAAGGGCATTCGATGACGGGATAGCATTCAGATATGAATTTCCGGAACAGAAAGCATGGGATTCATACGTGATGTATGATGAAAGGACACAGTTCAACTTGCAAGGAAACCCGATGGCGTTGCTCATGTACCTGCCCGGGTATGTGAATACACACGAAGGGGTATACAGTCATGTAAGATATGACAAGGTGGCAAGGAAAAGGCTGATAGAGATGCCGGCGACATTCGAGTTCGACAACGGGGTGGCAGTGGTTATAACTGAAGCGGCCATAAGGGACTATGCGGGAATGTACCTGGTGAAGGAGAAGGGTGGACTGGTGGGAAAGCTCTCGCCAAAACTGGGGCAAGAGAAGATAAAGGTCGAGACAGACAGTTTCCCGCACCGTACCCCGTGGCGCGTAATCTCCGTTGCAGACCGGGTGGGAGGATTGCTGGAGACGAATATACTAACAAGCCTGAACGAGCCCTGCAGGATTGAAGACACTTCATGGATTAAGCCTTGCAGGACCACGTTCACATGGTGGAACGGGAATGTCGTGCCGGACAGCACGTTCTCTCCGGGAAACAACTTCGATACAAACAAGTACTACATCGATTTTGCAGCACGCAATGGCTTGGATGCACATGGAATCTACGGATATGCGGAGACTCCTTGGTACTATGATGACAACTTCAATTTCGGATGGGCGGGACCCAATGCGGACGTTACAAAACCGATACCGTGCCTGAACATGCCGAGAATTGTGGAATATGCAAGGAGCAAGGGGGTTGGCATACATCTGTGGGTACACTGGAGACCGTTGTACGACAAACTCGAAGAAGCCTTTGCGCTCTATGAGGGATGGGGAGTAAAAGGACTCATGGTGGACTTCATGGACCGTAATGACCAAGAGATGATACGCATCCAAGAAGAGATACTGGAATGTGCGGCAAGACACAGGCTCTTCATACAGTTCCATGGGTCGAGCAAGCCTTCCGGACTGGTAAGGACGTATCCGAATGAATTCACACGGGAGGGGACACTCAACTATGAAGTATGCAAATGGGACACGCTGGTGAATGCGGACCATGACATTGCGATACCCTTCACCAGGATGCTGGCGGGAGCGACGGACTATCACCTGGGAGGGTTCAGGGCACTGCCGCGCTCGGAGTTCAAGATACAGTATGTAAATCCTCATGTAATGAGCACGCGCTGCCATATGTTGGCCATGTATGTGGTTTTGGAAAACCATCTTACCTCGTTGTGCGATACGCCAAAGGCTTATGAAGGTCAACCGGGGTTCGAGGTGCTCCGTACCGTGCCGGGAACGTGGGATGAGATAAGAGTTCCGCTGGCAAGGATGAATGAGCATGTCACGGTGGCCCGCAGGAGCGGTTCGGACTGGTGGGTAGGCTCGCTGAACAACGGTACGGAAAGGGATCTGAAATTGGAATTGGACTTCCTTAGTGAGGGGGACTACCAGGCAACGATCTATACCGATGCGGAGGATGTGGACCGGAATCCAAACAATCTGGACAGACAGGTACGGAAAGTTACAAGGAAGGATATCATTGAACTGAATCTGGCAAAGGATGGAGGAGCGCTATTACATATCAGAAGGTTATAAGGGTGATGTTTATCAGTTGAAATTGTATTTCAATCAGTTGTTAGTTTGTTAGGATAAGAAGATTGTTCCAGGATAATATTTTTAGTCAATGGATTTATAACATGAACAGAAGAAATTTTATAAAGAGAGTGGGCCTTTTGGGGGCAGGATATGCGCTGAATAAAAACTTGATGTTTGCGAATTCAGGCGTAGCTTCGACAGCTACCTCTTTTTCGTCGTTTCCAACAGTAAGGAAGCCTATATCGGAAAGGAACTTCAAAAGTCCTGCCATTGAAAAGGCCATTGCTACTTTTAAACAGAAGGTCAAGAATGAAGAACTGGTCTGGCTGTTTGGGAATTGTTTTCCGAATACGTTGGACACAACCGTTTTTTATTCAGAAAAGGATGGCCGACCGGATACATATGTGATTACCGGTGATATTGATGCCATGTGGTTAAGGGATAGTTCTGCCCAAGTATATCCGTATTTGGATTTCATGTCTGAAGATAAGAACCTGCAAAGACTGATAATTGGCGTTATCAATAAGCAGACCTCCTTTATATTGAAGGATCCGTATGCCAATGCCTTTTATGATGATGATACGAAGTATACAAGATGGAACAGCGACCATACGGAGATGAAACCGGGTATTCATGAGCGTAAATACGAGTTGGATTCGCTTTGCTATCCCATTCGCCTGGCATATGGATACTGGAAAAAGACAAATGATGCTTCTCCTTTCGATGCGCAATGGAAGAAGGCGATAGAAACCGTTTTAAGAGTCTGCAAGGAACAGCAGAGAAAAGATGGTAACGGGCCTTATAGCTTTCGCAGAACTTCGGAATGGGCTATAGATGCTGTTCCTATGGGTGGAGTGGGCTATAAAGTAAATCCGGTCGGATTGATTTGTTCTACTTTCAGGCCTAGTGATGATGCCACTATCTTTCCTTTTCTCGTCCCGTCCAATTTCTTTGCGGTGGCCAGTTTGAGGCAGGCTTCCGAAATGGTTCAAAAGATAACCAAAGACAATGTACTGGCTGATGAACTGTTGGCGTTGAGTAAAGAAGTTTATAATGCTTTGCAGACTTATGCCGTGGTGAATCATCCGAAGTTCGGTAAAATCTATGCTTTTGAAATAGATGGCTTTGGATCGGCTTATCTTAGTGATGATGCCAACGTCCCTAATCTGCTGGCGTTACCCTATCTGGGTGGTGTTGATAGTGATGATGCAATTTATGCCAATACCAGAAGATTCGTGTGGTCGGAATACAATCCTTATTTCTTTAAAGGTTCTTATTTTGAAGGGATAGGAGGACATCATATTGGTACGGACATGATATGGCCGATGAGCCTGATAATGAAAGCCCTGACTGCTCAAGACGATAAAGAGTTACAGCAATGTATCCAGATGCTCCAGAAAACGCATGCCGGTACCGGGTTCATGCACGAGTCATTCCACAAGGATGACCCCAAGAAATTCACAAGGAGCTGGTTTGCATGGGCCAATACATTGTTTGGAGAATTGCTGTGGAAAACATTCAATGAGAAACCATATTTATTGGAATATTAATCATCTAATTAATCAATGTAAACAAAAATTTATGAGAAGAATTACAAAATTCAGTTTGTTACTCTCCCTTGTTCTGGGATTGTACTTTCCTACTGTTTTTGCACAGTCGAACATGACGAACGAAATGTTTGACTTGGCAAAGTTGAAGTCGGGTGTAAAAAACAAAAGAATCTCCAGTACAGATCCTACCGGAGGTAACAGAGATCACTTGGAGCCCTTCAAACCAGGTGAGAAACGCATCATTGCAGACATCAAGGGAACGGGAGTCATCAACCACATTTGGGTGACGATTGCGCCTCCACCTCCCACTTTGAGCAGAAACGACATTATCATTCGCATGTATTGGGACGGCAACGATTATCCTTCGGTAGAGTCTCCCATCGGCCCTTTCTTCGGACAAGGCTGGGATGAGAGATACAACTACGCATCCTTGCCTCTTTCGGCCGGTCCTGAAAACGGTACCGGTCTGTCGTGCTATTTCGCTATGCCTTTCGAGAAGGGCGCACGCATTGAAATTGAGAACCAGAGCGACCGCAACATAGATGCTTTCTACTTCTACGTGGATTATCTGGAGATGGCGAAGCTTCCCAAGGACATGGGCCGCTTTCATGCCTGGTATAACCACAACCTGACTGAAGCACTTCCCGAAGGCGAGACGGAGTGGGGAGTTACCGGTGCCCAGAAGCCGAACACCACCGGCGAACGCAACTATGTGTTCATGGAAACCCAAGGCAAGGGACACTTTGTAGGTATCAATTACTATGTGCATTGTCCCACTCCCATGTGGTATGGCGAAGGTGACGACATGTGGTTCATTGATGGAGAAAAGGTTCCCTCGCTGATAGGTACAGGTACGGAAGACTTCTTCAATACGGCCTGGTGTCCTAAAGAAGCCTTCTCGCATCCTTACTTCGGTTATCCCCGTGTGAACAATGATATAGGCTGGCTGGGTCGTACCCACGTTTACCGATTCTTCATTGAAGATCCCATTTTCTTTGAAAAGAGCCTGAAGGGAACCATCGAACATGGCTCCAACAACAACTTGACGTTGGATTTGTCTACCGTGGCTTATTGGTACCAAGATTCGGCTGTGGCTCTTCCCGAAGCTCCTACAAAGGCACAGCGTGCTCCGAAACCTTTCATCAACCATGTTGATATACATCGTTGGCGGGATGCCTGGCGTAAGTCCAAGGGTAACAAAGCCACTCTGTGGGGCAACGAGTAAACTTTTGTAACGCTCTTTTTTTATACGTTCATAGGCTGATATTTATATCCGGGGTTTTGCCATTATATTGGCAAAACTGTGTCTCTATATTGGCAAAACTGTGCCACTATATTGGCACGACTATGGAAAAATAGTTCTACGGAGCAGCAAATTCAATAAATCATTAATAAAGGTACGAAATGAAGAATATTCCCAAAAAGCAATTTGCGGGCTGGATGCTGATGCTACTGTTGTGCATCAGTATCTCGGCATTTGCCCAGTCGCCTAAGAAGGTGACCGGACGTGTGATGGATGCACAAGGTGAGTTACTCATCGGTGTGAATGTGACGGAGGCGGCAGACCCTTCTAATGGTGTGGTGACGGACATCAACGGTACGTATACGATTACGTTGAAAGGTAATAAGCCGTCATTAAAATTCTCTTATATTGGCTTTAAGGATAAAGTGGTAGCGGTAGGCTCCAAAGGAGTGCTTGATGTAGCTTTGGAAGAAGATGTGGCAGCCCTTGACGAAGTGGTGGTAGTGGGCTTCGGAACGCAGAAGAAAGCTTCTGTGGTCGGCTCCATTACCAATATAGAGCCGGCCAAACTTGCCGCGGCTCCCAGCCGTTCGCTTAGTAACAACTTGGCGGGTATGGTTCCCGGTGTGATTGCGGTTCAGCGTAGCGGTGACCCTTGGTTCAATAACTCCGACTTCTGGATTCGTGGTATCAGTAGCTTTACTGGCAATACCAATCCGCTGGTATTGGTGGACGGCGTCGAGCGTTCGCTCCACGACATCGACCCTGAAGAAATCGCCTCCTTTTCCGTGTTGAAGGATGCTGCCGCCAGTGCCGTCTACGGTGTGCGCGGTGCCAATGGTGTAGTGATGATTGAGACCAAGCGCGGCAAGATTGGAAAGCCGCAGGTGAACGTCCGCTTCGAACACTCCTTTACGCAACCCATCAAGATACCCGACTACATCGGCAGTGTGAAGTATCTGGAACTGATTAACGAAATGTATGCCGAGCAGGGTAGAAACCCGTTTGTAAGCGAAGCCACCCTGCTGAACTACAAGAACCAGACCGACCCGGAACTCTATCCCGATGTGAATTGGTGGGATGTTATCTCCAAAGACCATGCAGACAACACAAAGGCGAACGTTAGTGTCAACGGTGGTACGGACATTCTTCGTTATGCGTTGGTGGCAGGATATTACAATGAGAACGGTATCATTGAACGCGACAAAAACCAGGAGTGGGACTCTTCCCTGAAGGTGAGCCGATATACGGTGCGTTCCAATGTAGATGTGAATGTGACTCCCACCACTTTGTTCCGCGCCAATGTGGGCGTATTCCTGCAAACTCGTAACGCTCCTCCGGGAGACACGGAAACCAACCAGGGCATTTTCTATCAAGCCATGCGTGTACCTCCCTACGTGCATCCGGCTATCTATGCCGATGGGCGCATTCCACGTGTGATGTACAAGGAGAACCCTTGGGCGTGGGCCACGCAGCGTGGATACGAAAAACTAAATCATAATAAGATTGAATCCTTAGTATCGTTGGAACAAGATTTGAAGTTCGTTACACCGGGATTGAAGTTCAAAGGAACCTTCTCTTTCGACAAGTTCTCGGCAACTTCCGTAACACGTTCCAAGAACCCCTATTACTACAATCCCGCCACCGCACGCGATGCAGAGGGCAACATCATCACTGATGTGCAGACCACCGGACAAGAGTTCCTGGGCTATGCAAAAGGAGCTGAATGGGGCGACCAGTCCATCTATCTGGAAGGAATGTTCTCGTACAACCGCATTTTCGGCAAAGTGCACGATGTGAACGCCATGTTCCTCTACAACCAGAAGGAGTATGACAATGGTGATGCGCTTCCCTATCGTACCCAAGGCATAGCCGGAAGATTCTCTTATACTTACGACAGCCGCTATGTTGCCGAGCTGAACTTCGGTTACAACGGCTCCGAGAACTTTGCCAAAGGCAAGCGCTTCGGCTTCTTCCCCGCCGTGGCGTTGGGATGGATTGTATCTTCCGAGAAATTCATGGAGCCGGTTTCCGATGTCATCTCCAACTTGAAGCTGAGAGCTACTTGGGGTAAGGCCGGTAACAGTAACATTGGTGGTAACAGACGTTTCGCCTATATTTCTACCATTGTCAATACCGGTTCGTACAGATGGGGTACAGATGCGGAAATCTATCGCCTTGGACGTTCGGAAGGCGAAATCGGTGTGAACAACTTGACATGGGAAACCGTGACCAAGATGAATGCCGGTATCGACTTAGGTCTATGGAATGGTAGCGTGAACCTCGTAGTGGATGTGTTCAAGGAAAAGCGCGATGACATCTTCATGCAGCGTAAGAATGTGCCTGGTTCTGCCGGATTCAACCGCCCTGTTTGGGCCAATTATGGCAAGGTCGATAATCAGGGATTTGATGTGTCTTTGAATGTCAACCACAAGTTCAATAGCGATTGGGCCATTTCCGCTATGGCAAACTATACCTACGCACACAATAAGGTTGTGGAAATAGACGAACCTGCCGCCATCTTGGGTACATACCGTTCGCAAACCGGTAAGCCTATAGGGCAATTGTTTGGCTTGATAGCGGAAAGGCTCTTTACGGAAGATGATTTCGATGAAAACGGTATGCTTAAGGAAGGAATTCCGGCACAGAAGTTCAGTGATATGAGTAACCTACGTCCCGGTGACATTAAATACAAAGATTTGAACGGGGATGGTGAAGTGACCGCAGTAGATAAAACAGCCATTGGTGGTACACGTATTCCCGAGATTGTCTATGGTTTTGGAGCTACAGTAAGCTATAAGTCGTTCGATTTGGGAGTATTCTTCCAAGGAACAGGTAAAACCTACCAACTCTTGGGCGGAGAGACCTGGTTGCCGGGTTCTTCCTTAGGTGCTGGTAACATCTATTCGAACATTGACGACCGTTGGACACCTGAAAATCCGAGGCAAGATGTATTCTGGCCCCGTATGGGAGACAAGGCTGTGGCAAACAATGAACAAGCTTCCACATGGTGGTTGCGTGACATGAGTTTCCTGCGCTTGAAGAATCTGGAACTTGGATATACCCTTCCGCAACGTTGGACTACCAAAATTGGCATCCGCGGCTGCCGTTTGTTTGCAAGAGGAACCAATCTGCTGACGTTCTCCAACTTCAAGCTTTGGGACCCCGAACTGGAAACTACCGATGGATTGAGATACCCACAGATGAAATCTGTATCAGTGGGTTTTAGCATCAATTTCAACAATTAATTAAGATACGAAGAAAATGAAAAAATATAAATCTATAGCAAAAGCTGTCTTATTGTCGTGCACCCTGGCATTGACAACGAGTTGCAACGATTTCTTGGACAAGGCTCCCGACGACCAGCTTACCATGGAGATGATTTTCACGGACAAGATAAGGACTGAGGACTGGTTGGCAGGTGTTTATTCATCCATTCCCAGCCCCATGTGGGGGTATTTCAAGGCACAAGGTTATAACATTATGGGCGATGATATCACTATTCCCCAAGATTGGTCGCCGTATGGATGGAGCAATGTGTATGCCTACACCACCGGAAACTGGAGTCCTATCTCAACATGGGACCCCTATTATTGGGTAGAATTACACAAGCGCATACGTTCCGGCCTTATCTTCTTGCAAGAGGCAAAAGTACTTCCGGAAAAAGACCTGAAGGAATCTTATGTCAACCAGATGAAGTACGAAGTCCGTTTCCTGATAGCCTACTATTACTCTTTGATGATTGAGTTGTATGGTGCCATACCGTTTACTCCCGGTGTGCTTGTTTCCGTCGATGCGCCCGAATCGGAGATGATGACTCCCCAAAGACCCTATGCCGAAGTGGTAGATTGGATTGACAAAGAGCTGCTGGAAGTGTCAGAGCATTTGCCCGCTGTCTATCCCAATAATACCGATTGGGGCAGGGCTACCTCTATCATGGCTTTGGCAATACGTGCCAAAACACTGTTATTTGCCGCAAGTCCATTGTTCAACGGCAATCCGGATCTCAAGGACTGGAAGAATTCGGAAGGAGAATTCCTCTTTGATGCCGAAGCCAAGCCGGAAAGATGGGAAAAGGCTGCCAAAGCTCATCTCGACTTGATAAAGGCAGCCGAAGCGGCCGGACATAAGCTGTACTATGAGTATAATGTGGATGGAAGTATCGACCCCTTCATGTCTTACTACAACATGTCGTTGAAACGCTTCTCAGAAGGCAACAAGGAGATTCTTTTCGGACGCCCCGAAAATGTGGACCTGAACTACTGGCAGGCTCATCATCTGCCGAAAGGTATCGGTGGAAATGCCGCTATGGGTGTTACTCAGGAACTGGTGGACGCTTTTTATATGAAGAACGGTGAAATGCCTATATTGGGATATAACGAGGATGGTTCGCCCATTATCAACCCGGAATCGGGGTATGTGGAAAACGGATTCTCTACCAATACAGAGTATAGAACCACGAAGTGGCCGGGCGGTGGACCTTCGAACCTTGCCAATAAAGAAACCGGTGTAAGCCCGGTAACAGAAGAAGGTACCTACAACATGTATTGCAACCGGGAGCCTCGCTTCTATGTTTCCGTCATCTATAATGGCGCATGGCTGGGAGTTGATAACCGTCGTGTGAACTTCCTTCAAGGAGGCCGTGATACGGATATGACTTTCGACTCTCCGCAGAACGGTTATAATGTCCGTAAGCGAATCTCTTTGGATGTACTTCCCAGAGATGGAAAGTATGTATATCAGCCGGGTATCTTATACAGAATGGCTGAAGCGTATTTGGGCTATGCGGAAGCATTGAACGAGTCTTCGCCAGCTCCCACTCCCGATGTATATAAGTATGTGAACTTGATTCGTGAACGTGCCGGAATTCCCGCTTTGAAGGAAGGGCTGAGTAAGGAAGAAATGCGTGCCGCCATTCAGCAAGAACGTCGGGTAGAGTTCAATTGTGAAGGTATCCGTTTCCATGACCTCCGTCGTTGGAAGATTGCCGACAAATACCTGGGCGGCAAGCTTTATGGTATGAATCATGACGGTTCTGAGAAGAGCGATGATGTGAACAATCCGAAGGCTTTTTATAAGAGAACTTACTACAAGAGCCGTACCTTCAACAAAAGAATGTATTTATGGCCCGTTCCGCAGGCTCAGATGGACATCAACCCCAATTTGAGACAAGCTCCCGGATATTAATAAATAATTAGAGAACAAGTATGAAATCAATAAAATTCATTTTTAGTGCGATGACATTGGCATTTGCTGCATTGACATCCTGTTCGGATGATAACAGTGTGGACTTGTCCAATCGTAAGTTTGTACGTATTGACCAATCATCGGTTTATTTGGAGATTGACGAAACTGCCACAGTTACCGCTTCTGTTGATGACCTGGCAGGCGATTCCTATCAGTTGAAGTGGAGTGTCCTCAACTCCGATGTGGCTACCATTGAAGGTGTGGAAAATAATGCAGCTGTAATTACACCTGTTGCTGTTGGAAAAACGGTCATCAAGGTAGAAACGGCTGATGGCAAGTTGTGCTACTTTAGCGACTTGACTGTTACCAAGACTCCTAAGACGTGTTACATTGACTTTGGTGTCATTGATTCTCCGGCTCCGTTTAACAACTATAGGAATCCCAGAGACCCCGGATTGGTAAATATGCTCGACCATAGAGGTCGTCCTACTACTTTCGGCATCGAGGTGGACAAACCGTTTTCCGGAGAATTGGCTCGCGGTTTGAATAATAATTTGGGTCTTCCAAAAACAGCTTCTGAGGATATGTTTTTCAGCGACGGTATTGCTATTCCGCTCAGTGGATTTAAGGTGACAGGTCTCTCTCAAGGAACAAAATATACGTTCAGTTTCTATGGTCACATCAATGACCGTGGAACTGAAACCGAGTTCCATGTAATCGGAAAGAACGATGGCGTTGCTTATTTGGTTAATGACGATAATTTCGATAGAACGGTAGAGATTAAGGGTATTGAGCCTAATGACGAAGGTGTTGTTTATATCGAAATGAAACCGGGCCCGAACAATGTACAATGGGCCAAATTCTTTGGCGTAAATACCATGGTACTTTCAGAAGAGTAGAATTGATGTGGTTTTATAGACCATAATCCTTTCTATTGAAATAATACTGTCAGTGAGGAGAGATACCGTTTAAACAGGCATTCTCTCCTTGCCTTTTTAAAAAACATATAGTAAAATAGTTTATGAAAATTAATTTGAAAGAAGTTTCTGTTTTCTTGTCTGCCATTCTATTGGCAGGCTCGTATGCCGTGGCTCAGAATCCATACAGATGGACGGATGAGCTGGAGTTATTGAAAAGAGTGGATAAATTGCCGGAGTATCGCACTGGCTCTTATGTGGAGCAGTTCTCGAGTTACGACCGTACCGGAGGCAATGATGATGGTTTTGCGGGTACTTATTCTTTCCTTCGTAAGGAAGGTGATAAGTTGGTGATTGCTGAGATGGAAGGCCCCGGAGTCATCAACCGAATCTGGACTCCTACACCGACGGACAATATGCTCTATTTCTATTTTGATGGACAGAAAGAGCCCGGTCTGAAAATAAAGTTCTCGGATTTGTTTTCCGGTAAGGTTTATCCGTTTACAAAGCCCGTTTGTGGTAATGAAATTGGTGGTTTTTATTGTTATCTGCCCATTACGTACAAAAAGTCCTGCAAAATTGTTTTCGATGGACCTAAATTGGAATTCATTCAGATACAATACCGTAACTTGCCGGAAAAGAAGGTGGAAACCTATACCGGTGAATTCTCACAGCAGGATAAGGATTTGTTGGCTGAGGTGAATAGAATATGGGCTGACTTGTCTCCTGCTGTAACGAATTATACCTTTGGAAAATCAGCTGGTGTACAGACGGAAGAAAAGGTATTTACACTGAGTCCGGGAGAAGAAGTTTCTTTCTTTGAGATGGCAGAACCGGGACGTATTGTAGGTATGTCGATTGATGGCGGAACATCTTTCGAAGGTTTATACAAAGATGTGATTCTTTCAGCTAAATGGGATAATGAGAAGGTGGAGGCTATTTATGCCCCCGTTGCTGATTTTTTTGGATATGCCTATGGAAAAGGAGCAATGCGGAGTATCTTAATGGGTAAGCAAGGTACTTCCAACTACTGCTATCTGCCAATGCCTTTTGACAAGTCAGCTTCTATGAAGATGATTTATAAAAAGAGAGAAGGTATTCAGCAATCTCCTATTTCTGTAAACGTTAAAGTGTACTATAACAGTAATAAGCGTAATGTGAAGGAAGAGGGTAAGTTCTATTCTGTATGGCGTAGAGAGAAAACTCCTCTCGGCATTTTCCATAAGTTTGCTGCACAAAAAGGAAAAGGACATTATGTAGGAACCATCCATCAGGCACAAGGCCTGCGTCCGGGAATGACCTTGTTCTTCGAAGGGGACGACAGCACTTACGTAGATAATAAAATGCGTCTGCACGGCACCGGTTCCGAAGACTATTACAACGGTGGCTGGTATGCTTTATTGGATCGTTGGGACAGAGGAAACAGCCTCCCCCTCCATGGTTGCCTGGATTATTCGCTTCCGATGGCCAGAACCGGTGGATACCGTTTCTTCTTGGCCGACAAAATGTCCTATGAGAAGGAAATCTATCATGGAATGGAACATGGTGAAGTAAAAAATAATTTTCCGGTAGATTATACATCTGTTGGATTCTTCTATGCAGCCCAGCCATTGCAAGGCAGAGAAGAGCCTACTGCTGAATTACGCACTGTATATCAGCCGACAGAACATATCTATTTCCCTCAACTGATGCAGCTGAGTCTTGGTGGAGGTGTCCAGGTAACAAATGAGCGTGGAATCCGTATGACCACCCAGCATGGAGGAGTAGTGCGCATCATGCTGAACGATGTGCCCGAAGGAAAATATAAAGTGCTGATAAACTATTTTGAGAAACCGAATGGTGCCGACTTCCAGGTTTGGCAACGCCAGAAGCAACTGTCCGGATGGATCTCTACTAAGAAGGACAAAGAAGTGTCTAAAGACAGAGTACATGTAGGAGACATCAATTTGACGGAACAAACCAATTCAGTCACTTTCCATGTGAGAAATAATAACGGTGGGGACCAGTTTGAACTGGGACTGATTATCCTGGAAAGAATAAAGGAATAGATGTGGGAATGTGTACTTGTATATGGAATTGATAAGAATGAGAACTAAACAAATTTTACTGTTCGGGCTTGTTACCTGTAGTTTGACGGGCAATATGGCTTGTAAGGATGCTGATAGTGAAAAAACGCTGTGTATTGATAATGTACGTATGATATCCCGTGTCACGGGTGATCCTTTGCCGGGAGATACATTGCTGAATCCCAATAATACCGGACCTGACTTTGATGTATATGGAACGGATTTGGGGTTAATGTGGCATATGGATGGAAACCGTGTGGGCATGTTTTTCGGAGATACCAGTGGAGAAGGTTTTGTCGTGAATAAAAATGGTGGCAATGGTTCCAACTGGCGTTCCAACGTACTGGCTTTTTCATCGGATACAGAGCTTACAGACGGTCTTAAAATAGATTCAATGCTGCTTGATGCCGATGGTAAGGCGCTTGAGGTATGTGCGGGCGGTAAGACGAATCCGGAGGTATACCAGACTTCCATCCCTACGAGTGCTATTCGGGCCGGTAAAACGGATTGTGTCCATATTATGAACATCTATGATTGGGGAGCGCCTCATGGACGCTGGCTTACCAATTTTTCTTCTGTCTATACTTCCAATGATGACGGTCGGACATGGGAGCGGCGTGAAGAGGTGACTTTTTCTCCCGACAGTCATTTTTCGCAAGTGGCTTATGCCAAATGTGACGGATGGATTTATATGCTCGGCACACAGGCCGGACGTGGTGATGCTGCGTATCTGGCGCGTTTCCTTGAGAAAGATCTTCTGGATATGAAGGCCTATGAATACTGGAACGGTGAAAGTAAAGAGTGGATACGTGGAAATGAGGCTGCCGCTACTCCGGTATTGAGAGGTCCCGTAGGAGAAGCGTCGCTGATATGGCACAAGAAGTTTGAGCGTTGGATTCTGACTTATAATTATGATCCGAATCATGACGAGACTCCTTTGACCAAAAGGCATGCCATTCTTTATTGTACATCGAAGGATCTCGTCCAGTGGAGCGAGCCGAAAGTATTGGCGGAAGCGGACAGATATCCAGCTTTGTATTGCGCTTACATACATCCGTTGAAAGACAATGATGACCAGCTTTGGTTCATCATGTCCATGTGGGGGCCATACAATGCTTTCCTGATGTGTGCCGATATGAAGCTGGAATAATAATCACTTGACTTGAATTGGATATGAAGCTTAGGAATTTATTTTTATTAATAGCTCTCTCGTTACCGGTTTGCTTGTCTGCACAGACAAGCAAACAAATCTATCTGCAACGAGCCGATTCTTTGCTTCAGCAGATACTTACTCTCTATAAAGTGGAGAAGTATGGCCTGCTGACGGAAACTTATCCAAGAAACCCGGAGCAGAGAATTACATATACGGCCAATACCGGCGCTGTTGTTAACCAGCAGGAGGTCTCTTTCTTGTGGCCTTATTCAGCCTTGGTATCCGGTTGTGTTTCTTTGTATAAGGTTTCCGGGCAAAAGAAGTACAGAAAACTGATGGACCGGCAGATAAAGCCGGGACTGGACCTTTATTGGGACTCTACCCGGATTCCCCATTGTTACCAGTCGTATCCGGCTTTTGCAGGTCATAATGATCGTTATTACGATGACAATGACTGGGTGGCCATTGATTTCTGTGATTACTATGAACGGACTGGTGACAAGGAGTATCTGGAAAAAGCCATCCAGCTGCATGACTATATTTATTCCGGATGGTCCGAAGAGTTGGGGGGAGGAATCTATTGGTGCGAACAGAAGAAAGAATCAAAAAACACTTGTTCGAATGCTCCGGCTACTGTTCTCTGTATGAGGCTGTTTAAGTTGACTAAGGATGCAAAATACCTTGAGCAAGCTAAGAAGACCTATCAATGGACCCGTGACAATCTTTGTGACCCTTCTGACTTTGTATATTGGGACAACAAGAATTTGCAGGGAAAAGTGGATCCGGCCAAATATACTTATAACAGCGGGCAGATGATTCAGGCCGGTGTACTTCTCTATCAGGTAACTGGAGAGAAGCGTTACCTGAAGGAAGCGCAGCAGACAGCCGAGGGTGCCTGCCGTTTCTTTCTGAAGGTACAGCCTATCGCAACAGGAGAGATGAAATTCTTTCCGGCAACTCCTTGGTTTAATGTAATCTTGTTCAGAGGTTTGAAGGCGCTATATCTGGTTGATAGGAATGAGGCGTACATAAAGACCATGATTGCGAATGCGGATTATGCTTGGAACTATGCGCGTGATGAGAATGGCTTGTTTAGTAATGATTGGTCGGGAAACAGAAAAGAGCAGTTCAAGAGTCTACTGGAGAATGCCTGTATGATTGAGCTTTTCGCCGAGATCAGCGAACTGCAATAAATAAAACCTTTAAACACAATAAATAAACAGAAAATGAAAAAACAGATTGCAGTATTGGTATCTGCCTTGCTATTGGGTGGCGGTGCCTATGCTCAAAATAGTGTGCAGGCGCAAAAGCCGAAAGCCTACATGGTGTCTGATGCACATTTGGACACACAGTGGAACTGGGATATCCAGACCACAATCAAGGATTATGTGTGGAATACGATCAGCCAGAATCTGTTTCTGCTGAAGCAGTATCCGGAATATATTTTTAATTTTGAAGGAGGTGTGAAATATGCTTGGATGAAGGAATATTATCCGGCGCAATACGAAGAGATGAAGAAATTCATAGAGAGCGGCCGTTGGCATATCAGCGGAGCCAGCTGGGATGCCACTGATACACTGGTTCCTTCCATAGAGTCTGCGATTCGTAACATCATGCTTGGTCAGAATTATTATCGGAAGGAATTTGGTGTGGAAAGCACTGACATCTTTTTGCCGGATTGTTTCGGTTTTGGCTGGACACTTCCTGCCATTGCGTCCCATTGCGGACTGATCGGCTTCTCCTCCCAGAAGTTGCAGTGGCGCAACAAACCGTTCTACGGCAACGACAAATATCCTTTCACTGTCGGCTTATGGCAAGGTATAGACGGCTCTACCATCATGATGACTCATGGATATGATTATAACCAACGTTTTGAGGACGGGGACCTGTCGGAAAACAAGGACTTGTTGGAATTGACCGGCCACTCTCCGCTTCACATGGTCTACCGCTATTACGGTACGGGAGACATAGGTGGTTCACCTACATTGGAGTCTGTACGTGCCGTAGAGAAAGGCCTGCAAGGCAATGGTCCGTTGCAGATTGTCAGTGCCACGAGTGACCGGATATATAAAGACTTCCAGCCTTACGCAAGCCATCCGGAACTGCCCAAGTTCAACGGTGAACTGTTGATGGATATTCACGGTACCGGATGTTATACTTCCCAGGCTGCCATGAAGCTGTACAACCGTCAGAATGAGCTTTTGGGGGATGCAGCGGAACGCTCCTCCGTTGTAGCCGAATGGCTGAACCAAGCTTCCTATCCCGGAGCTGCATTGACTGAGAACTGGCAGCGTTTCATTTTCCATCAGTTCCATGATGACCTTACGGGAACAAGTATACCGCGGGCTTATGAATTCTCATGGAATGACGAGTTGATTTCCCTCAAGCAGTTCTCCGGTATTCTTACTTCCTCCATTGACGCTGTGGCAAGAAAGATGGATACCAGGGTGAAAGGGATACCGGTGGTGCTTTACAATGCGCTTGGATTCCAGGTTGCCGATATGGCAGAGGTGGAACTTGCCTTGCCAAAGAAACCGAAAGGGATTACCGTATATGATATGAATGGCCGGAAAGTGGCCGCCCAATTGCTGTCCTATGCTGACGGTAAAGCCAGACTCTTGATAGAGGCTATTGTGCCCGCTACCGGTTATGCGGTATATGATGTCCGTACTTCTGGTCCGTCGGCTGACACCCGGGTATCTGTGGATTCCAATGCATTGGAGAATTCCATTTATAAGATAACGCTGGATACAAAGGGTGATATCGTTTCGTTGTTTGACAAGAAGAACGGCAAGGAGCTGGTGAAACCCGGTAAATCCATTCGTCTGGCACTCTTCACGCAGAACAAGTCCTACATGTGGCCTGCTTGGGAGATCTTGAAGGAGACTATAGACCGGGAACCGGTTTCCATCACAGAGGATGTGAAGATGACACTGGTGGAGGATGGTGAGCTGCGCAAGTCACTCTGCATCGAGAAACGTTATGGAGAGTCACTCTTCAAGCAGTACATCCGTTTGTATGAGGGTAGCCGTGCCGACCGCATAGACTTTTACAATGAGGTGGACTGGCAGTTGTCCAATGCTTTATTGAAGGCCGAATTTCCTTTGAACATGGCAAATACGGAAGCCACCTACGATTTGGGACTTGGAAGTGTGAGGCGGGGCAACAATACGGAGACTGCCTACGAAGTCTATGCACAGTATTGGGCCGATTTGACTGACCGTAGTGGAAACTATGGCATATCTGTCTTGAATGACAGCAAATACGGCTGGGACAAGCCGGACGACAACACCCTCCGCCTGACCCTGCTGCATACCCCCGAAACAGACAAGGATTATGCTTACCAGAACCGCCAGGACTTCGGGCATCATTGCTTTACATACAGTCTGGTGGGTCATGCCGGTGGACTTGACAAGGCTGTCACCATAGAGAAGGCGGAGATATTGAACCAGAAGCTGAAAGCTTTCCGTACCGATAAACATAGGGGTACATTGGGTAAGGAGTTCTCTTTCGTCTCTTCCAATAACCGCAATGTCATTATCAAGGCATTGAAGAAAGCCGAGAACTCGGATGAGTATGTAGTGCGTGTCTATGAGATAGGCGGTGAGAAGGTGCAGGATGCGGTACTTTCTTTTGCAGGCGAAATTGCCAGTGCCTACGAAGCGGATGGCACTGAAAAGAGTATCGGTTCGGCCGAATTCAGTGGAAACGGGCTGTCTGTAAGTATAAAGCCTTATTCTATAAAGACATTCAAGGTACGTTTGAAGTCATCGGGCGAGGACGCTTATCAATTGCAGTATGCCTCTTTACCGTTGTCCTATAACTGTAAATGTTCCTCATTCAACGAGTTCCGCGGTGAAGCTGATTTTGAGTCGGGTTATTCGTTTGCGGCAGAACTGTTGCCCGAATCCCTGACTGTAAACGGGATTCCTTTCCAGCTCGGCGAGAAAGATGCCGCCAACGGAATGACGTGCAATGGTGATACTATTGTTCTACCGGAAGGTAAAAAGTATAATAAACTGTATTTTCTGGCTGCCGCTACGGACGGGGACTATGCCGCCACTTTCCGGTGCGGAGGGAACAAGAGTGAGGTCATTGTACCTTCCTATACCGGATTTGTCGGACAGTGGGGACATTCGGGACATACCAAAGGTTATCTGAAGGATGCCGAAGTGGCTTATGTGGGAACTCACCGCCACTCTCCTACAGCCGATGAGGCCTATGAGTTTACCTATATGTTCAAGTTCGGTGTTGATATTCCGGCAGGTGCTGCCAGCCTTATACTTCCGAAGAATGAAAAGGTTGTTCTTTTTGCTGCCACATTGGTGGAGGAAACTCTGAAACCCGTCCAGGTTGCCACTAGCTTGTTCCATACAGCCATCCGTGACAATGAGATGGAGTTGAACAGTGTGGAGGTGGAAAAAGAAAATCTGTTGAAGGGCGCGAAGATTATCGCCTATTCCGGCTATTTTAATGATAATGAGAAGCCCGAACGCATCGTTGACGGGGATGTCGATACCAAATGGTGTGAAGTGGGAAGTGCGTTGAACTATGTGGATTTTGATTTGGGTGAGGCGAAAACTGTGAGCGGTTGGAAACTGGTGAATGCAGGCCGTGAGGACAAAGGGTACATTACTTCCGCTTGCTTCCTGCAAGGCAGAAACAGCCAGACTGAAGAATGGAAGACACTTGACAATATAGATGGAAACCGGCAGAATGTCGTATCACGTATGATTGACACTCCGGCGCAGGTACGCTATGTACGCTTGATGATAACCCGTCCTATGCAGCATGCAGGAGGAAGGGTGTTACGCATCAATGAGGTGGAGCTTTATTGATTATATGCTGTAGGAGGTATTATAGCTTCCTACAGTAATTTTATTGACATATAGATATTTATGAGTTATTCAAGTAGATGTTGTTTCCTATTCATTGTGCTGGTTCCCGTTCTGTTATTATCATGTACTGATAAAAAGACAGAGGAAGCTATACAGTTGGAAAAAGCTTTAATATTTGCCGGTGATAATCGTGTAGAACTGGAAAAAGTTTTATATCATTATAACCAATGTGTTGCAGATAGTTTGAAGTATAAGGCAGCTCATTTTCTTATAAGAAATATGCCGGATTATTATTCGTATTATTCTCCGGAAAATGATTCCATAAAGGATTTGTACCAAGCTGTTGCTCAAAAGAAAATGAGTGAAGATGTAGCTATTGAAGTAGCTCAAAAAAAGTTTGTTCCATTTTTGGAGCGAAATCAAAAGGTTATATACGACTCGCACGTAATCACAGCTTCTTATCTGATCCGGAATATTGATCATGCTTTTGGTATGTGGGAAAAACAACCATGGGGGAAATATATTAAATTTGAAGATTTCTGTGAATATATACTGCCTTACCGTGTGGCTTTTGAACCACTTTCAGAGTGGAGAGAGACTTATGCCGAGGCGGCAGAGCAGATATTGGATTCTTTGTTTATCGGAAGTGACGTATTACAAGCGTACAAGCTGATAAACGAAAATATTATAATGAAACCTGACTGGTTTTTTACCATACGTACATCAAGTGTGGGATTGTTTGATATGAGTGCTGAATATATGTGGAACAACCGTATTGGGAACTGCTGGAACAGAACTTATTTTACTACTTATCTTCTTCGTTCTATAGGTATTCCTTGTGGCGTTGACTATCTGAAGCAAGCACCTAAAAGTGCAACCAACCATTGTTGGAGTTTTATCGTAGATACCACGGGGTTGACATGTGATTTTGAAGGAGGAGATCATAGAATGCCTATTAGAGACCGTTTTGTTACATTTTATGAGCTGAAAGGAAAGATTTATCGGAAAATGTTTGCTTCCCAAAAGCTCCAGTTGGAAGAGGTTAATCAAGAAAAGGGTATTCCGTTTTCTCTTTCTGATAAACATGAAAAGGATGTATCAGGTGAATATTTCCCCAATGAAAGGATTGCAGTTCGATGCGAAAATATACCCAAAAGGACCAATATTGCTTATTTGTGTCTATTTAATAATAGTGAGTGGATTCCGGTAGATTGGGCAGAAATAAAGGATGACACTGCAAGATTTGAACATATGGACTGGAGGAACATAGTCTATTTAGTTGGGTATTATAAGGAGGGTAGAATTATACCCGCTGCTCCTCCTATCCTTACGACTGAAATGGCTAAACATACTATATCAGCACGTCCAAATATGCAAAAGAAAAACAAGATGAGGCTTGAACGTAAATATACAGAAGCTCCCATTATTATTTTTCTTAGGGATTTGTTGCTTGATGGGCGGTTTCAAGGTTCTAACTCGCCTGATTTCAAAAACACGATTGATATGCATGTCATTACCCAAAGGCCTCCAGGCTCTTATCTTACAGTGAAGCTTGATACTGTGTATAAATTTCGGTATGTCCGTTTTTTGGCGAGAGATGGCATTCGGTCAGATATAAGCGAAGTGGAATTTTATTCTCCTTCTGATTCAGTAAATCCGTTGAAAGGTATTCCTATGGGAAATCCGCCGGTCGATGGTGATAATAGCCATCGGATGGAAATGGCATTTGATGGTGATCCATTAACATGCTATGCGTCCGCAAATCTAAACAATGCGTGGGTTGGCCTTGATTTTGGGAAAAAAACAGAAATAAATAAAATTCGTTTTGCTCCTCGTGGAGATGACAATTCAGTCCGTGAAGGTGATGAATATGAACTGAAATATTTATCAATGGACGGATGGGTTTCTTTGGGAAGACAAACTGCGCGAACATATTTTTTAGAGTTTTCTGGTGGGCCGGATAAAGCCTTGTATCTCTTGAGTAATTTGACACGAGGAAGAGAAGAAAGACCTTTTACATATGAAAATGACACCCAGGTATGGTGGTGATATTAGTTGTATGCAAATATTGAAATGTTTTGATGCTATTGCTGCAATATTAAAGAAAGGAGGTAGATAAAAATGTTTTAAGAAAGTAAGAATTTGAAGTTTTAATAGGAGTGTATTTATATAATAGAATTTCTTTAAGAATAGGGGATGGTTTTCAATGCCCTAAGACGTTATTTGATATGTTGTTTTAATAATGTATCTTGTTGTTTAACCAAATTTCAATATAATAATGGTAAAAATTAAATCAATGATAAGAAAATCAGTAAATTGTTTAGTGACATTAAGTCTTATGTTTTTTGTATTTCTTTTTGTTTACGCTTGTAGTTCTGATGCAGATTATTCTGCAAAAATAGAAGATATTGATAGAAATCTATTAATAAAGTCTGTTGCAGAATCGGATGTGTTTTTAGATTTTATATTAGAACATAAATTGGTAATGGAACAGTTTATGGTATATACAAGAAGATTGTCAGATACAGAATTAAGTGAATTTAAGTATAATGTAAATGATGACGAGTACATACAAAAGATTGTAGAGGTAACAAACCTATCAAGTTTACTACAGAGTTTGGAAATAAAGAAAAACTGTTTATTAGCGGATGCTGGATATGGTAAATTGAATCAAGAAGAGAGAAAAATACTTTTTATGAATTATTTCGAAAAGCCAATGTATACAGCAGTGAAAACCAGAGGTGAAATTTTGAATCTAAAATGTTATGAGCAATATACTGCTGAATGTAATCGTGCAGAACGCCAATGTTCTATAGCAGTTTTGGCATGTGCATGTGTTGGTTCTTGTGCATGTGTTCTAGCTGCTTATCTTAAACTAAATGATGATTTGGCAAATGCTAAACGTGATTTTGAAAATTGTCAAAATGGTAAATGAATAATTTATGAGGAAATACCGTAAATTATACATAATCATTGTTGTTGCATATGCAGCCTTATTGGTAGTAAGCCGAATTTATTCTGTAAGTTCATTTTTAGTAGATATTGTATATCTTTTTAGTTGGATTGTCCTATTATTCCTTGAGATTAGGAAACAATATCATGTTAAAAAAAATGATAAAAAGGAAGAAATAGACTATTTTCCTATAATTCTAATTTTCCTGATGATGGTTATTTGCATTATAAACATGTGTAATTATCAATCAGGTTAGAATATAGTGAAATGCATTTGTATATTAATGTAGATTGAGACTATTAGATTGTCAATCAAGAATAAAATGATGTTTCATACTATGTAGTTACATCATTTTATCATATTCTCAATAAATTATTAGGCCCATTCAAGAAAGTGTATTTTCTTATTTGTAATAACAGAAGGATGACTATTTTTTTATGGAGTGATTGATAATGTTGAATATTTATAGTTTCATTTTTGTGACTAAGTTTGGTGATAATTACTGTTAATTTAATTATATGAGAAAAATAATTTTGTTGTTACTGTTGCAGTGTAGTTTAGCTGCAGTGGGACAAGAGAAACCTAAGATTTTTTTTTCAAATAAAACGATCGATCTGGGAATTATACCATCAGAAAAGACGCCTTGTGTCAGTGTTAATTTTATCTTTTCCAATAAGGGAAAGACTCCTTTAGTGATTTATGATGTAAAAGCGTCTTGTGGTTGTACGGTTCCAACATGGCCTAAAGCCCCTATAAAACCTGATGGTAAGAGTTTGATAAAAGTGGATTTTGAAACAAAGAAATAAAAGGGCGTATTTACAAAAACTATTTTTGTAGAATCCAATGCAAACGAAGATGTGATATTACTTAAATTAAAAGGAAAAGTTGAATAAAAATTTAAAGTAGAATTTATTATGAAAAAATTATTTTTTATTGTTGGACTATTAAGTCTCTTGACATTTTTCTCTTGCCAGAATGAAGAGAATGTGTACTATAGTTGTGATGAAGCAGAGGATGCTTGGGTAAAGGAAAACTTATCTTCTATTCGGAAGATGGAAACGACAGAGTGGTTTTCGATTAGTGAAAAATTGAAACTCCCAGTTTATAGAGCATTTTCATTGGAACAAAAACAATCAGTTTGGATGGAAAAGTTAGAAGATGTGATGATGAATAACGAATGGAAAACTGAAGAGATAGAGCATTTACAACAACTTTATGATGCTTTAAGTATGCATTCGGAATGGCTCATTCCAAATACTGAAAAAGCAGAAGAAGACTTTGATGCATTTAAAATATTTACGTATAAATGGCTTGCATTTGCTCAAAAAGAATTGGGATGGTCTAATGATTTGCTTTCTGCTATTGTTGGGACTGCAAATAGAATTAAAATTATGAATGGAATAGCGTTGATAGAATTCAGTAATGGGCTAAATGGAGTAAAAAATAGATCCGAATTTACTTGTAATTGTAATAGTTCAAATGTAATATGGACAACGTGTTCAACATCAAATTGTATTACTCGTTCTTGTAGTACAACAAATGGGGGATGTGGATTTTTGGGAAGTGATGGATGTGATGGTTTATGTAGCAAATAGTAGAAAGAACAATGCGAACAAAAATATTCATTTTTATTTGTGGAATATCTTTGGTGCTGTTATTTGGCGTTGCTTTCTGTCGTTCAGGTTATATCAACTTATTAAATTTAGTCGGCTTTCCCTTAAGTTCATTAGTCGGTTTCTTACTATATGGCTTTCTGACGGTTATTTGTTTATATAAGTTTAGGGTAAAATTGCCACCTAAATACATTCTTCTTGCTATATGGATGGGAGTAGGATTGTTAGAAACTATTTATCGTTGTTATAGCTTTAAGAGTAGTATTATTTCTATTCCTAGTTCTTTGTTATGGTGGCTGGGGATTTTATGTGGCTATTTATATTGGAAGGTATCTCGAAGTTGGCTAAAAGTAATTGTTGTTTTGCTGCCTTTCCTCTTTACCTTATGGATGAGTTACTATGGGTATTCTATGTGGATTCATAAACTGAATTTTGGGAGTTTCACTGGGAAAATAGAAAAAGTAGTAACTTCTGATTACTCTTTATTTGATGAGATGCATAAAGAGATTAAACTGTCGCAACTAAAAGGGAAATATGTGGTATTGGACTTTTGGCATAAATACTGTGGAGTTTGCTATTCAAAAATGCCTATGGTAGAAAATTTATATAAACGCTATAGGGAAAAGAATGATATTCTTGTCGCTGGAGTATTTGCTTATAAACAAGGGGAAGAACATCAAGAAGGTACTTCTATTTTGAGAAATGAAGGCTATACTTATTCTACTTTCTCGACAAGCTTTGACAGTAGTGTACTCAAAGGATTTGGAATAAAATGTTTTCCTGCAGTGGTCGTATTAAATCCTGATGGGAATATGATTTATTTCGGTGACATTGAAGGAGCCGCAAAGTTGGTTGATTTCATATTCAAGTAAATCCTTATTGGGACTAGTTGGGGGTATTAGTATCCTTTATCTGGTCCTATTTTTTCTTGCGAAACTTAAGAAATTTTATTTCTGAGTGCTAATTTTGAGTCTGTAGTTTTACTACTATTGTAAAATATTTGAGGAGGTATTAAGTTGAGTGTATTTTTTATGATAAAGAAACTGAGTAAGATTGAGTATATACTGTTTTCTTTATTATGCATCGTAAGTGTTTTTGCTTTTTCCAATAGTATGACTGATACTTACATTGTGCCAAAATGGTGTTATACTATTTTGGTTTTTGTGTTGTACTTGATTGTTATTTCAATCAAGAGTTTGTATAATAAGATTTTAAACTTTAATGTTTTGACGATGTCATATATTATAGTTGTTGTATGTACTTTTCAAGCTTTATATGGGATATCTCAATGGTTACAGTTGGTTCGTTTTGATAATAAATATGGGATAACTGGTAGCTTTGATAATCCAGCAGGTTTTGCAGTTAGTCTGTGTATTGGCTTGCCTTTTATATTATTGTGTATAAAATCAATCTCTTCAAGGTTTTGGATATTTGTAATGCAGTTGTTGGCTTTACTATTTATTTTTGCAATAGTTATATCTGAATCTAGGTCGGGCATGATAGGGGGGATGGCTATTATTTGTGTAGAATTATACAAACGTCTTCCAATAAGGATAAATTTCAAAGTCATTATAACTTGCTGTCTATTTATCTCATTATTATTTGGCAGTTATTTTTTGAAAAAAGATTCTGCCGATGGACGATTGCTGATTTGGAACTGTTCTTGGAGAATGATAATAGATTCTCCTATGTATGGACATGGATTTGATGCTTTTAGGGCTCATTATATGGACTATCAGGCAAACTATTTGAGTCAATACCCTAATAATGAATATGCGATGCTTGCTGACAATGTAATATCTCCATTTAATGAATATTTGAATGTGGCATTAAGTTGTGGTTTTTTGGGTGTACTGATATTGGTCTTTGGCGTCTTATTTCTTATCGTTTGTTATTATAAAGACTATAAGTATGAAAAAAGGGTAGCACTACTTTCTCTTTTGGGAATAGCTGTATTTTCCATGTTCTCTTATCCATTAAAATATCCGTTTGTTTGGATTGTAATGTATTTTGATGTTTATGTGATATTACGTGGTAGCTTTATATGGGTAATCCCTTCTTTGGTCAAGAGGATATTATGTGTGGTTGCTATTATTGCAGGGATGGTGGTTTTTTATAAACTATGTATGCGGATAGATGCTGAATACAAATGGAATGCTATAGCTTATTTCCCGACCAATGAGAATGTGAGAGATTATAAAGATTTAATGCCGATTTTGGGTGATGATCCATATTTTTTATACAATTATGCAGTTGCTCTTTATGGCAAGGGTTGTTTGGAAGAGAGTTTGAATGTTGCTCTACAATGTAGAACTTATTGGGCTGACTATGATTTGGAACTATTGTTAGGCGATATTTATTTAGATAAAAATGAACATATCGAGGCTGAGAGTCACTATAGAAAAGCTTCATTTATGTGTCCTTCCAGGTTTACTCCATTATATAAAATCTATTCTTTGTATAGAAGAATAGGAGATGGAAAGGAAGCAACAGCAATGGCACAATTAATTCTTGAGAAACCTATTAAAATTCAATCTAATACCATTGATTTCATAAAAGCACAAGTTAGGCGGGATTTGGAATTGAAGTAAGGATATTGTTAGATAACTAAAATTTAATACCTCGTAAATATCTATGAATAAGTAGGTTTGGGAGGTTCAGAACTTCGTTAACAAATGGAATCTTCATTGTAGCTGTTTTTAGCAGTTCCCTATGATATATTAATAGTGTTTTTATGTAAATGTTAATGGTGTTAACAATCAATTTCTTAGGGAAATACATATCACTTATAATCTATTATAAATAAGGTGGGAGACTTTAGTTAGACAGAATTAAGAATAGCAAGAAGTTTAATGGCATTTGTTTTTGATTAATTTAAATAAGAGTTTTATTATGAAGAGATTAATTTTTGTAATTCAATTGATGATTGTCTGTAATGGTTTGGCTATGGCCGACCCGGTTATTTCTCTTAAGACATTGTTGCATGAGATGACAGACCGCTCCGCGCTGGCGCGTTGGCCCGAAAATACCTATACGTGTAAGCAGTTCAGCAGCTACGACCGTAGTTCGCATAACATGACGGATAAGCGTGCCTGGTTTGGTAATTTCGACCAAGGACAGTTTATCCGCCAGGAAGAGAACGGAGGGAGGACGGAATATGTGATGATGGATGCCGAAGGCCCCGGTGCCATAGTTCGTTTCTGGATGACTTTCTCCGGCATAAATCGGGGACAAGGGACTCTGCGTATCTACATAGACAATGAGGAAAAACCGGTAATTGAAGGCAATGTACGTGATATATTGAGCGGACAAGTCCTTTGTGGAGAACCTCTTTCAACTTCAGTACCCGATGAGGCTCCGATGGAAGAAAGAGGGCATAATTTATATTTGCCAATACCTTATGCCAAGCGGTGCAAGGTGACTATCGAATCGCCGGACTTGAAGATTACTCCGGAGGGGAAAATTGAGAGTAAGACCATTGTATACTATGCTATCAATTACCGCACTTATACTTCTCCGGTCAAGGTGATTTCTTTCTCGGCCAAAGAGTTGAAGAAGAATGCCCGGCTGATAGCTGCTGTCAATAAGAAGCTGTCGGAAGGAACACCTGGTATTGATACTCCGCTTGCGGGAAGAGAAAGTACGCTCAATCTGGCGGCTTCTCTGGCTCCGGGTGAAAGCCGTAGTTTTACGATTGACGGCTCTCGTGCCATTCGTCGTCTTTCGATGCGGATTGATGCCGATGACCGTCGCCAAGCACTTCGCTCTACGGTCTTGTCCATTGCCTTTGATGGGGAACTAACTGTCTGGGCTCCGGTCGGTGAGTTTTTCGGGGTAGGCTATTATCCCGTTGCAACTGGTACGTGGTATACGCGGGCCGTGCAGGATGATGTGATGAGTGCATGGTGGGTGATGCCTTTCGAGCGGAACTGTACGATTACCTTGACCAATTATGGGGAACAGCCGGTGGAGATATCCAAGGCTGCTGCAGTTAGTGGAAAGTGGCAGTGGGATGAGCGCTCCATGCACTTTGGTACCACATGGCAGCAGTTTACGCATATCCATGCCCGGGGCGATGAGTTTGCCCAGGACCTTACGTTTGCCGATCTTAAAGGTAGGGGCGTGTATGTGGGAGATGCGGTTACTGTCTATAACCCCAACTTGGGTTGGTGGGGAGAAGGAGATGAAAAGGTGTATGTGGACGGTGAAACCTTTCCGTCACACTTTGGAACGGGTACAGAAGATTATTATGGCTATGCCTGGGGGCGCTATGAACCGTGGATAAACCATCCTTTTGTTGCCCAACCCATAGGAGATGGTTGTTATGCTCACATAGGTTTGGCGCAGAATACCCGTGTTCGTAGTTTGGATGCGATTCCGTTTACCCGGAGCCTGCGCTTTGACATGGAGTTATTCGATTGGTCGAATATACACCTTAATTATGCTCCGATAACCTTCTGGTATATGCTTCCCGGAGGCGAAATACAGCCAAAACCCTTTGTGAGCGATGTACGCGAACGGGTTGCCAACCAACCGTCAGATATTTTCGGTTCAGGGATGAGTCTGGTTGTGGAGGGCGAAGTCATGCAGCCTCGTCCGGGGCATATGGGTTCCGTTGAATTGCAGACCAACTTCCACCCCTTGTGGAGTGAGGGTATGCAGCTCTACTGGAAAGAGTTTAAACCGGGAGATAAGCTGTCATTAGTTTTTGACAGTGAAGTGGAAGGAACTTATTATGCGAAAATACAGTTCACTGTGGCGCCTGATTATGGTACATTTGCCCTTCGTGTAAATGATAAGGTGATTACTCCGGAAGTCAGTCTGACCAATGGAGAAGTGTCTCTGCTTTTGGTGAATCTTGGGCGGGTCAATTTGAAAAAAGGAAAGAATGAGTTGCAGATTGAGTCGATTGCACTGGCTCCGGGACATGATACCGGTTTCTTTGGGATTGATAAGTTGACTCTTCGCAAATAATTCTGTAGACGTCTCTATCGCAGGGATTGTACTTGTATGGATAGCTTTGGATAAATAAAAGTCCAAGGCTATCTTTTTTGTATCAGTTCTTTTTCTATGATAAAATGCTATCTTTGTCCTCAAAATAATAGGTAAGATGAAACTTCGTTCACTCTATATCCTTTCTATTGTAGGGCTGCTACTGGTAATTGTGGTGCAGATTGGTGGTATGATGTATGCTTACGACAATACCAAGAAAGAGGCGGAACGCGCACTGAACGAATGTTTTCGTCTGGCTTTTATCGAAACGGTGGACAACGAGATTAATAATTTACCGTTTCCTGACATGACTATCCCTTTTTACTCGTATCTATCCAAAGACAGTATCAGGTCTTTCGAAGATGAGATGTTTTTAAACTATCAGCAGGCAGCTTCCTTTCTCGAAGATGTATATCATGTCGCCATTCCATTAGATGTGATGGCGAGGTTGGTAGAGAAGAAACTGAAATGGAAAAATATAGACCGGACTGTAAATATCCGTCCTGCGACGGACAGAAGCAAGCGTTCGGTATATGTACGGTTCAAGTCTGTTCTTTCGGAAAAAGCCTGGTTGAATGAGAAGAAAGGAGAGGCCATTGAAGCTGTCATGTTTTCTCCTTTTATACCGCTTGTCAAGGATATAGTCTTTTTGTTCCTTCCTACGCTTCTCTTGGTTGTTTTTCTGGTGTACAGTTGGGCCAGGCAAATGGATTCCATACTTAAACAAGGTAATGATATTGAGAAGCAGCGGTCTGCTTTTTATGTGCTGGCAGAGAAGATGAGGTTGCCGATAGGTGAGGTACGTAGTCAGATATCGGAGAGCCGGTGGGCAGATATAGAAGCCTCGGGGCAACATTTGCTGGACATGACAGAACATACGCTTACGGGAGCTAAGCAAAGCGAACGGCAGCGGCAGGTGCGCAAGCAATATTCTTTTAAAGTCTTTTCGATTGTCGGGTTGATTGCCGGCTGTCTGCTGATGGTAGTCTGGTTTGTCTATCTGTACCGTGCTTCTTTCAAAGAAACTGCCTATCAGGTAAATGATTGTTTTGAAGCAGCTTTTTATGACGAGGTCTTGAAACGCCGCCTTTCTTTGCTCTACGAACAGACTGATAGGGATGGAAAGGATGAATGGGAAGAGAGTGTTGAATCGCCTTTTGCAAAGGAGCAAAGGGAATTTCTGGAGAAAGAGCAGTCGAAGTATAAGGTGAACCGCTTTGGAGTGGTACATATGTACAATCCGGTCGATTTGAATTATCGACTACGCTCTGCTTTGATTATGCAGCGCAGCATCAATGAAAGCGGAATGGAACTTCCTCTCTCCGTGCAGTACCTCGATTCTGCTTTTGCTTCCAGGTTGGAAGCCTTGGGAATGACCTATAAGAGTGGTATCCGCCAGTACTACGCTCCCTCCGATAGTACAGTGGTGGAAGCAGGATATGCCTCGGCAAAATATCAGGATATTTCTTCCCGGTTTATACCGTTGAAGGAGGACAGCATCCTTTGTATACAAGGTGTGGTGAAGAATCCGTATCGCTACGTCATAAGTTCCGTATGGTATCTGTTTCTGCCTCTTTGGGTGATGTTTTTGGTGGTGTTGGACTGTATTCTCGGCCAGGTGAAAGTTTTGCGTACACAGCGGCATTTGGAGCAATTCCAGAAGGATTTTACTTATGCTATGATACACGGCATGAAGTCTCCTCTGAGTTCCATCCTGATGGGAGCTCATATTCTGAATAGCGGCAAATTGTCCGGTAAGCCCGGAAAAGAAGAGAAATACCGGCAGGCGATGATGGAAGAGTGTGAGCATCTGCTTACCCTTTCCAATCGTGTACTGGTACTTACCAAGCTGGATGAGGGACATTTGGAACTCCATCAGGAAGAGGTGCCTTTGCGGCCTTTACTTGATGATATGATTGCCAAAATTTCTCTGAAAACCAGCAAAAGGGTAGAATTTACGACCGTTTATCATCGTTGTGAAATGGTGTATGCCGATGCCTTCTGTTTGCGTGAAGTGTTGGGCAATCTGCTGGACAATGCCATTAAATATTCCCATGAAGAGGTAAAGATAGATATTATTTGCGAATCGGAGAAAGGCTTCTGCAAGATAAAGGTGTGTGACAACGGATTGGGTATTCCCTTAAAAGACCAGTCTCTTATCTTCAACCGTTTTGAACGTTCTGCAGCAGTCGGGCGAAGTGGAAGGGGCGGTGCTGCAGGTTTTGGTCTGGGCCTGAATTATGTACAGCAGGTGATGCTGGCACATGGCGGCAGGGTAGAAGTGGAAAGTGAAGAGGGGTGCTTCAGTGAATTTACACTCTACTTTCCTATTGAGACTGTATAAATTTACCACACGTGGAGATTCAATCCTTCTGATTTGTCAGTAATATAGGAGTCTCCGCCGAATGAGCGTAATTGCCAGAGGATGTAAAGGTCGTCGAAACTCATGACAGCCAGTAATATTCCAAATCGTGTGACATCATAATTGCCACTTGTCATACCATATATAAGGGGCAATATACCCAGTAGCAGGAAGGGCAGCAGGCATGTGGTGCGATATTGCCACATGCGTATCGGCGAAAACAATCTGAACAACAGTTTATGTAGGAATAGATTTACCAGGACAGCTGCCAATATACACATGAAGAATCTGACCAGCGATAGATGGCTGGTTGTTTCTCCATGTATCGACTGAAACAGAATCAGCATTGGTACTGCAAATACTATGGCAGCTATGATGCCGTATTTATTAATCCTCTTGCCCGAAACTACTATCTCTGTCCCTTTTCGGCTTTTTGTTATTGAAATATCTGCTTTCATAGTGTGGATTTTTTGTATTGATGTTGCAAAGGTAGAGTGGGGCACATGCTTCATAAGTTATCGCTACGTTAATATTAGGTTAAGAGGCGTTGTTTTCCTCGTTTATTTTATAGCAATATGACTGTTGCATTCATTCTTTTCCTTATTTTTGCAATATATAATAAACGCATTATGATAAAGTTATTGTTGGTAGAAGACGATGCAAGCTTGAGATATATAGTTCAGGGAGGGTTGGAAGATATGATAGGCGGTTATGAAGTGATTACTGCCGCCAATGGCGAGGAGGGCTTGAAACAGTGGAAAGAACAACATCCTGATGTGATAGTATCTGATATAGAAATGCCCGTTATGAACGGTTACGAGATGGTGAAGCGTATCCGCGAGACAGATGGGGAAACTCCGATTCTGTTCTCCTCTGCCCTGATATCTCCTAAAGATGTGGTAAAAGGTTATGAAATCGGTGCCAATAACTATATAAAGAAACCGTTCATTCCCGAAGAACTGGATGCACATGTCCACGCCTTATTGAAGCTTTCCAAAGGCAAAAAATCGAAAGACACGAGTCAATGCTACAAGATAGGCAAGGAATATGTGTTGGATGCCACACATGCCACTTTGAAACATGCTTCGGGTGTAAACAAGACTTTGACTGTGCGCGAGACAGGTTTGTTGCAGATGCTTTGTGAGAAGCGGGGAGACGTTATCCGCCGGGAAGCTATCTTGGATAAATTCTGGAATACGGAAGATGATTACTTTGCTTCCCGCAGCCTGGATGTATTTGTGACGAGACTTCGGAAATTTCTTTCGGAAGACGAGTCGGTAACCATTAAAACAGTGAAAGGAGTAGGATTGATACTGATAGAAAATTAATAATGTATCCTTCTATATTGCAATAATTTAGCAGTACATGTACTGTTCTTCTGGTTTATTTTCGTTATTTTTGTATAGCAGTATTATATGAATATAAAGAAGGAGGGTATATGCGTATAAAACGGAAAGTCAGTATCTCTTGTCTTGGTGCTCGTTTGGGAATCTGCCTGCTGTTGGCTTTTGTGCCGCAATTGCTTTTTGCGCAGGAAGACAGTGTACGTTTCATTCGTGACAGTATACAGATACAGCCGGAATTCAATGAATCTCTATTCTCTCCTTTTGAGCTTCCTTCTGAAAACTCTGCCCCTTCTTCCATGTTTCATCCGGAGCACTCCTATTCCCTGCCCGATTTTTCACTGAAAGAGTCTCTTCGTCTGCCTTATCAGACCAATCCTTCCCTGCTATTTCGGGGAGATTACAGTACAAGCGGTGTATTAAGACAGTTTCCTCACGGTATGTTATTCGGTTCCGGTGGGCAGACCAGCGTATCGGGTATCGGACGTTTCAACAATGCTTCCCTGGGATATCAGCATGCCTTTAACCAAAGGCTGACGCTCCAGCTTGGCGTAGATGCCATGAAGATAAATATGATTCATTCCACCGGGCAGGCTTTCAATACTTCGGGAGCTTTGCGGTATCAGGCTTCGGACCGTGTAGCTTTTAAGGTTTTCGGTTCGTATGCCATAGGAAATACTTACGGGATGGATACCCACCGCTACGGTGCCACCATGTCTCTGGATATGTCCGAACGTTTTGGTATGGAAGTTGGAGTACAACGTTATTACGATGCTTATCGCGGTCGTTGGGAGACGGTTCCCGTTGTGATTCCCTATTATAATTTCGACAAGTTTAAATTAAGTCTGGATGTAGGTGGAATCTTGTATGAGATTCTGCGTAACACCGTCTTTGATAATAGAGGGGGCAGTGGCGGAGCGACTATTGCCCCACCACGTTTTCAGATGCCGCCATTGAGATAAGATAAGTATAAATCAGCTTTTTGTAGGGACAATCATCAAACAGTTTACTACTGTTACATAATATTATTGCTAATGTAGAAATACTTTCATGATATTTCGTTTATTTTTTGTTTTGCTGTTCGTTTTTGTGCGGACAGTTGTCCGAAAATGGACATTACTATAAAATAGTTATTCTTTGATAATCAGTGATTTAATTCTTTGGCACGCAGATTGACTATATATAGGCGAAGGCGGTTACGAAACAACAACCTCCTCAGAGAAAGAAGTAATAACAATAAAAAATAACGATTATGAAAGCAACAGTATTTTCAAAAGCAGTGGTAATGATGGCAGTGGTAATGGCAAGTGTAATGAACTTTTCTGCAAGTGCGGCAACTCCTGCCGATTATGTGAAAAACGAGGAGATGACCGGCGAACTGATGACCGCCAAGACTATCTTCCGCAATGAGGACGGACACCTTTTCCGTCACCTCCGCTACACTTACACTTATGACAGTGAGAACCGTGTGACGAGCAAGGAAGCTTTCAAGTGGGATAGCGTAAAGGAAGCCTGGGTGCCTTATTTCAAGCTGGATGTTGAATACACTGACAGTGAAGTTGAGTTGAACTATGCCCGTTGGAACAGTAGAACTAATGGTTACGACAGCTATACGCAAACTACCGTTTACGAACTGAATGACAGCAATGCGGCTTTGATGTTGGCAAGTACCAAATAAAGGATAATATATCAAATACAAAAGAGCCAAGTATCGTGAGGTGACACACCTTTGATACTTGGCTCTTTTTCGTTGAGGAAATGTATTATTGTTTCTCTGTTATCAGTCCGACAGCATAATTCAGCACTGTATCTTCATCCTTCATGAAATCTGCTACGGTTTGGGATACTTGATGATGGGGCGGTATGCCTATACCTTCCATGGGGAAACCTTTAGAAGAGACGTCCGGCTGGCGGGTAGGGATACGGAAATAGGTCCGCTGTTTGGTACAGAAAGGACGGGGGCCATTGCCGGTATCCCCTCCGGTAGCTTCGCCGATGAGGGTGACATTTCCGCTTTCCTTCATGTCGAGTGTGAAGCTCTCGGCAGCAGAGAGCGTATATGTGTCGGTCAGCAGATAGATTTTACCTTTATAGGCGTCGGTTTCGGGCTGCATGATGTAGTTCTTGCTGACGCAGTGTGGTTGTGCTTCGCGGATGAAGTACTTGCAGATGTCTACTCCATTCATGCTGTTTCCTCCTCCGTTTCTACGTACGTCTATAATGAGGTATGGTAAATCCTTGACTTTGGGATAGACCGCCTTGAAATCTTCCATGACGGGATTCATCATGGTTTTGATGGTAAGGTAACCAATGCTGTCTTGTAATATCCTGCTCTCCACCGTTTGTTCTTCGCTATCCGGAAAATAGTCCCTTTGTTTCAAGGGAAGGGTGATGGTCAGAGTATCGCCCCCTCTCAGTAGTGTATAGTTTCTTAGGGTGTCTGCATAACTACGGAACGCATCATAGGCTGTACGGAGCCGTCTGTGGGGGACGGTAGATGCTTCGGTATATTTTTCGTTCTGTTCAATCCATTGTTTATAGGGGAGTCCGTTGATAGCTATAATCCGGTCTTTGTCCTGGAAGCCGTATTCTGTCAGATAGTCACTGGGTTTGTCAACGAACAAGGAATCCTCTATAAAGGCTACGCGCTGATTGGCTGTGTACCTCTTGTAGCAGGTAATGGCGTGGGCGCATTGTAAGGCAGAGATGTATTCCTGCACTATCAGTCCGTAGTCTGTGGTGGTCTGCGCCTGGCGAACGCGGGCGTCACAAGCTTGATACAATGAATCCATATTCAGATGCTTGGCTTGGTATAATGAATAATTCTCCATGACAATCTGGTGTATTTCTTTGAAATCTTCTTCAAACTGCGAGGGGGTTAACGGTAGTTCCGCGATGTAGAAGTTTTCTACATCAATCTGCTTGTCATTATAGAAATAGTTGGCATAAACATACAAACCACACCAAATGGTTGCCAGTACAGCCATTACGATGACTATTACTTTTGAAATTTTTTTCAGAATCTTCATGTTTTATAGAGTTTAGTCGATATTTGCTTTTTCGGCAAAAATAGTAATAATTTTTGTTAATCTTATTTTTCTAACTCCTTATTTGCCAATAATGGTAACATGGAGGTAACTAACTGAGCTTCAAGTGCATTCTTGTACGATGTCTGGTAGTTGGCTAACTTTGCAGCCGTAAATCAAAACATACTAAGGAGAAGTGATTATGAAGAACTATCAAAAAGTAAATGTGCCCGCAGGCGAGGCACGTGTCGAGTTGCACGATTCATTGAATCTGACTGGTGCAGAAGTATCTATCAGCAATTTGCCGGCTGGTGCAGGAGTACCTTTTGTGCATTCGCACAAGCAAAATGAAGAAATTTATGCCGTCCTCTCCGGACGCGGCACCATGGTGGTTGACGGAGAAACCGTAGAACTGCAGGCGGGTGACTGGCTTCGCGTGGCTCCGGCAGGAGAACGCCAATTGTCGGCTGCGGCAGACAGCGCCATCAGTGTGATTTGTATTCAGGTGAAAGCCGGCTCTCTGGAAGGCTTTACGATGACGGACGGTGTGGTGAAGTAAGAGGAAGTCACACAAGTAAAATTAAGGTGATAGGGGATGGTCTGTGGTGCAGGCTATTCCCTATTGTCATATGATGTGCAGTGATTTATTGACTGCGATTTGTTTTAAGTCAAAATAATCATATATTTTGTACTATACCTAAGAAAACAGACTATGTCAACTGATGCAATAAAACAGAAATTATGATTAAATTGAAGAAAGAGCATTGTTTCTGTCACATAACGAGGACCCAATCAAAGAGCTTAAAACTAAGAATTGAAAACATAATATCATGCCCCAGCATAATGCCATCAAGCTTTTCGAAGCGAAGAAAGTCCGAACCGTTTGGGACGACATAGAAGAAAGATGGTACTTCTCAATAGTAGATGTGGTGACAGTCTGCTGTATGCCTATCCAGTTACGTCTCCGATAGATTGGAAAAGGAAAGATATAAGAGGAAACGTGTTTTCATTTTGTTCTTGTTTTGGGCGCAAAAGTAATAAATATCTCCGTTAACCTAACATTAACGTAACGATAACCTAAAAGCTTTTTACCACCTCCTATCTTTGCAATGTCGAAAGGGAACAACTCCCCCAAAGACAAGAACTTGAAACAAAATGTATAACTTAAAAAATAGAACCATTATGAAGACTTTAGTAATTTCAGCAATCATCGCAATGACCTCTTTAGTAAACGTAGTAAGCGCAGCAGCCGTTAACCGTACAGACAACTTTGCCTATAATACCGAAACCAACGACGGCCGTGTGGAAACACAAACCGTATTCAAAGTGGAGAATCAGAAATTCCTGCACCGCCACCTGAAGTACAATTATATTTACGACAACTCCGGTCGCATCTCCCAAAAAGAAGTGCTGAAATGGAACGAATCCACGCAAAGCTTTGAGAAGCACCACAGTCTTAACTTCTTCTATACGGACGACGTCACTGTGGAATACGCCCTCTGGAACGAGCAAAGCAATGCCTACACCGACATCAAGCAGAAAGCCGTCTATCGGCAGACCGACAGCAGTGTCTTGCGCTACCTCAGTTACGAATGGGACGAAAAGAACAATGACTGGAGCTTGACAGCAGACCATCACATGACGGATGAATCTGTGCAGCTATTGGCAGAGAAATAAGAACAGATTTGAATAAGCTGATTTTCTGTAATTATATAGGCAATGCGTTTTTTTTGTTTTCCGGCACCAGGGAAGGCAGAGTTCCCCGGTGTCGGAGAGGGTGTTCCTCGGTGCCGGAGAAATACCCATTTAAAAGGCGTTTGGAGTGGCATTACGCATTGCAACATTGAAACGCTAAAATTGTCAATAAGAAAAAGGATGATACCATGCTTTTCAAACATTAATTTTTGATACTTACCGACTTTTTTTAACCCTATTTCGACTTTTTATTTGTACTTTTGCACCGGATTTCTTAATCAATAGTGCTCGAAATTCGGTTCTCATCTTTTTTATATTCCCTGATGAGGCCGTTTGTAGCGCATTGTGGCAGATGTTGTACTGTCCGGACTCTTATGGTTCATTATTAGTATTTCCGAGGGAATGAACAGAGGTTAACGGCTTATAGTTAACGGTTAGAGGAAAAAATAATGAACAACAATACATCTATTTTTATTTCATGAACAAACTTATGGTTTATTCTGCTCTGGCTGTCGCTCTGATGGCCGGAGAGCCTTGTCTTGTGCCTATATATGCACAAGACAAGGCTGTGCAGGCGATGACACTCACGGCACTTTACAATCTTGCTGACCAACAGAGTCAGAAGGTGAGGGTGAGTGAGGTGGCTTTGCAGGCAGCCAGCGAAGGGGTGGCAGCAGCCAAATCGGCTTTGCTGCCGAGTGTGGATTTGAGCCTTCAAGGCAGTTATACGGGCAATGCCTTCATGCTGTCGCGAGGTTTTTCGACCGATGGAACGACCGATTACATCGTGCCGGGTATGGGAGCTATTCCCGTGGCAAACGGTAAGCAGGACACCCCCCATTGGGGAAATAGTTTCACGGCTCAGGTGTCGCAGGTTGTGTATGCCGGTGGCGCTATCCGTTCGGGCATCCGCATGGCAGAATTGGGCGAAAAAATGGCAGAACTCGATGTGGAGAAGAACCGCCAGGAGGTGCGCTTCTTGTTGACGGGTTACTATCTTGACCTCTACAAGTTAGGCAATCAGATAGAAGTGGTGCGTCAGAATATCGCACTTACGCAGAAGGAGATTGACCAAATGAAAGCCCGCCGTGAGCAGGGTACTGTTTTGCAGAACGACATCACTCGCTATGAATTCCAGTTGCAGAGTCTTGAACTCACACTGACAAAGCTCACCGATGTTTCTACCATCATCAACCATCAACTGGTTACAACGCTTCATTTACCGGAGCAGACGGTTATAGTTCCCGATAAGAATGAGCTCAACACAGAAATAGACGCACTCTCGGCAATCGCCGTTCAAGACACATGGCAGCAGACGGCAACGGACAACAATCTTGGTATCCGCCAGGCAACGGTTGCCACAAATCTGGCAGAGCAGAAGGTGAAGCAGGCAAAGGCGGAGTCATTGCCTTCGGTGGCTGTCGTGGCAGAGAATCATCTCTTTGGTCCTTATACACAAGACCTCATCCCGAAGGATTGCAATGTAAACGTGTGGTTTGTCGGGATAGGCGTAAAGTTTAATCTTGGCAGTCTTTGGAAGAACAAACACCATATCCGCAAGGCACGTACAGAGTATCGGCAGTCGAGGGAAGCGCTCGCCTTGGCTCGTGAGGGTGTGGAGAATGCTGTACAGGCAAACTACACCAACCTCCTTACGTCCTACACCGAGGTGAAGACACAGCAGAAGCAGGTGGAACTTGCCAATCAGAACTACTCCGTGGTGCAGAACCGTTATCAGAACGACCTTGCACTCCTTACCGACATGGTCGATGCCTCCAACATGAAACTCTCCGCCGAAATGGCACTGGTCAATGCCCGCATCAGCATGCTTTATAATTTCTATACACTCAAATACGTAACAAATACTTTATAATAATGGAAAAGAACAAGATACACATCTATTTATACAATGCGCTCATCGTGCTTTGCCTCTTGGGTGGAGCCGTTTATGTGGTGAGCCAGTTTATGCATTTCGGCGGTGGAGAATTTACCGACAATGCCCGTGTACGCCAGAACGTCGTGCCTCAGAGCAGCCGTGTGCAAGGCTTCATCCGTGAGGTACGGTTCGCGGATTTCCAGCAAGTAAAGAAAGGCGATACGCTTGCCATCATCGAGGATGCCGAATTTCGCTTGCGACTGGCCCAAGCCGAGACCGACCTTATCCGTGCCGAACACGGTTCGCAGGGAACGGCAAGCAGCATCGTTACCACCAAGACAAGCATGACCGTTACCGAAGCCGGCATCGAATCCGTACGTGTACAGATGGAGAATGCCATGCGTGAGGATACTCGTTTCAAGAAGCTCCTCAGTCAGGATGCTGTTACCCGACAACAATATGATAAAGTACATACGGGCTATCTGAGTGCCAAGGCAGCCTACGAGCAGGCGGTTCGTTCACGTCAGATGCAGTCGGCTGTTGTGGCCGAACAGGGGCATCACCTTTCCGTTTCGGAGCAGGGCATCGAACTGGCTCGTCGTGCCGTCGACCTCGCCCGTCTCAACCTCTCCTATTGCTACATCATTGCCACTTGTAACGGTACCGTTGGCACGAAGGATATTCACGTAGGTCAGCTTGTCAATCCGGGCCAGGTACTGGTGAGTATTGTTGACAATGGTGAACGTTGGGTTGAGGCAAACTACAAGGAAAGCCAGTTGCCTCACATCAAGGTGGGTGGTAAAGCTGAGATTACAGCCGATGCCGTTCCCGGTATACAATATACGGGTACGGTGGAACGTATCTCTGATGCTACCGGCAGTGCCTTCTCACTTATTCCCATCGACAATGCCACGGGTAATTTTGTGAAGGTCGAACAGCGCGTCACCGTACGCATCAAGCTCGATGAGAATGCTGATGTTGCCAGGCTCAAGGGCGGTTATAATGTGGAATGTATCGTTGAGGAGTAATGGGACAATTGACTGAATTCTTTATGAAGAGCGCCGGTGGCCCTCCACCCGGCATGGGCTTTTCCATGCCTATGATGAAGGGATGGGTACCTCGCCGGATACAGCCGTGGCTGTACGTGCTGACCGCCTTTTGCTTCCAGTTCGGCGGTGGCATCTACCTTGGTGCACTGGATGGCATTCGTGGCACCACCGACTTCATGATTGAGGACGTGCTCTTTCTGCTTTATGCCACCCTCGCGGGCATGGCTGTCTATTTTCCTATGCTTTTCCGCATGAAGTTCCGCTTCACCAACAAGCAGTTGCTCTGCGGTTCTGCCATCGTTCTTGCCGTATGCAATGTGCTGACGATGCATTGCCAGTCGATGCCTGTGCTCATGATAGTGTGCTTCATAGCCGGAATGGCTAAGATACAGGGCACGTTCGAGTGCATGAGCAACATCCAGCTTTGGATTACCCCCCGACGCGATTTTGCCGTTTTCTTCCCCGTGCTTCACATCATCCTGCTCACCGCCATCGAGGGTAGCGGATGGCTTGCCGCCTGGTTCGGTCATCATTTCACATGGCAGATGATGCACGTCTTCACCATCGGCACTATGTCGTTCGTATTGCTCATGCAGGCCATCTTCTGCCGTCCGTTTTGTCCCATGCCCCAGCGTCTGTCGCTCAAAGGTATCGACTTTCAGGGAGCATTGCTCATCTGCGGACTGATGCTCGTGGTGTCGTACATTGTAGTGTACGGCGACTATTTCATGTGGTTCGATACCCTCCGCATACGCCTTCTGTTCGGTGCTGCCATTGTGCTTTCCGGCATTGTGCTCTACCGCCTGCGCTACTACCGTTACCCCTACATCGAGCTTGGTCTTTTTACACGTCGCAACGTTGTTTCCATCCTCCTCGTCACCTTCTTTGCCGAACTTGCTTTCGGTGCTGAACACACGATGGAAGAGATACTCTACAGCGAAGTCATCCGGCTGGAGGAGCTGACCAAAGAGTCGCAGTATATGTGGGCACTTCCCGGCATGTACCTCGGTATCCTGCTCGATCTCTATTGGCTGAAAGTCAAGAAGTGGAAGGTGTGGAAACTCTTCGGCATTGCCTTCATCGGTATCGCACTCTATGGCATGCTGATGTACTTCACGCTTGACATAAACGTCAATATCGAGCAGTACCGTTTTGCCATCTTCTTGCGAGGATTTGCGTATGCCATCCTTGTCCCGACATTGATGTGGGCTTTAGACGAATCAGTGCCAAGTCTTGAGCAGTTCTTCATGGGCTTGTTCGTGTTCAACATCCTCCACATGTATCTGGCAGGAGCGGCAGGTTATGGCATTTATACCACTATCTTCTCGCACTTTATGAACGACAACATGATGAGCTACGGACAGCAACTCACTCTCACGCATTTGGATATGGCGCACTTCAACCTCGGCGAATACGTTGGCCGCGACTTCCTGCACTCCATGATGATGGTGGCAATGAAGCAGGTCTATGGCTATGTTATCTGGTTCGCTTTAGGCCTTGCCGCCCTCTTCCTGCTGTGCGACATTCCTGCTGTCCGTACAAATATCCGCAAAGTTCCCCGCTGGCCGGTTTATGCCATCGAGTATCTTGCGAGAAGGAAGTAAAGGCGCCGGCAAAGCAGAAGATTTCATCGGCAGTGATATTACAGCTCTGCGCATCTGTTTCTGGGTAAACAGTGACATCCGTATCACGGCATCCGGCACTACCCGTACCGAGGGACTTGCGCTGAAGGGAGGCTTTCTTTTCTCCAAAAATGACCGGTATTGATTCGGGACAGACGGGCATCATCGTCAATCTGGCCGGTAGTGAGCGTGGAGTGGATGATGGAGAAGGAGGTGGAGGCATTACTGAAGGAGCGTCTCAGTACCCGTGGCTTTACGTTTACCAACATACAGTCGTCCGTGAAACCCAACGATGTGCTGCAAGCTGCCATTGTCTACCGGTGGAAATACGTTACCATTCTTGAAGTTGCAATGACAAGCTCATGAGAACTCATTGGCAACTTGATTCTTTGGGGAAGGTACTGATTGTGTACGCGGGTACTCACAAATAAATCAAGCGGTAAGCCATCTATCTTTTTCTTTGCTAAGATTTATTCGTCCGATACTTGTTGAATTATCGTCCGACAGCTGTTGCAGATTCGTCCGACAACTGTCGGACGATAATTCAACGGCTGTCGGACGAATAAGTTTTAGTAAGCAAGAATTTAAAATGCAGTATTGCAGGAATTGTTGCTTAAATAGGGAATGTAGTAAATGGGAGACTGGCAATATAGACTACCGATTGGGAGCTCGCAGGCGAAGGCTGTCGGGGGTCATTGAAGCTATGAGGTCACTGTTGAAAAGGAGAACACTTTCTTTGCCGGCACGGCTTCCTGTATTTTTTACGTCCACAGTGAAGATAAGCTCGTCATCGGCTGTGAAGTCTGCCTTGTTTACTTTCAGATTGCTATAGCTGAAGCAGGTATAGCTTAGTCCGTATCCAAAAGCCCATTGCACGGATACAACCGCGTCATAGTCGTAGGCCCCTTCCATTTTTTCCACTTCCTCGCTCACCTTGTAGTTGTAGTTGATGAGTGAGTTGATTTCTTTCGGATAGGTGAAGGGCAGCTTTCCACTGAAGTTTTCATCACCGCTGAGCAGGTTGGCAAGGGTGTCTCCTCCGTAGTTTCCCGGCAGAATGATGTCTACTACGGCCTTTGCCATCGGCTCTATTTCATTGATGAGGCGGGGACGGCCTTCATTCAGTATAAGGATGACGGGTTTTCCCGTAGCAGACAGTGCTTTTACTAAATCGAGCTGATTGCGCGAGAGGGTCAGGTCAGTCAGGTTGCCGGGAGTTTCACAATAAGAATTTTCACCGATGCAGGCGATGATGTAATCGACTTCTGTGGCTGCTTTCACGGCTTTTTCGATTTCCGGCTTGTTTTCGGCCCAATAAGCCCCTTTTTCATTGTAGGTGACGCCGGGTGGCGTCATTAATGCGGCTTATGGGTACTTCGCCTTCGTGTACAAGTTCTTTCAGCAGTGTACAGAAATCCCATTCATAAGGTTCCATGGCCATGTCGATACCTGCGTTGATGGCGATTTTGATGGCTTCTTTCTTGTCGGCTGCCACTTTTTCGCGGCGCCAGAGGTTGTTGATGTCAGCCCAGTCCGTGACAAGTACTCCATCCCAGTTCAGTTCTTCTTTCAGCCATTAGGTCAAGAGTTTGTAATTGGCGTGTACGGGCAATCCGTTGACTTGCCATGACGGATAATGCTCCTGCTTTTACACAAGCCAGGAAAGGAGCAAAGTGTTTCTCACGAAGGTCTTGAGCCGAGATGTATACCGGTGTACGGTCTTTTCCGGTGAAGGGGACGCTGTAGCCCATATAATGCTTTAGCGATACGGCAATATTTTGTTTGCCGATATGGTTCGGGTCTTCTCCTTGGAAGCCGAGTACGGCAGCCCGCCCCATTTCTGCATTGACGTAGCAGTCTTCGCCATAATTCTCCCATATGCGTGGCCAGCGGGGATCGCGTCCCAGGTCGATGGTGGGAGAATAAGTCCACGGGCAGCTGCCGGCTTTGGTTTCATAGGCAGTAATACGTGCGGCTTCACGGGCCAGGTTGCGGTTGAAGGAAGCAGCCACATTGATGTTTTGAGGAAAGAGCGTTCCACCCATTGTGTAGGTTGTCCCGTGATTTTGGTCCAGTCCATAGATGCAGGGTATGCCAATTTCTCTCATGGCCTATTTTCTCTTCAAGGGTCATTTTTTTCAGTAGGGCTTCCACTTTCTGCTCTATTTTTTTGTCTTGTGGAATGGCTGGGGCAGTTGCTTGCTGCGCCGTTGTTGGCAGGAGAAACATGCTTGCCAACAAGAAAGATTTTATTCTATTCATGGTAGTGTGTATTTGGGTTCAACAATCATTTGGATGTTTTGGTATTCTTCTTCATCAACCAGTGTTGTTTCAGCCACTCGCGTACCGGTTCGTCATACAGTTTGAGGCAAGCGTATGCAATGGCAATGGAGAGTACAAAGACGGATACGGCAATGAACAAGTGCATTCCTGCCGGTGCGTCGGGGTTATTCCGTGCCCAGGCTATCTGCATGTATATCAGCGGGAAGTGTGTGATGTACAGCGGATAGGATAGTTCGCCCAGGAATTTGCAGAGGGCTACGGAACGCTTGCCCGTGACGTTGCTGCCTGCTCCCATAGCCACTATCAGCGGAAAGAGGGCGAGCACGCTTACGGCTTCGTAGACGCCGTTCATCCATTGGCTGGTCTCGCCTCCGATGCGCGGCATCACGAGGATAACAGTCACCAGCAGGGAACACCAGTAGAATCCTCTCTTCACCTTCACCAGCTTGCCTATGCGAGACAACAGAAGACCCATGAAGAAGGGATAGAGCAGGCGTGAAATGCCTATATAGAGCTGGCCGGGTGTCAGGCTCCAGCCGCCGATGAGGGTGTAGGCGGCTTCTCCCCGCGATGAAAGAAGCCCAAAGGTATCTATGTTGAGCGTGACGTCGAGCGTAAGGCAGGCAGAGAGTCCGACGAATATGCCCAGTGCCAGTTTGGAGAAGCGGCGGATGAATAGGGCATAGAGCACATTGGCAATATATTCCCACATCAGCGACCAGGTGGGGCCGTTCAACGCGTTTGTTTCCCACCAGCCCCGGATGTCCCATGAAGTGGGGGTGGGGAACATAAGGCAGCCCAGGAGTGTCATCAGCAGCACGTTCCACCACGGTGTCTGCATCACCATCGGGAAGGCGGAGCAGGCACTGAAGTAGAATAGGGAGGCGCCGAGGAGTGTACCCATAATCACCATGGGGTGCAGGCGTACCAAGCGTCGCTTGAAGAAGTCCCACGTTGTCATACGGTCCCAGCGGTCGTCGTAGGCATAACCGATGACGAAGCCGGAGAGTACGAAGAAGAAGTCCACGGCCAAGTAGCCGTGGTTCAAAATCTGGTGGGCAGGCCCTGCGGAATAGGTTTCAAAAAGATGGAAAGCTACCACGATTATTGCGGCTACGCCGCGAAGCCCGTCCAGTATTTCGTAACGCGGCTTGGATGCTAAATAAGTTGTTGTCTTCATTGGAATTATGTTTGTTGTTAGATTAATATTCTTCTAAAATGCGGACGTGTCATGACCACCACAGATTACACAGATTATTTTAGGAGCTCTGATAATCAAGAACTTTTATCGGTGTTAATCTGTGTAATCTGTGGTGAGTGTGTATTTTGACATATCCTCAGACAATCCGGATTCCCGGCATAACTTTATTTCGCGGGCAAAGTTAGTCTGCAATTTCTCCGGGCATTTCTCTTATTGTTTATTAGGATTGTCTTATATTTGCATTTACTCCCCTTCAGGGAGATATTTTACCCAAATTATGAATGATAATGCAGTGCCTCGGCCGGAAAACACTTCTTTTACCTTCGACGATGTATGCCTGGCTCCCGGCGAGCAGATAGGTCTGCATGAGCAGGCAACGTGGGAGTTGTCGTATATCATCGTAGGCTCCGGCATGCGGCTGATAGGTGACCGTACTGAACCTTTCGGGAGTGGGGAAGTAGTGATAGTTCCTCCGGAGATACCGCATTGCTGGTATTTCGAGAATGATGTGACAGATGCGCAGGGGCGTATTGCCAATATCACGATAACTTTCGGCCGGGAATTTCTTGACAACTGCTGTGTTGCTTTCCCTGAGCTGCTGGAATGTACGGAGAAGCTGAAACGGAAAAGGGATGCCGTGAAGTTCGGGAAGGAAAAGTCGGCGGCTATTGCTTCCGTCCTCGAGGAGATGCGTCCTTTGGGGAGGGCTGAACGCATCCCGCTGATGATAAAACTGCTGCTTATTCTTGCCGGGAGCAAGGAAGAGAGTGTGGTGGGGCGGTATCAGAAGATGGACCCGGAACGGGAGCGAATGAATAGGATACAAGTCTACGTCGTTTGTAACGCCAAGCGGGATATTACGCTGGATGACGTTGCCCGCCACGTGGGGATGAACCGCACTTCTTTCTGTATCTTTTTCAAGAAAGTCTCGGGGAAGACTTTCGTCACTTATCTCAATGAATACCGCATTGAGCTTGCCTGCCGGCTGCTGAAACAACAAAAGGTATCCGTAGCAGAAATCTGCTATCAGGTGGGATTCAACAATGTTCCTTATTTCAACCGGGTTTTCAAGAAGATGAAGGGCGTTTCGCCGAGTGAATATGTCTTTTTGTAAGGGAAAAGGGGAAGATACGAAAGGTGTGGGCATAAAAAAAGGAGTACCGCTGTACTCCAACCTTTGTTAACCTTAAATCTAATACTATGAAAAACACATTGCAAAGGTACGGACTTTTTGCTTATCTCCAAATAAAGCAAATAAAAAAGGCTGTTTTATAACATGTTTTAGGAAAATACGTCTCTTTGTTAAGGCTTGCTAAGGTTTTGAAGCCTCTACGCAGCTGTTTTCTAAAAAAGAATTATCTTTGTCACATTAAGTTTTGGGCCTTACTTGACGATTTTCTGCTCTCTTGGCTCAAAATCCTGGAAATTAAAAATTAAAGACTTGTATGCACGAAGATATTGTCCTTACCCCGATGATGAAACAGTTCCTCGACTTGAAGGCAAAGCATCCCGATGCTGTCATGCTGTTTCGTTGTGGTGACTTCTATGAAACCTATTCCACCGATGCCGTCGTCGCGTCCGAAATCCTCGGTATTACCTTGACCAAACGTGCCAACGGCAAGGGGAAAACCATCGAAATGGCGGGCTTTCCGCATCATGCACTCGACACCTATCTGCCCAAGCTGATACGTGCCGGCAAGCGCGTGGCCATCTGCGACCAGTTGGAGGACCCGAAGTTGACAAAGAAACTCGTAAAGCGGGGCATCACGGAGCTGGTGACGCCGGGAGTCTCCATCAACGACAATGTGCTGAACTACCGGGAGAACAACTTTCTGGCTGCCGTACACTTCGGCAAGGGTGCCTGCGGTGTGGCTTTCCTGGACATATCTACGGGCGAATTTCTGACGGCGGAAGGCCCTTTCGACTATGTGGACAAGTTGCTGAACAACTTTGCCCCCAAAGAGGTGCTTTTCGAGCGTGGCAAGCGGTTGATGTTCGAAGGGAACTTCGGCAGCAAGTTCTTCACTTTCGAGCTGGACGACTGGGTGTTTACCGAGACTTCCGCCCGCGAGAAGCTGCTGAAGCATTTCGAGGTGAAGAACCTGAAAGGTTTCGGTGTGGAGCATCTCAAGAACGGTATCATCGCTTCGGGAGCTATCCTGCAATACCTCATCATGACGCAGCATACGCAGATAGGGCATGTCACTTCGCTGGCACGCATCGAGGAGGATAAGTACGTCCGTCTGGATAAGTTCACAGTGCGCAGCCTGGAGCTGATGGGGTCGATGAACGACGGCGGTAGCAGTCTGCTGAATGTGATAGACAAGACCATCAGCCCGATGGGTGCCCGCCTGCTGAAACGCTGGCTGGTATTCCCGTTGAAGGACGTGCAGCCGATTAACGAACGGCTGAATGTAGTGGAATACTTCTTCCGCCAGCCCGATTTCAAGGAGTTGATAGAGGAGCAACTGCATTTGATAGGTGACTTGGAGCGCATCATCTCCAAAGTGGCGGTAGGCCGTGTCTCTCCGCGTGAGGTAGTGGCGCTGAAGGTGGCTTTGCAGGCGATAGAACCCATCAAAGCGGCTTGCATGGATGCCGATAATGCCAGCTTGAATCATATAGGCGAGCAGTTGAACATCTGCCAGTCCATCCGCGACCGCATAGACCGGGAGATAGACAATGACCCGCCGTTGCTGATTAATAAGGGCGGTGTCATCAAGTCCGGTGTTAGTGCCGAGTTGGACGAGTTGCGCCAGATAGCCTACTCCGGTAAGGATTATCTGTTGCAGATACAGCAGCGCGAGAGTGAGCTGACGGAGATTCCCAGCTTGAAGATAGGCTACAACAATGTCTTCGGTTATTACATCGAAGTGCGCAACACGCATAAGGACAAAGTGCCGGCAGAGTGGATACGCAAGCAGACCCTTGCCAATGCCGAACGCTACATTACCCAGGAATTGAAGGAGTACGAGGAGAAGATTCTCGGTGCGGAGGACAAGATACTGGTACTGGAAACACAACTCTATGCAGAATTGGTGCAATCATTGAGCGAGTTCATCCCCGCCATTCAAATCAATGCGAACCAGATAGCGCGTCTGGACTGCCTGCTCTCCTTTGCCACGGCAGCGCGCGAGAACAACTATATACGCCCCGTCATTGCCGACGACGATGTGCTGGAAATCTGCCAGGGACGCCACCCGGTGATTGAGAAGCAGCTCCCCATCGGCGAGAAGTATATTGCCAATGATGTGATGCTGGATAGCCAGACGCAGCAGATTATCATCATTACGGGTCCCAACATGGCGGGTAAGTCTGCTTTGCTGAGGCAGACGGCGCTGATTACGCTGCTGGCTCAAATCGGCAGTTTTGTGCCTGCGGAGAGTGCCCATATCGGGTTGGTGGATAAGATATTCACCCGTGTGGGTGCCAGCGATAATATTTCCGTGGGCGAGTCTACCTTTATGGTGGAGATGAACGAGGCGGCGGATATCCTGAACAACCTTTCTCCCCGCAGCCTGGTGCTGTTCGACGAGCTGGGGCGCGGTACTTCTACATATGATGGTATTTCCATCGCCTGGGCGATTGTGGAGCATATACACGAGCATCCCAAGGCAAAAGCCCGAACCTTGTTTGCCACGCACTACCATGAGCTGAATGAGATGGAGAAGAGCTTCAAGCGTATAAAGAACTACAACGTTTCGGTGAAGGAGATAGATAACAAAGTCATCTTCTTGCGCAAATTGGAGCGCGGCGGTAGCGAACACTCTTTCGGTATTCATGTAGCCAAAATGGCAGGTATGCCCAAAAGCATCGTGAAGCGTGCCAACGACATACTGAGACAATTGGAAACGGACAATCGCCAGCAGGGAATCTCCAACAAGCCGATGGCAGAAGTAGGAGAGACGCGCGGCGGCATGCAGCTCAGCTTCTTTCAGCTCGACGACCCGGTGCTGTGCCAGATACGCGATGAGATACTGAATCTGGATGTGAATAACCTGACACCGCTGGAGGCACTGAACAAGCTGAATGATATAAAGAGGATAGTGAAAGGGAAATAACCGGATAGGGGTGTGTCAAAATTCACCACAGATTACACGGATTAACACAGAATGAGCTTAATCTACTGATAATCAAAGATGCTTATCTGTGTAATCGGTGGTGAATACCAGTTTTGACACATCCTCATTCGGATTGTTTCAAAACACGGCTGGTTTCTTATAGTTTGACTTTTCCCTCCAACCGTATATCTTCCGATGAAGCCCCTATCAGCAGCTTCACCGTTCCGGGTTCTACAACGAACATCTGCTTTCCTTCGTTCCAATAGCCGAGCTCCTCTTTGGGCACGGTAAGCGTCACTTTCCGGGTTTCGCCGGCCTTGATGGGGATACGCTTGAAGGCGCGCAACTGCTTGGAAGGACGTTCCACTTTGGAGTCCGGATAGCTGGCATAGAGCTGTACGACTTCTTCTCCGTCGCGTCCGCTGGTATTCTTCACTGATACCGTCACGCGGATGTTCTTCTTGTCTTGCTTGACGGATTCAATCTTCTCGTACGTAAAGTCGGAATAGCTCAGACCATAGCCGAAAGGATAGAGCACAGGGCCCTGGTGGTACATATACGTACGTCCGTTGCGGATGTCGTAGTCCATCATGTCGGGCAGGTCGGTGATGTCTTTCACCCACGTCTGTACGGTACGTCCGGCTGGATTCACCTTGCCAAAGAGTACGTCGGCCAGTCCGTTGCCCTGCTCCTGGCTGCAGTGGGTGATGTGGACGATGGCAGGCACGTGCTCCTGGCTCCAGTTGATGGTGTAGGGGAAACTGCTGACGAGCACCAGTATGGTATTGGGATTGGCTTTGAGCACCAGCTTCACCAAGTCTTCATCGGGCAGCATCAGCGATTTGCGGTCCACGGCTTCGCGGCCGTCACTGGGGACGGGAGAGAACTTCCAGTCCGCACGTGTGCCGTAAGGATGGTTTCCTACACATACAATGGCGATGTCGGCGGCTGCGGCAGCCTTTTCCGCCTGGCCCATGCGGTTGTCTTCGGCGTGGATGACTTCGGTATCTTCCTTTACAGCATTGCGTATGCCGCTCAGAATCGTTGTTTCGTAAGGCGGGGTACCACTATACCAGTCTTGCACGATTTTGTCCGAATACGGGCCTATAACGGCTATTTTACGCAGCTTTCCGGCATCGAGTGGCAGGAGATTCTTGTTTTTCAATAACACCACAGACTTGGCGGTGACTTCCCGTGCCAGCCTACGGGCTTCTGCTGTCATGAAAGGCGGTGTCTCCGTACTGTCCTTTCCGATGGAGAGATAAGGGTTACGGGAGTGGTCCCCGTCCAGCAAGCCGAGCTTGAGGGCGACGAAGATGTTCCCGCGGATAGCCTTGTCGATGTCGACTTCGGTCAGTAATCCCTTTTCCAGAGCTTCCTTGACGTAAGGAACGTATGCGTCGAGAAATTGTCCTGTGGTGGCTTTTACTACGGCAGCGGCACCCTCCGCAAAGCTCGGAAAACTCTTGTGCGCTTCAATCAGCAGTTTCAGGGCACCGCCGTCCGTACAGATGATACCGTTGTTGCCCCATTGCTTGCGGGTAATCTCTTCGAGGCAGGGATGGATGGACATGGGGATGCCGTTCCAACTGTTGTAGGCGGCCATGAAGGCGCGGCTGCCTCCCTCGGTGATGCCTTTATAGAAAGGATAAGCGTAGTATTCATGGAACAGCCGCGTGTCGAAGTCGGAGGAAGTGCTGTCCCGTCCGTCCTCGTTACTGTTGGCAAGGAAGTGTTTCATCAGAGAGGCAGTTTTCCAGTAGCGGGGATGATTGCCTTGCAGGCCGCGTACGCTGGCAATGGTGAGTTGGGCGGTGAGGAAAGCATCTTCTCCGAAACTCTCCTCGGTACGTCCCCAGCGCGGGTCGCGGGCAAGGTCGGCATTCGGAGCGCGCATCACGAGGGCATGACGCTTGTTGCCGGTGGTCTGCATGTAGTAGCGGGCTTCTTCAGCGGCTTGTTCCGCTACTTTCTGCACCAAATCGGTGTCCCATGTGGAGCCCAGACCGTAGGATTGGGGGAATATGGTGGTGGGGCAGTCTGTGGGGACTACTTTCCCGTCTTCCGTTCTTTGGCGTCCGCCCCACATGGCAGGCCCGCCGAGGGTCAGCCCGTGCAGTCCTTCGTAGTGTCCGCAACGGGGAATGTTGAGGCGGGGGACACCGAGGTCGGTGGAAAGAAGGTTTATCTTTTCATCCAATGTCAGGATGGAAAGAAGATGGTCCACGCGCTGTTCGTCGGTGAGCGTGGTATCTTGGAAGGCTTGTGTTTGTTGTGCGCTTGTCTGCAGGCAAAGCAGCAGAGAGAAAATGAGGAGTAGTGACTTGTTTCTCATGGTTCATTAGGGTTTAATGGATTCAATGTAGTGGGTTGTCATAGCAAACATTCTTGGTTGTTATCTCAATCTATACCTTTTGTCTGCACGAGATGTGCATCTCATGATGTACGAGATGTATATTTCATGCAACTTGAGATGCGCATCTCGTACATGAAAGGATAGGGGATTATGGGATGGACATTCGTTGCAACCGTCCGTCCTGCGGCAGGCAGAGCAACCCTTCGGCTTTCTTTTCGTCTGCCAGATACTTCTTCCACGTAATCTTGTCCCACTTCATCTGGTCTGTGCATTGTGCCACGGGGATATGGGGGATGGCCGAACCGTCCTTTACAAGAATGATGATGGGCAGGGTGCCGCACTCGATATGGTTCCATCCCGGAGCATACACCTTTCCGGTCTGGTAGTCTATCCATTTCTGCCGTCCGGGGAGGTAGACATCCCGTCCGCTGCCCTCTTCGAGCATGGGGGCCACGAGGAGATTGGAGCCGAACATGTACTCGTCCTCTACCAGCCATGCACCCGGGTCGTCGGGATACTCCAGCAGTAGGGCGCGGAGCATCGGCCAGCCGTTCTCGGTGCACTCTTTGGATTGTGCGTATACATAGGGCATCAGTTTGTACTTCAGCTCGGCGCAACGGCGGAAATAGTCTGTGAACTCTTTCCCGTAGTACCACGGCTCAGTGGGAGGTGCTCCGTGCACGCGGCTGTGGCTGGTGAGGAAGCCGAAGGGCAGCCAGCGGCGGTAGAGGCTTTCGGGGCTTTGGGTCACGAAGCCGCCTATGTCATTGCTCCAGAAGCAGAACCCGCTCAATCCGATGGAGAGACCGCTGCGGACGGTTCCCTCGAAACCGGTTTCGGTGGTGGCGGCATCACCGCCCCAGTGCAGCGGGTAGCGTTGTGAGCCTGCCCATGCAGAGCGTGCCCAGATGATGTTTTCGCCGTGCAGCTTCTTGATGATGTCGGCCACGGTTTTGTTGTAGCGCAGCGGGTAGAGGTTGTGTTCGTACAGTCCGCTACGGCCGTTGGCATAGATGGCATCCAGCGGGGCACCTTCGCCGAAGTCTACTTTGATGGCGCCTACACCCATTTCAATCAGATTGCCGAGTTTTTCCTGATACCACTTCACAGTTTCGGGGTTGGTGAAGTCCAGCACCACGTCCTCGTAGGGGAGCTGCCCCTTACCGTTGCGTACGTACAGACCGCGTTCCACCAGCTCGGGGAAGAACTTGTTTTTCGGAGTGAAGTAGGGGAGTTGCCAGAGGCAGGTGCGGAAGCCTTGTGACCTTAGGTCGGTGAGCATCTGCCGGGGATTGTCGAAGCGGTCGGCGGCAAAGGCGTAGTCGCACTGCCAGTCCACGCCGAACCAGCCGGTATCGAAGTGGATGACATCGCTCGGTATCTTGTTCTCACGCAGTTTCCGGGCTACATCGCGGCCCTCTGCTTCGCTGAAGTAGGTGATGCGGCTCATCCAGGTGCCGAAGCTCCACAAAGGGGGCATTTCGGGCCGTCCTACCAGTGCGGTGTATTCGCTCAGCATCTCCTTCGGCGAACCCAGGAAGATGAAGATGTCCATCGCTTCGTCTGCCATAAAGAGTTTGGTGGCTCCGATGTAGGAGCAGCCGAAGTCGCAGGTCACGGGGGCGGAAGTGTGCATAAACATGCCATAGCCGCGGTTACTGAAAAAGAAGGGGATAGGCTTGTACATATCCGGAGTTTCGGGGCCCTGCGGGTCGGTGACAAAGAGGTTGACCTTTTGTCCGGCCTTGTTCAGTGCGGTGGCGGACTCGCCGCAACCGTAGATTTTCTCGTTCGGTGCAAGGCTGAATACGGGATTGATGCTGCGTGAGTTGTCCGAGCCGCGCTTGATAAAGCTGAATGGAGGTACCTTGACCTGTGTGGAGTCGTTGTCGCTCCAGCAACGAGTCTGTGTCAGCAGGCGTCCGTCGGCATCTTTCAGCACCAGGCGCCAGGGGTAATTCTCGATGAGCAGGCTGCCGTATCGGGAGGTGTACAGGGTACCTTTATCCGTCTTCTCGGCTTTCCAGAAGGAGCGTCCGTCGGCAGGCTTTCCTATGAGCATGGGGTCATCGGCATCTTCTTTCGGTACGATGGGCGAGGTAAGCATATGGATGCGGAGGGTACGTTCGCTGACCGGTTCGACGGTGAACGTCAGTTGTGGATTGTTGTCGTAGGCCGTCTCCGGGAAGTCCAGCGACTGGAGGGGCTGGTGCAGGTAGGTGTTTGCATTGAATGCCTGGCGGGGCATCAGTTGCTGGCGTTTCCACTGGACAGTCCCCTTGCCGGTGGAGGTGTCGAACGATACCAGGCTGTCGGCAAAGAAATAGGTGTTGCTGAGGTCCAGAAAATCCTGGCTCATGTCTTTCGACTGGGAAAGCAGGTATTGCACGCCGGCATTTGTTTTCAGTTGGGCATGTGCGGGCGGGATGGCAGTTGCTGCTAGCAGCATAAAAGCTGCCCCTTTCATCAGTTGTTTCTCTTTCATGATAAATATATGATTTACGGTTACTGTTTCGATGCCGTAAAAGTAGAGAAATCCACACAGATGAAAGGGGTGGGTATGTTGCTTATGTAGGGCTGAAATGTTTATTTGGAAGCTTTCTTCCCGTAGAAACACATGAAATATACCCCGATAATCACAAACGGGATACTGAGCCACTGGCCCATGTTCAGCGTCATGCTGTCCTCAAAGTTCACCTGGTTTTCTTTCAGGAACTCGATGAAGAAACGGAAGGTGAAAATCTCCGTCAGGCAGAGTCCGAAGAAGAAACCGCGGTGATAGGGCAGGGAGGCTTCGGCCTGCACGGTGGTTGATTTCCGCTTGGTGGTGCTGAAATCTGTTTCGAGCTTGGTCTCTTGTTTCTTCTGTCCGCGTTTGTATAGCCAGACCATCCCCAGGAAGAAGATGAAGTAGGCGATGGCTTCGTAGAGCTGTGCCGGATGGCGGGGCAGCATGTCTTCGCGCTCGAAGATGAATGCCCAGGGCACGTCGGTCGGTTTGCCGATGATTTCGGAGTTCATCAGGTTGGCAAGGCGGATGCAGCAGGCGGTGATGGGAGTGGCAACGGCTATCATGTCGAGCACGTCCATGTAGTGCATCTTCGTCTTGCGGCAGTACATCCAGAGGGCGATAATCAGGCCCAGCGTGCCGCCGTGGCTGGCAAGGCCGGTGTAACCCGTCATTTTCCATCCTGCGGCGGTCTGCTTGATGGGGAGAATCATTTCAACGAAGTGGTCTTGGTAGTATGCCCAGTCGTAAAATATGCAGTGGCCCAGTCGTGCGCCTATCAGTATGCCGAAGAAGCAATAGAAGAAAAGAGGTTCGAATTTCTTTTCGTCTATTTTGCGGTCGCGGTACTGGTGTTGCACGATAAGGTAGGCAAAAGCGAGGCCGATAATCCATAACAAACCGTAGTAGCGGATGGATATGCCGAAGAAGTTGAATAGTTCGGGGTCGGGGTTCCAGTTGATGGTGAGTAGTGATAACATATTTATGAAGAATTAAATTACTGAATTACGGGGTTGTTCGGGACAAAGGTATGAAATTATCTCGTTTGGCAGTTCATCGTGGCAGTTTATTTGAATTTCTCCGCCACCATCCTATACGTCGGCACCTCAATCCCTTGTTCCTCTGCAGCCGTAATCATGTCGAACAACAAGCCTTGTACTTCGCTCTGATGTCCTTTGGCCATATCTTTCTGCATGGAGGCGGTACTTTCAGGGGCGAGTTTGTCTATTACTTTGAGGTTATACTGCACGATGTCTTCCTTGAATTCTATACCCAACTTCCTGCCCAAAGCTGCACTCTCTTGTGACAGTCCGATAAAGGTGTCGCGCACTTTGCCCGGTTTCTGGACTTCGCCCATAGGTACGTCGTAATAGGCTCCGGTGACGGCCATAGCAGAAATGAAGGACCACTTGACGAATGTGTCCCGGTCGATGTCGTCGGAGATTTCGGCTTTGATGCCGCTTTCCTGCAAATCGCGTTGCACGGCTTCCAATGTTTCACGGGAAACAATCGTGCTGCGGTGTGCTCCGTAGACGAGCCGGAAAATCTTTCCCATCTGCGTGATTTCTCCCCGTCCGGATACGAATCCTACGATGTAGATGCAGCCGTCGAGCACCGTGACGCCGGGGACCAACCGCTGGATACGGGGACCGGTTCCGTAAACATTCAGGATGGGGATTACCACTGTACGCTCGTGTGAGGCACGTTTGATGAGTTCCGTAATGGAGTCTACGGAATAACCTTTGACGCAGACGAAGATAACATCCGCTTTGCCTTGGAATTCTTCTGCGGTAAATGCCGCCACTTTCAGACAATGTTCACCTTTCAAATCGGAGTGCAGTTGCAGACCGTTCCCGCGTATGGCGGCAAGGTGTTCGCCACGTGCAATGCAAGTGACGTCTTTGCCGGATAATGAAAGAAAGGCGGCGATGCTTCCGCCTACGCCGCCGGTACCTGCTATGAGGTATTTCAGATTACTGTTTGCCATTTGTTGTGTATGGTTTATTGAACGTAGTTTTCCTTTTCCATATAGTAAAGCCCTTCGCCCCGGTCACCGTTTTCCATGTCTTCCAGCTCTACTTTGAAGATACGGTAGGGAAGGTCTTTTTTGGGATGCTTGGGCATGTCTACTGTCAATAGATAGGCGTTGCCATATTCGTTGCTGTCGAAATATTCTTTTATTTCCTGCTTCATCAGCACGGGGACTTTCTCACCGTCTATCCAGACGGTGACTTTCAGTTGCCCGGGGCGGGGAGCCATCTGGCATTCTCTGGCTTCTTTGTTTTGTTCTTGTTGCTCAATGTCACTCAGGTTTTCACCGTGTACCAATGACTCGGGCTTTGTTTCTTTCATCCATTGGTAGGTACGTGTCAAGCTCATGGGACGGACGTATATCTGATAAGTAGGCATGGCTCCGGGGATGTAGAAAGCACGCAGGCCATAAGCTTCCATACGATGATAACGTATGTCGAGTGTAGTGTCGCGGTCGGCGATGAAATCCCAGGCCCAGAACTCCAGGCGGTGTTCAGTCTCGGGCAGCCCGCTTTTCATGGCAATGTGCGCATAGGAGGGCAGATAAATAGAGGCTGCACTTTGATATTTCCCTTTGGGTATACGGGCCGTGTAATGCCCGTCTTTGTCGGTTATGGCTTCTATGATGTCATTGAACTGCGGGTTTTGCCACCAGACACTGGCACTGTCTATCGGCTGTCCGTTGTAATCAGTCACCCGTCCGTGAATGGTTACTGAGTCTTGCTGTTGTGCATAAACGGCAGTACAGGACAATAAGAATAAAAGGAAGATAATCTGTTTCATATTGTTATTGTATGGAGTTTATTAGAAAATGGCAATGTACAAAGAAAGTACATTGCCATCTGGAATGAATATCATTACACATTGAACCTGAAGTGCATGATGTCCCCATCCTGCACCACGTATTCCTTACCTTCCACACCCAACTTTCCGGCTTCGCGCACGGCTGCTTCGCTACCATACTTGATATAATCCTCATACTTGATGACCTCTGCCCGGATAAACCCTTTCTCGAAATCCGTATGGATAACGCCGGCGCATTGCGGCGCTTTCCATCCCTTGCGATAGGTCCATGCCTTTACTTCCATCTCTCCGGCAGTGATGAAGGTTTCGAGGTTCAGCAGGCTGTAGATAGTTTTAATCAAACGGTTGCAGCCGCTTTCTTTCAGTCCCAGGTCTTCGAGGAACATCTGCTTTTCTTCGTATGTCTCCAGTTCGGCGATGTCGGCCTCGGTCTGGGCGGAGATGATGATGAGTTCCGCATCCTCGCCCTTGATGGCTTCACGCACCTGCTCTACGTACTGGTTGCCGCTGGCGGCACTGACGTCATCCACGTTGCAGACGTAGAGCACAGGCTTGGTAGTAAGCAGGAACATCTGCTTGGCGCATTGTTCCTCGTCGTCGTTCTGCGGAATGACGGTGCGGGCGCTTTGTCCTTGTTCCAGGGCATCCTTGTAGCGGAGCAGGAGTTCGTACTCTATCTTTGCCGCCTTGTCGCCACCCACTTTGGCAATCTTCTCTACACGCTTGATGCGGTTTTCCACCGTGTCGAGGTCCTTCAGTTGCAGCTCTGTGTCGATGATTTCCTTGTCGCGCACGGGGTTCACCGAACCGTCCACGTGGACGATGTTGCCGTTGTCGAAGCAGCGCAGCACGTGAATGATGGCGTCGCACTCGCGGATGTTGCCCAAGAACTGGTTGCCGAGTCCTTCACCTTTGCTGGCGCCCTTCACCAGTCCGGCAATGTCTACGATGTCGCACACGGCAGGTACGATACGCCCCGGGTGAACCAGCTCGGCGAGCTTCGTCAGTCGTTCGTCGGGTACGGACACTTGTCCCATTTGGGCGTCGATTGTACAGAACGGGAAGTTTGCCGCTTGTGCCTTTGCGCTGCTCAAGCAGTTGAAAAGAGTGGATTTTCCTACGTTGGGAAGGCCCACGATACCAGCTTTTAATGCCATAGTGTTATCTTGTTTTTTTAGTTATTGTTCAGTTAATTGGATGCAAAGATAGTGCAAACCGAATGCAGAATAAAATGAACTCGTTCATTTTTTATGCTGAGGTGCAGCCTATCTTCGCTTTTTTAAGCAAAGATAGTGCAAACCGGACAAACTTACTGAAAAATAGCTGATTTTTGCATACACCAACGAAGAAAGGAGGAGATGGGAGAGCCGCCGGAACGGTATTTAGAAATTCGTATTGAACGTGTTAATTTGCATTAAAAGCATGACGATGAAACGATAAATTGATAGTTTTGTCGCAATTATAATTTAAGTATCATTCTATAAATCAATGCAATTATGAAAAACAAAGTAAGAAAAATTCTGATGATTTTCTCATGTCTCATCGGTCTGTCTTTTACATTATCTGCACAGAATCCTTATCTGCCGCTTTGGGAGTTTATTCCTGACGGTGAGCCCTATGTGTTTGAGGATCCTGACTGCCCCGGCAAGTACCGTGTCTATATTTATGGCTCGCACGATAATCTCAAGTGGATGTATTGTGGACGTGACCAAGTGGTGTGGTCGGCACCCGTAGAGGACTTGACCCGTTGGAGATATGACGGCGTGATATTTAAAGTCAATGAGTCGCCCGAGCTGTATAAACTGAATGCTGATGGGACCGACGACGTGCTTTTTGCCCCTGACGTGACAGTAACTACCGATGCCGATGGTAAGAAAACTTATTACCTCTTTCCGAATAATCAAGGTGGCGGGCGCAATTCCATGATTGCCAAAAGCGACCGTCCCGATGGTCCGTTTACAGTATGCAATTGGAACAAGGAACGTCCTCGTGAGACTTTCGGTTGCTTGGGATTCGACCCCGCAGTGTTTGTTGACGATGATGGACGCGTGTATGGTTATTGGGGATTTGGCATTTCGCATGGCGCGGAGTTGGACCCTGCTACCATGTGCACGGTAAAGCCCGGTACCGAAGTGGTGGAGAACATGATTTCGGGCTATCGGCAGGAAGGTATATTCCGCTTCTTTGAGGCATCTTCTATCCGCAAGATTGAGGATAAGTATGTGTTTATCTATAGCCGTACTACCGCTGAGGGTGAAGATGGCCTGCCAAACGCCAGCAACTATACGTTGGCCTATGCCTACAGCGAGCATCCCTTGGGCCCGTGGACCTATGGTGGGACAATCATCGATGCGCGGGCGCGCGAATATGATGAAAAAGGCAATGTGATAGCTTCGGCCATGCCCGGTGGAAATACGCATGGCAGTATCTGCAAGATAGGTGAGCAATGGTACGTGTTCTATCATCGCCAGATAGGTACCGATTGCTATGCACGCCAAGCTATGGTGTCGGCCATTGATGTAAAGGTGGAAAAAGGAAAAGGCGGGAAAGTCGTGATTTCACGCGGAGAGTTCAACTCTGAAGGTTTCCTTCTTGAAGGGCTCAATCCTATGCAGCGCATCTCGGCCGGGCTGGCTTGTTGGCACACCAATCCCGGAGGAATCAAAGAGGTCTATCCCCATTATGTGTATACGGGGTCTTATATCCGGCCTGTGTACCGGGATAATAATCCCTATGCCGGCGATAACAACCACAAAATCCCGTTCGCTCCGGTGGTGAATAACACAAGTGGGTCGATTGTAGGATATAAATACCTGAATATGAATGCCGTTCCGCGAGATAAGTCTTTGCAGATGCAGTTAAGGTTGAAGGCTGAAGATACCGACGGACGCATCCGCATCATGCTGGGTAGCCCTTGGACAACAAAAGGCGGTGTAGAGATAGGACTTGTGAATGTGAAGGCTGGCAGCACTTGCAGGGAGTTCTATGCTTCGCTCTCTATTCCGGCAAAGCTGCATAAGGGAAAGCAGCCGCTCTTCTTTGTCTTCGAATCAGAGACCGAAGGCCAGTCCATCTGTGAGTTTTATGATTTCCTCATGTTGGCACGCCCATAAGTCTTTATACTTATGGAGGCGGATACTTATCTTGTGAGACCTTCTAAATAGAGCTATTGTATTAGTTCACAGTACTGAACACTTTGTTACACCCCGTCGGAACAGATTGTTTCTCTTGTATGAAACGACTTGTTTCGACGGGATAAAACGATTTGTTCCGTTATAGGAAACACTTTGTTTCCTTATAGAGAACACTCTGTTCCATTATAGGAAACAAACCGTTTTCATAGTCGGAAATGAAATGGGGCATATGCTTCATTGATACCGCTATTACTTTTCCTCCTCGAATATTCGGTTGAAAACTTGCCGCAGCTGTCCTTCGTCTGCGATAATGGCTTGGAGCTTCTTCAGCTGTTCCGCATTCTTGCCCTCGGGAAACCAGAGCTTCAGATAACCGCCGGGTGCATATTTTGCCATGAGATGCTGATGGAACCGCTGGTAGTGCCACTCCTTGTCGGCGGCAGGATTCTGTTTCAATCCGTACTGCACGGTGCGGCGCAGGGTGATGTCCGGGTCGATGATACGGTCCGCTTCGGCAACAATCTTGCCGTAGATGCTACGAGGTTCGTGGTCTGTAGAGGCCCGGTGGTCCTCTACGGCTTCTTTCATGAGGAGGATTTCCGTGTCGGAGAACCATTGCCGCAGGGTGGAGTCCGCCATCAGTATCTCGCCGGAGACAAGGTGGTGGGTGGCGCGGTCGCGGCACAGTCCCGTGTCATGGTAGGCGGCAATGACGTATGCCAGGCGTTCGTCCGCTTCGGGATATTGCCGGGCGAGGGCAAGGCTTTCTTCGATGACGGTGCGGACGTGTGAGAGGTTGTGTGCCTTGTCAAACTCCTTGTACCGGGGAATGATTGCTGTCTCGATGTAGGTAATGAGGGTCTCGGGTATCATGTGGCATTCCTTTTTAGGAGGCGAAGATATAATAAAAGAGCCGGAATGTGCGAATCATTCCGGCTCTTTTATGAAAGGTTTCGGTTATTGTTGTTAGGAATAAGATTTCTTACTTTAAGAGAGAGTTTGTCAATTACATGTTAGGGTTGTCCATGATTACTGTCATCTCGGGAACCAGTATGTATTCGCCTTTCTTGTTGTTCCATTTGTAGTATGTGGTAGTCATCGTCTTGCCTTGGTATGCATAGCGGATGCACATGTCCTTGCCCCATGTATTCTTGGTGCTGTTCCATTTCAGGGCTTCGCTTTCCGTCATGCGGTTCTGGTCGTCGTACTTATAATTGTACTTCATATAGTTGGCAAGCGTGTTTCCGTCCATCTTGTATACGGTCTCTGCCACTTTCATGCCATTTACTTCTTCCGAATTGTAAATGAGGTTGCTCTTATTGTCGGCTGAGGCATTTAATCCGCAAACTAAGAGAAGTGCTGAAACAATCACTGTTTTTAAAGATACTTTTGCTTTCATGGTTTTATGTCTTTTTTAGTTTAACTTTCTATTTTCTATCAATATGTCATTGATTTCGCTGCAAAGGTACGTATTAAATTGACATAAATATAAATATCGGATTAAATTTTATCAATATGTCAGTAGTGAGGGTTTCGGTATGCTTTCCTTTTGGCAAGATTGGTGAATAAAAAATATCCGGCAGCGAGGTCGCCGGATATTCTGATGAGCAAACTGTATTTGGAAAGGATTGCTTCTGTTGCTTTCTGATTGTAAGTTAAATAAAGTTATTGGGCTGTTTAGTGTGCCTGCAACCAGTTGTTTCCCCACCCACAATCGGCTTTCAGGGGTACGTGCATGCGATATGCCTGCTCCATCTCTTCGATTACGATTTTCTGTACAAGCTCTTTTTCTGCCTCTGGAACGCTGAAATTTAGTTCGTCATGGACCTGTAAAATCATCTTTGCTTTCAGATTGTAAGCTTGGAAGCGCTGATAGATGTGTGCCATGGCTACTTTTATGATGTCGGCGGCACTTCCCTGGATGGGGGCGTTGATGGCATTCCGTTCGGCATAGCCCCGTACCACCCCGTTTCTTGAGTTGATGTCCGGCAGGAAGCGCTTGCGGTGGAAGATGGTTTCCACGTAGCCCTGCTCGCGTGCCACCTGGATGCTTTTGTCCATATACTCCTTCACTTGTGGGTAGGTTTCAAAGTAGCCGTCTATCAGCTCTTTGGCTTCCTGGCGGGAAACGCCCATGCGTTCGGCAAGCCCGAAGACGGAGATGCCGTAGATGATGCCGAAGTTTGCCGTTTTTGCCTTGCGGCGCATGTCGGCGGTTACGTCGTTTATATCTATTTTATATATCTTGGCAGCGGTGGCGGCGTGGATGTCGTGTCCGCTGAGGAAGGCGTCTATCATGTTCTTATCTTCGCTGAGGTGTGCCATGATGCGCAGCTCTATCTGCGAGTAGTCGGCAGAGAAAAACTCGCAGCCGTTGTCGGGGATGAACGCCTTGCGGATTTCCTTTCCGTCTTCGTCGCGGATGGGGATGTTCTGCAGGTTGGGATTGCTGGAGCTGAGGCGTCCGGTAGCGGTCACCGCCTGGTTGAAGGAGGTGTGTATGCGACCCGTGCGCGGGTTGATGAGCTGGGGTAGGGCATCTATATAGGTGCTCAGTAGTTTCTTCAGTCCGCGGTATTCCAGTATCTTTCCGATGATGTCGTGCTTGCTGCGGTAGCTCTGCAGCACCTCTTCGGAAGTGACGTATTGTCCGGTCTTGGTCTTTTTCGCTTTCTCCACGATTTTCAGCTTGTCGAAGAGCACTTCGCCTACCTGCTTGGCGGAGCTGATATTGAATGTCTCGCCAGCCATCTCGTAGATTTCCTTCTCAATCTCCTGCAGACGGACGGTGAAGTGTTGGGACGATTGCTTCAAGGCTTCCGTGTCGAGCAGCACTCCGTTGCTCTCTATATTAACAAGTACGGGGACGAGCGGCATCTCTATTTCGTAGAACAGATGTTCGGCACCTTGCTCCTTCAGTTCCTTTTCCAGCACGTTTTTCAGTTTGAGGGTGACGTCCGCATCCTCGCAGGCATAACGGTAGACATCTTCGGGTGGAAGGTCGCGCATGTTCTTTTGGTTTTTGCCTCGCGCTCCAATTAGCTCATCGATGTGGATGGTCTGGTAGTGCAGGTAGATTTCCGCCAGATAGTCCATGTTGTGTCGCAGTTCGGGTTGAAGCACGTAGTGGGCAAGCATGGTGTCGAAAAGTTTGCCTTTCACCTGGACGCCGTAATTTTGGAGGATAATCATATCGTACTTGATATTTTGTCCCACCTTCATGGATTTCTCGTTTTCGAAGAGGGGACGGAACTCGTTTACAATTTTTAAGACTTCCTCTCGTTCGGCGGGAACGGGTACGTAGTATGCACGGTTTTCGGCATCGCTGAAGCTCATTCCTACAAGTTCGGCGTCCATTGGCTCGGTTCCGGTAGTCTCGGTATCTATTGAGAGAATTTCGCTTGTAAGTAACTTTTGAATAATTTCTGCTCTTTTATCTTCTGTATCAATGAGTTGGTAGTCTACATCGAGCATTTCTAACCGCGTCAGGTTTGAATTTTCAGAAACGCCCGTCCCCTCGCCCGCAAAATTTGCAAACAAATCGCCTTGAATCGGGGCGCTGTTTTCGGGAGTGGAGGTTTGCGGCTGGGCAAACAGAGTCCCGGCAAAGAGGTCGGGTACCGGAGAGGTTGGAGTAGGGGAGGACGAATTGCCGCTTCCCTTTTTGAGTACCCGGTCGATGAGTGTGCGGAATTCCAACTCCTCGAAAATCTTGCGGAGTTCCTCTTCGTTCGGTTCTTCGCGGACGAGCGAATCCATGTCGAGCTGAATGGGAACATCTGTTTTGATGGTGGCAAGGAATTTGGAGAAGGTTATCATCTCGCGGTTGGTTTCCACTTTCGTTTTCAGTGCGCCTTTCAGCTGGTCGGTATGTTCCAGCAGGTTTTCGATACTGCCGAATTCGGCAATCAGTTTCTGTGCGGTTTTCTCGCCCACACCCGGACAGCCGGGGATGTTGTCGGAAGCATCACCCATCAGTCCCAGCATGTCGATGACCTGCTCGGTGGTCTGTATGTTGAACTTGGTTTTTACTTCTTCGGTACCCATCACTTCGAATCCGCCGGTGTGCTTGGGGCGGTACATGAAGACGCGGTCCGATACCAGTTGCCCGTAGTCCTTGTCGGGAGTCATCATATAGGTGGTGATGCCCTGCCGTCCGGCTTCGGTGGCGAGCGTGCCTATCACGTCGTCGGCTTCGTAGCCGGATACTTCGAGGATGGGAATGCGGTAGGCGCGGATGATGTCCTTTATAATAGGTACGGAAAGGCGGATGGCCTCGGGTGTCTCCTCGCGCTGTGCCTTGTATTGCTCGTAGGCCTCGTGGCGGAAGGTGGGGCCCGACGGGTCGAAGGCTACTCCTATGTGTGTGGGATTCTCTTTTTTGAGCACTTCTTCCAGGGTGTTTACAAAGCCCAGAATGGCCGAAGTGTTGAATCCTTTTGAATTGATTCTCGGGTTCTTGATGAACGCGTAATAGGCTCGATATATCAGTGCATAGGCATCGAGCAAAAACAGTTTATCGATTGAATTCATACATTTAATCCTTTTTTTCATGGTAAAAGTACAAAAAAATACCGTATTAACCGTTTTATTACTATTTTTGTAGGCAAATAGCGATGCATGGACAACTCATCATTGATAAAATCTCCGATTTCTGAGGAATTGGAGGACTTCAAGAAGCTTTTTGAAAGTACTCTCTCCAGTTCCAACCTTTTGCTGAACAGCGTAATTGCGCATATCCGGCAGAAGAACGGGAAGATGATGCGCCCCATTCTGGTGCTTCTGGCTGCGAAGCTTTTTGGCAAGGTATGTCCTGCAACCCTGCATGCTGCGGTTGCGTTGGAACTTCTTCATAATGCCAGCCTTGTGCACGATGATGTAGTGGACGAAAGTACTGAACGCCGTGGACAACTCTCCGTTAATGCCATTTTCAATAATAAAGTAGCCGTACTGGCAGGCGATTATCTGCTTGCAACAGCGTTGGTGCAAGTGGGCATGACCCGTAACCATGACATTATCGACATCGTCTCCTGCCTGGGGCAGGATTTGGCAGATGGTGAACTTCTGCAGCTTTCCAACGTCAGCAATCTCCATTTCTCCGAGGAAGTCTATTTCGACGTTATCCGCAAGAAGACGGCCGTGCTCTTTGCAGCTTGTACGAAGGCGGGCGCTCTCTCGGTGGGGGCCAGCGATGAAAAGGCGGAATCTGCGCGTCTGTTCGGTGAATATATCGGGCTTTGTTTTCAGATAAAGGATGATATTTTCGATTACTCCGAGAGCAAGGAAATAGGCAAACCTACCGGAAATGATATGGTGGAGGGGAAGTTGACTCTGCCTGCGCTTCATGTGCTCAATACCGTGAAGGATAAAACAGCGGAAGAAATTGCCGTAAAGATAAAGAATGGGGAGGCAACGCCTGGCGAAATAGCCCATTTAATTGAATTTACCAAGCAGAATGGTGGTATAGAGTATGCTTCGCAAGTGATGTATGACTATAAGGAAAAGGCTCTTTCTTTGCTGGCTTCTTTGCCCGATACGGAGGTAAAAGCAGCGCTAGCCGGGTATCTGGATTATGTGGTAGAGCGGGAAAAATGACGGAACTGTTTCCGGTTGATAATATGAGAAAGCCTGATGGAACCCACTCCATCAGGCTTTATTTATAGGTAAATACAGCTTTCTCTTAGAAGAATTTCATCTCTTCACCCTTGATTTCCGAAAGCAGCAGGTTGGCAAGACGACTGGTTCCCAGACGGAACAGCTCGTTGTTCAGCCATTCTTCGCCGAGCACTTCCTTGACGATGGTGTAATAAATCAGTGCATCGTTCACGCAGTTGATTCCTCCTGCGGGCTTAAAGCCTACCTTGATACCCGTCAGCTCGTGATATTCCTTGATGGCCTGGCACATAACCAGGGCGGCCTCCGGCGTGGCGGCAGGCTGCTGCTTGCCGGTGGAAGTCTTGATGAAATCGGCACCCGAATACATGGAAAGGATGGATGCTTTTTTGATGTTCGAAGCCGTCTTCAAAGCTCCGGTTTCGAGGATTACCTTCATGTGGTGCTCTTTGCAGGTTGCTTTGAGTTCTTGTATCTCCTCGCACATGCCTTCATAGTCTCCCGCCAGGAACTTGCCCACCGAAATAACGATGTCTATTTCATCGGCGCCTTCCATCAGTGCCATGGCAGTTTCTGCCACTTTCACTTCAATGAAAGTCTGGGAGGAGGGGAAACCTGCTGATACACAAGCTATTTTTACATCTTCCACTTCCAGCGTGTCTTTTACGACTTCTGCAAAATTGGGGTATACACAGATGGCTGCCACATTCTTCAGGTCGGGGAACTCTTCGTCGAATTTATTCACTTTCTGGGTGAATTTCATGACGCTTTCATCGCTGTCTTCACTCTTCAGGGTGGTAAGGTCAATGCAGTTGAACAGGAATTTCTTTACCTCCGGTGTATTGTTTGCCGGTACTTTCTCTGCAATGATTCTGGCAGCTTGTGCAGCTATTTCTGCATCATCCAGTTGGGTGTTGTACTTTGCCAGGGCGGCGTCATACTTACTCTGGGTAGGCTCATTCTTCTCCATGGTTTTTCAATTTAGGATTATTGATATGTCTTGTCTGGTCACGTCTGGTTTTCTTCTCGAAGTTGCGGCAGAAGGCGTCTGTCAGGTTCACTCCGGTCTGGTTCGCAAGGCAGAGAAGTACCCAAAGAACATCTGCCATCTCATCGTCGAGATTGTCTTTTTCTCCTTTCTTGAAGGATTGGTCGCCATACTTGCGTGCCATGACGCGGGCGAGTTCGCCCACTTCTTCGGTCAGTATCGCCATATTGGTGAGTTCGCTGAAATAGCGCACTCCGTATTCCTTTATCCAGGAATCCACTTGTTTCTGTGCTTCTTCTAACGTCATTATTCCTTGTTTTTTGTATCTATACAGATGGTCACGGGACCATCGTTCATCAGTTCTACTTTCATATCGGCACCAAATTCGCCGGTACCTATTTCTTTACCTAATGCTAAACTCAGTTCCCGGCAGAATTGTTCGTACAGCGGGACGGATATTTCCGGCCGTGCTGCCCGTATGTAGGAGGGACGGTTGCCTTTCTTGGTGGAGGCGTGGAGGGTGAACTGGCTGATAACCAGTATCTCGCCGTCTGCTTCAAGAATGGATTTGTTCATTACGCCGTTTTCGTCATCGAAAATGCGCAGGTTGACTATCTTCTTGCAAAGCCAGTCGATATCTTCTTTTCCATCGGATTCTTCGATGCCTACGAGTATCATGAGGCCCTTTCCAATGGAGGCTTTGCAGGTTCCGTTGATGGTGACGGAAGCGTGTCCGGCACGTTGTATCACTACTCTCATGTTGTTCTTGTCTTTTTGAGGGGACAAAGTTACGAATTAATTCGTTGTGTGCATGGCTCTGCAGGCTGATTTATCAGTCATTATTTCTCTGAGAAATAGGTCTGGATGATTTTGGCTTTCGCTTCTCCCACCACGGCGGCAAGCTCCTCGGCAGATGCTTCGCGGATACGCTTCACGCTTTTGAACTCCTTGAGCAACGTGCTTTTCGTCTTTTCACCGATACCTTTTATCTCGTCCAGTGCGGAGGCAATCTGCCGTTTGCTGCGCTTGTCGCGGTGGAAGGTAATGGCGAAGCGGTGCACTTCATCTTGAATCTGCGTCAGCAGTCGGAAGAGGGGGGTGTTCTGTTTCAATCCGATGGTCTGGGGAGGGTAGCCATACAATAGCTCGGAAGTGCGATGTTTGCCATCTTTGGCAAGTCCGGCGATGGGGATGTTCAGGCCAAGCTCGTCTATCACCTCTTTTACGGCGCTCATTTGCCCTTTTCCACCGTCGGTGATAAGAAGGTCGGGCAGGGGTGCTTTCTCTTCTATAGCGCGCTGATAGCGCCGTTTTACGACCTCTTTCATGGAGGCATAGTCATCCGGTCCCTCTACGGTCTTGATATTGTACTTGCGGTAATCCTTCTTGGAAGGTTTCCCCTTGACGAAGACCACGCACCCGGCCACGGGGTCGGAACCCTGGATGTTGGAGTTGTCGAAACATTCTATCTGCATGGGCAGGCGGTCCAGGTGCAGCTCTTGCTGTATCTCTTTCAGCAGGCGCACGGTCCGTTGCTCCGGATTCAGCTTTTCGGCTTGCTTCAGGCGGTCGGCTTTGTACTGCTTCACATTGAGGATGGAGAGTTCCAGCAGTTTCTTTTTGTCTCCCCGTTGCGGAATGGTAAAGACGACATCTTTCAGCTCCATATCCAGCTCAAAAGGCACGATGATTTCACGAGAAAGGCTCTTGTATCTTTCCCGCATTTCGATGATGCCGAGAGAGAGCAGTTCTTCTTTGCTCTCATTCAATCGTTTCTTGTATTCAAAGGTGAAAGCCTGGTTGATGGCACCGTTCGTAATGTGCAGGTAGTTGACAAAAGCGGACTTTTCATCGCTGTCTTCCTCGATGGAGAACACGTCGATATTGTGCAGCACGTTGCTTACCACTTCCGATTTCGCCCGGTAGTTTTCCAGCAGCAGGTATTTCTTCTTTATCTTCTGTGCTTCTTCAAACTTCATTTCGGCTGCCAGTTCCTGCATTTGCTGGAAAAGCATCCGTTCTATCTCCTGGGTATTCCCTTTGAGTATTTCCTTGATTTCAGCGATGTTTTTCAGATACTCTTCCTGGCTTTGCTTCCCGATGCAAGGTCCTGCACAGTTCTTGATGTGGTATTCCAGGCAAACATTGAACTTTCCGGCACGTATGTTTTCCGGAGAGAGGTTCAGGTGGCATGTACGCAAAGGGTACAGATGCTTGATGAGGTCGAGTAATGCGTACATGGAAGGTATATGGCTGTAAGGGCCATAATAGGAGGAACCGTTACGGATTATCTTCCGGGTTCTGAATACACGTGGAAAGTATTCGTTCTGCACGCAGATGCTGGGATACGTCTTGTCGTCTTTCAACAGTACGTTGTAGCGAGGCTTGTATTTCTTGATAAGATTGTTTTCCAGCAATAGCGCGTCTTCTTCCGTATTCACCACGATATATCGGATATCTGCAATCTTGCTGACCAGCACCCTCGTCTTTCCCGGTTCGTGCTCCCGGTTGAAGTAGGAAGACACTCTTCGCTTCAGATTCTTTGCCTTTCCTACATATATAATAGTCCCTTCGGTATTCAGATATTGGTAAATACCGGGACTTTCGGGAAGGTTGGATACAATCCCTTTGAGGTAGTCGTTAGTTCTGAGTTCTTCCATAATACCGACGTTTCACCACAGATTACACAGATTAGCGCAGATTTCTCTTCGATAAAACTGTGTTTTGTGGTGGATAAATAATCTGTGTTAATCTGTGTAATCTGTGGTGAAATATGAAATGGCTAAAGCGACAGCACAGCCTCCACTTCCACATCATCTCCAAACACATCCTTGCCATGAAGCTCTTTCAGCTCGATGATGAAGTTTACATACACTTTCTTGGGGTTCATCTGTTTCACCAGTTTGCAGGCGGCTTCCATTGTTCCACCGGTTGCCAGCAAGTCGTCGTGTAGCAATACTACATCGTCTTCATTGATGGCATCCTTGTGCATCTGCACGGTGTCTTTGCCATATTCTTTATCATAGCTTTCTTCAATGGTTTCTGCAGGAAGCTTTCCCGGCTTGCGGATAGGTACGAAGCCTGCCCCCAGTCTGGTGGCGAGAATGGGGCCCATAATGAATCCTCTTGATTCTATACCCACTACTTTGGTGATGCCTTTGTCTTTATACATCTCGTATAGTGTGTCCGAGAGTTCCTGCAAGGCGGTAGGCTCCTTGAACAAGGTAGTTACATCGTAGAATAGAATTCCCGGAATGGGGAAGTCGGGTATTTCCCGGATGCTTTTGGTAAGAGTTTCTTTGCTCATAATCAGTTTATTTAATACGTTTATTGAATTCTTTGTTTCACGTGGAACTTTGCGCTCTATCGTCCGCAAAGTACCAGTAGCACGTTGATGTCGCTTGGAGATACTCCCGGAATCCGACTCGCTTGGGCTATTGTTTCCGGATCTATCTTCATCAGCTTCTGTCTAGCTTCGGTAGAAAGGGATTGAATGGAATTATAGTCAAACTTACCTTTTATCTTGATGCTTTCCAATCTTGCCAATTTATCCGCAATAATCCGTTCGCGTCCGATGTATCCCTCGTACTTGATGAGTATTTCTGCAGCTTCTACAATTTCTTCCTTTCTATCGGATATTTTATCCAGTTCTCGTTTAAAGGCACTGACGTGTTCGGCAATGTTCTCAATCGTTATCTGCGGACGGTTTATCAAATCTATCAATTTGCATCCTTGGCGCAGTGGAGTAGTGCCGAGCTGCTCCAATACCGGATTGATTAATGCCGGTTTCATCGAGTAATTCCGCGCGAAGTCTATAATCCGGTTCACGGCTTCACGTTTTTCTGTCAGCAGCTTGTACCGCTCTTCCTTGGCGAGTCCCAGCTTCCAGGCTTTTTCCGTGAGTCGCATGTCCGCATCATCCATACGGAGCAGGATGCGATATTCGGCACGGGAAGTAAACATACGGTAAGGCTCGTCCACACCTTTTGTTACCAAGTCATCGATTAAAACGCCGATATATGCTTCATCCCTTGCAAGGGTGAACGGTTCTCCGCCGTGGCAATTGATGTGGGCGTTGATACCTGCCATGATTCCTTGTCCAGCTGCTTCCTCGTAACCGGTTGTTCCGTTTACTTGTCCGGCAAAGAACAGATTCTTTATATTCTTCGTTTCCAGCGTATGTTTCAGTTGGGTGGGGTCAAAGAAGTCGTATTCGATGGCATAGCCCGGGCGGTAGATGACGAGGTCTCTGAACGCCGGTATCTTTTTCAATGCTGCAATCTGGATGTTCATGGGCAATGAAGAAGAGAATCCATTCAAGTAGAGCTCTTGGGTTGTTTCCCCTTCGGGCTCCAGGAAAAGCTGGTGCTGCGGTTTGTCGGGGAAAGTCACAATCTTGGTTTCTATACTGGGGCAATAACGTGGGCCGATACTTTGGATTTGTCCGTTGAAAAGGGGAGAATCCGGCAGACCTTCCTGCAGGATGCGGTGTGCTTCTTCGTTGGTGAAGCAGGTCCAGCAAGGGAGCTGTTTCAAATGGCGTACATGAGTGTCCATGAACGAGAACTTGTGGAAGTCACATTCTCCGTCTTGGATTTCCATATCCTCATAATGCACGCTGCGTCCATCTATGCGTACGGGGGTTCCCGTCTTCATGCGTCCAAAGGTGATGCCATGCTTTGCGATGGATTCGGTTAATTGGTAGGATGCAGGTTCTGCCATACGTCCACCTGGAAGCATGGTACGTCCCACGTGCATCAGTCCATTGAGGAAAGTTCCTGCGGTGAGTACTACACATTTGGCATGGAACGTTACTCCCCATAATGTGACTACTCCCGTAATCTCACCGTTTTCAACGAGGATTTCCTGCACGGTATCCTGCCAGATATGCAGGTTGGGGATATTTTCCAGTATCTCTCTCCATGCCCAGATGAATTTGTTGCGGTCGCACTGCGCGCGCGGACTCCACATAGCGGGACCTTTGGAACGGTTCAGTATACGGAACTGTATGGCTGTCTGGTCTGTCACCAATCCCATATATCCTCCCAAGGCGTCTATTTCGCGTACTATCTGTCCTTTGGCGATGCCTCCCACTGCCGGGTTACAACTCATCTGTCCGATTTTGTTCATATCCATTGTGATAAGACAAGTCTTCGAACCCAGGTTTGCAGCAGCGGCAGCGGCTTCGCATCCTGCGTGTCCGGCGCCGATTACAATAACGTCATACTTAAACTCCATTCGTTCAGTGTATTTTAAAACTGTGCAAAGTTACGAAAAAAGTTGTATGCCGGGACGTGTCATATCTTAAAATCCGGATATATCTTCTTTGGCATTGCTTATATTTCCGTATCCAGCATCATACTTATTGCTTGGAATGCTTAGGCTATAGACATATTGCTTGTGTTTAGCTTAAAATACAATCAAAATGAAGCTTTTTGAATACTATTGCTTTTCTTTTTGAAAAAGATACATACCTTTGCAACGTTTGGATATTAAAAAGTGTTTTGATTGACTAATTTTAAGGAAGAGAAGCATGAGAAAGAAATTCTTCTTGTTAATCATTGTCTGCCTGGTTATGGGGGCGGGAGTGATGGCTCAGACGTCTACGGTCTCGGGAACAGTATTTGCCGAGGACAACAATGAGCCGATTATTGGGGCATCGGTATTGGTGAAGGGTACAACGCTGGGGGCCGTGACCGATATCGAAGGTAAATTTACAATCTTGAATGTGCCGGGCACGGCAAAGACAGTGATTGTCTCTTTTGTAGGTATGCAGAAAGTAGAAGCTGCCATAAAGCCTGCTATGAAGGTGGTGCTGAAATCGGATTCGGAACTGCTGGATGAAGTGATGGTGGTGGCTTACGGCACGGCCAAAAAGAGCAGCTATGCAGGTTCGGCTTCTTTAGTGAAAGCGGATGCGCTGAAAGACATTCCGACGACCAGCTTTGAAAACGTGTTGAACGGTAAAGTGGCGGGCTTGCAACTGACGAATAATTCCGGCCAGGCGGGTTCCGCACCGGCCATCCGCATCCGTGGCATAGGTTCTATGAATGCCGGGAATGAACCGTTGTATGTAGTGGACGGTGTTCCGGTCTCTTCGGGCAATACGGGGCAGATGAGCGGTGAGCTCTATTCTACCAACAACATCATGAATACGTTGAACCCGGAAGACATCGAATCTATTTCTGTATTGAAAGATGCGGCGGCCAGCTCGCTTTATGGGTCGCGTGCGGCAAACGGCGTCATTCTGATTACTACCAAAAAAGGACAGATTGGCAAGCCGGTGGTGACGCTGAAAGCCGAAGTGGGCTTCACGCCCTGCTGGGCAACGGACAACTATGAAACGGCCAGCGTACAGGAGAATGTGAATATGCTCTACACCGTATTTCACGATGCCCGTACAAGCGGTAAGGGCGAAACGGACGAAAAGGCGGCAGCCTATGCCATAGGCCAGTTGAACAGCCGTTTCAACAAACATGGCTACCAATTTACCACAAATGGTACGGGAGCTTACGAGAACGTCAATATCCTTGAGTACGACAACTCCGGGCGTGGAGGCAAATACTACGATTGGGACAAGGCATATTTCCGTACCGCCATTTACCAGACCTACGATATGTCCGTCAGCGGTGCTACGCAGAATACCAACTATTACACTTCCCTTTCCTATACCCAGGACGAAGGACGTTTGAAGATGAACAGCTTCGACCGTGTTTCCGGTCGCCTGAACCTCACCCAGAAGGTGGGGAAATTCCTTGAACTGACCACCAATGCCAGCCTGGCGCGTACCAAGAAAAGCGGTTATAATGATACACGCAACACGGGCAGTAATTACTTCATGCAGACCCGTAACTTGCTGTGGGGACTCTACTGGCCCACTGATTACAAGACCGGCGAGCTCTGGACCGAACGTTACGGTAGCTACGCCTACAATGGGCTTTATTATGACAAAGAGTGGGAGAACGGTTCTACCAGTACCAAAATCATAGCTGCGGAGACGCTCACCCTGCATCTGATGCCGGGCCTGGACCTTCGTTCTATCTACTCTTACGACAATACTACTGTAAAAGACCATATCTATTACAGTGCCAATCACTATAAAGGCTCGGCAGACAATGGGAATGTCAACGAATACCGTACTACATACGAGAAGATGGTTACCTCCACTACCGCCAATTATACCGGCACCTTCGACAAACACACAGTTGGCACCATGGTGGGTTTCGAAGCGGAGAAGAACAAGACAGACTATGTGCGTGCCACAGGAAGCAATCTTGCGGTCAGCACCATTCATACAGTTTCTACTGCCGGAACGCAGACTTCTGCCGGATATTCCTGGGGAAACTCGATGGTGTCCGTGCTCTCCAAGTTGGATTATAATTACGATGAACGCTACTTCATTTCCGGTTCTTACCGCCGCGACGGTTCTTCCCGGCTCAGCAAGCAGGAACGTTGGGGAAACTTCTGGTCAGTGGCGGGAGCGTGGAACATCATGCGCGAGGGTTTTATGAGCAAATATTCTTTCCTGAGCAACCTGCGTATACGTGCCTCTTATGGTATTAACGGTACGCTGCCTTCGGACAATTACGGCTATATGAGCTTGATGAGCTATACCAGTAAGTACATGGGTAACCCGGGCGGTACAATCACTACCGTCACCAATGACAAGCTGTCTTGGGAGACGAGCTACAACACGAATGTGGGTATCGACTTCGGCTTCTTCGGCCAACGTCTGCGCGGTACGGTGGAATACTTCAACCGTGATTCGAAGAACCTGCTCCAGGATGTTCCCATTTCGATGGTTACGGGATTTTCCTCTACGTTGCGGAACGTAGGATGCATCAACAACCATGGGGTAGAGGTGGAGTTGAGTGGTGACATCATTGATAGTAAAGGATGGTTATGGAGTGCCGGTGCCAACGCAACCTTCCTCCGTTCTGAGGTGAAAGAGTTGTATGGCGGTGCGGACATTATCTGGTACGACCCCACCAGTAGCGACAGCCGTGCGCAATATGTATACCGGGAAGGTCAGTCCACGCTGGCTTTCTATGGATACGAATGGGCAGGTGTGGACAAGACCAACGGCAAGAACGTCTACTATGTAAATGACCCCAAGAATGGCAAGGCCGGAGATTTTGAGTATAACGGGCGCGGAGCTACTTATGACTATAACAATGCCAACTACACCATCATCGGCAATGCCGTTCCCAAAGTGTATGGGGGCATCAATACCTCGGTCTCCTACAAAGGCATAGCCCTTTCGTTGGGCTTTACCTATAAGATAGGAGGAGACTTGTACGACGGAGCCTACATGGATGTGGCCGACGACGGTTATTATTGGGAGCGTATCCGTGCTAAAAGCTACTACAACAACCTTTGGACGCCAGACCATACGAACGGTACAGAGCCCCGTATCGAAGGTGTAGACCTCGATGACCCGCAACAATACAGCAGCCGCCACTTGTTCAATGCCAGTTATCTGCGCTTGAAGAATCTCTCATTGGCCTATACGCTGCCCAAAGCCATGACCCGCAAGGCTTTCATCGAGAATGCCCGCCTTTTCTTCACTGCCAGCAACCTTTGGACAATAGCCAAATACAAGGAGGCAGACCCCGAAGTGAGCGAATACGGCACACGTGGTTGGGAAACCCCTATCGGAAAAACGTTTGTCGTTGGCGTTGAATTGAAATTTTAATGAACTGGAGGAACTAACAATGAAAAAGATATATCATTTATTGGCACTTGTGATACTTGGTGCCTTTACATTCACTTCGTGTGACGATTTTCTGGATATGCAGCCCACCAACTCCGGAAATGCAGAAGGTGCTGTCGGTACGGTAGCCGATGCGCAGGTGGTTATCAACGGTGTGATGAGTGCGATGACCTCATCGTCCTATTACGGCAGAAACCTTTTTATGTACGGTGATGCCAAGGGCGGTGACCTCACGATTTTTGCTGCCGGACGCGGACTGGATGCATTCTATACGTTCAACCACACTTCCAACAGCAATACTTATTCCGGTTTCTGGAGCCGTGGATATTACTGCATTCTGCAGGTCAACACCTTGTTGAGCAACATTGAGAAGCTGGAAGAATCGGGCAGTATGGAAGACTTTTCCGAAGCCAAAGGGCAGGCGTTGACTCTGAGGGCGCTGTTCTATTTCGATTTGGTCCGTCTCTACGGGCTTCCTTACAATTACAACAAGACCTCTTATGGAGTTCCCAATGTAACCGAGCCGCTTACGGTGAACGCCCAGCCCACCCGTGCTACTGTGGAGGAGAACTATCGCCAGATTCTGCAGGACTTGTCGGACGGGGCGGCCCTGCTTGCCAAGAAGAAGACAAAGCAGAGCGGATATGCGGACTATTACACCAACATAGCCCTGCAAGCGCGTGTGAAACTCTATATGGAAGATTATGACGGTGCTTTGAACGCTGCCCGGGAGATTATAGAAAGCGGTGTGTACAAACTGTATGAGCCTGCCGATTGGACGGCTTCCTGGAGCAAGCAGTTTGGTTCCGAGTCCATCTTTGAGCTGGGCATCACCACTGAGGAATCAGACCTGGGAACTTCTTCTTTGGGCTTTTACCTGATGCGCTACGGACAGTTGAAGAATGCCATGGGCTGGTATCTTGCCAGCGATTATTTCTTGAACCGTCTGGGTGAAGACGAGACGGATGTGCGTTGGGGAATCATGGACAACGATGAATACTGGGTGGACAATGAGATTGAACGCAAGGGAGCCTGCTACAAGTATATGGGCAGTACCACTCTGGCAGGTGACGGCAAGGCAACCAATACAGCCGTCAATATCAAGATAATCCGTCTTTCCGAGATATATCTGATTGCCGCCGAAGCAGCCTTGCACTCCACGAAGCAGGAAGCAGGCGCAGATGCCGCCGCCGGTTACCTGAATGAAATCCGCAGGCGTTCTCCCGGACTGGCACCGGCCACTGCCGCTACCATTACCGATGATATGATTCTGGACGAGCGCAGCAAGGAGCTTTTTGGTGAAGGACAACGCTTCTTCGACATGATGCGTATGGGCAGAACCATCGAATTCAACGACGATTTTCAAGATATTCCGGTGAGTCACCGTGGAAAAACAATCGACCGTACTTTCGAGAAGATTGTGCTTCCTATTTCGCAGGATGAGATAAATGCCAATCCGGCATTGGAGAACCAGCAGAATCCGGGATATTAGTCATTCCCTGCTGTCTATTGTTTGCTACTCCTTGTATATCAGGGAGGTATTTTGCCAACAAGTTGTCACTGCCTTGGCAAACTTTTGCCACGCCTATGGCAAAGTTTTGCCAACGCGGTGGCAAAGTCTTGCCAATGGGAAGGCAAAACCTTGTCATAGGCGTGGCAAGAAAAGCGGAAAAAGGTGCCTTTGATGAATTTCTTTGATAAAATGAGATGGTAATACCTTGATATTCCACAAAAATACTATTTATTGGTTCGAAATTTCTATTCTTTTTTTCTGAATCGGCTTATCTTTGCTTTCGTAGAAACCAATAAAAAGTTATAATACTATGAGAAGATTTTTCCTCATATCGTCATTCTTGACGTTGTTTGCAATCGGAAGCTCGGCGCAATGGAAGCCGGCAGGTGATAAAATCAAAACGGACTGGGCATCCCAGATCAATCCCGCGAATGTGTTGCCCGAATATCCTCGTCCCATCATGGAACGGAGTGACTGGAAGAACTTGAACGGACTGTGGAATTATGCCGTTATAAATAAAGGTGAGCATCTTCCGGCAGAGTTCGAAGGGCAGATACTTGTTCCTTTTGCCATCGAATCCTCCTTGTCCGGAGTTGGAAAAAGAATCAATGAAAACCAGGAACTGGTCTACCAGCGCAGTTTTGAAATTCCTTCTGCCTGGAAGGGAAAACAAGTGCTGTTGCACTTTGGCGCTGTCGACTGGAAAACGGATGTATGGGTGAATGATGTGAAAGTAGGCAGCCATACGGGGGGATTTACTCCGTTCTCTTTCGATATTACTGCCGCCCTTTCTGGCAAAGGCAATAATCAGTTGGTCGTAAAAGTTTGGGACCCAACGGATAAAGGACCTCAACCCCGTGGAAAGCAGGTCAGCAATCCGGAAGGTATCTGGTACACTCCCGTAAGCGGTATCTGGCAGACGGTATGGATGGAGCCGGTTGCCGGAAAACATATCAAGAACCTCCGTATCACTCCCGATATTGACCGTAATCTGTTGACAGTGAAGGCTGAATTGAATAGTGCATGTCCTTCCGACTTTGTGGAAGTGAATGTGTATGACGGCAATCAACTGGTAGCCACCGGCAAAAGTATCAATGCAGAGCCGGTGGAGGTGTCCATGCCCCGGAATGCCAAGTTGTGGAGTCCGGATTCCCCCTTCCTCTATACGCTGAAAGTGACTCTGAAAAGCGGAGGCAAGGTAGTGGATAAGGTGGACAGCTATGCTGCCATGCGTAAGTACTCCACCCGTCGTGACGCGGATGGCATCGTACGCCTGGAACTAAATAACGAGGCTTTGTTCCAGTTTGGACCGCTGGACCAGGGTTGGTGGCCCGACGGACTGTATACAGCTCCCACAGACGAGGCTTTGCTGTATGATGTACAGAAGACGAAAGATTTCGGTTTCAATATGATTCGCAAGCATATCAAGGTGGAACCGGCACGTTGGTACACACATTGTGACCGTTTGGGTATCATCGTATGGCAGGATATGCCGAGCGGTGACCGTAATCCGGAATGGCAGAACCGCCGCTATTTCGACGGAACAGAACTGAAACGCTCCGCCGAATCCGAAGCCTATTATCACAAGGAATGGAAGGAAATAATGGATTGTCTCTACTCTTATCCGTGTATCGGTACATGGGTACCGTTCAACGAAGCCTGGGGGCAGTTCAAGACGGTAGAGATAGCCGAATGGACGAAACAGTATGACCCGACCCGTCTGGTGAATCCGGCAAGTGGCGGTAACCATTATACTTGCGGTGACATGCTCGACCTCCACAACTATCCCCAACCGGAGATGTATCTGTATGATGCACAGCGTGCCACGGTTTTGGGTGAGTATGGCGGCATCGGCCTTGTCTTGAAAGACCATATCTGGGAACCGAACCGCAACTGGGGATATGTTCAGTTCAACTCTTCCAAGGAGGTTACGGATGAGTACGTGAAATATGCCGATATGCTGTATCAGATGATAAAAAGAGGTTTCTCGGCAGCCGTCTATACACAGACCACGGATGTGGAGGTGGAAGTGAACGGTCTGATGACTTACGACCGCAAGGTGATAAAGCTGGATGAGAAACGCGTGAAAGAGATAAATACACGTATCTGCAATTCACTTAAGAAATAGGGGCATTTACAATTTACCATTTACAAAGTACAATTTGGCTGCGCTGTCATCTGCATAGTTAAATTGTACTTTGTAAATGGTAAATTGTGCATTAAAAATGTTGTTATGAAACGATTGATTATAAAGCTTTTCCTTAGTCTGTGCCTATGGGCGGTATTGCCGGTCTGTGCGCAGGATGCTGTTCATTACTATTTCAGAACGATGGATATCCGGAACGGTCTTTCGCAGAACACCGTGTATCAGATTTTGCAGGATAGGAAAGGCTTTATGTGGTTCGGAACCAAGGACGGTCTGAACCGGTATGACGGGTTGTCTTTCCGTGTCTACAAGAAAGAGAACTCCGGTTTAGGCAAGAATTTCATAACCGCGCTCTACGAGGACCGCCGGGGCAATATCTGGATTGGTACCGATGGGGGAGTCTTTATTTACGACCCGGTACTGGATTCCTTTACCGCTTTCGATGAGGCCAGTGATAATGGCAGTATCATCAGGGATTTCGTCACCATGATTGGAAGTGACGAGGACGACAATATCTGGATATCGGTAGAAAACCAGGGGTTGTTCTGCTATAAACCGGATGAAGGGAGGCTGCTGAACCATCTGCACGATTCGGGACTGCCCAATGTAACCCGCTTTTGGCTGAATGGGAATACGTGTTGGCTGGCCTTGTATGCGGATAATCTTTACTATACGAAAGCTGACTTTGAAACTCCTCTGCAGCCTTTCAAGGATGCGGAAGGAAATGAGATTTTCAAGAATGATATTATCAACTGGCAGGTCAGCGGACCCCATAATTGTGTGTATATCGCTTCGCTGAACGGGTTGACAGAGATAAACCAGACTACCGGCAAGACGCGGAAGCTGCTGAACACCTATGTGAGGGCTTTGCAGTTCAAATCTGACAACGAGCTGTGGGTGGGCGCAGAGTCCGGCTTGTATATTTACAATCTGACGAATGACAAGATTACCCATTTGACCGTTCCCGACCAGGATGATTCGTATGCATTGTCGGACAATGCCATTTATTCGCTCTGCTGCGACAAGGAGAACGGCATGTGGATAGGGTCTTATTTCGGTGGAGTGAACTATTGCCCTTATCAGTGGACTTATTTCGAGAAGTTCTATCCGAGAGACAATCTCAGGCATTTCGGCCGTCGTGTACGGGAAATCTGTGAAAGTAATGATGGCACCTTGTGGATAGGTACCGAAGACAAAGGCTTGTTCAATTACAATCCGGAAAACGGAAAGATAGAGCCTTTTGAGCATCCGGCCATTTATCAGAATGTCCACGGCCTTTGCCTGGACGGGGATGATTTGTGGGTAGGTACGTTCTCCGGTGGTCTGAACCGGGTGAATCTTCGGACCAGGCAGGTGAAACATTATGCCAAGGGTGAGAGTGAGAATTCCATGGTCGCCAATGACGCCTTTACCATTTGCAGGACCACTACGGGAGACGTGTGGATAGGCACCACGTCCGGTCTGTTGAAGTACAATCGCTCTACAGATGACTTTACCCGGATTCCTCAGCTGAAGAATATGTTTACTTATAACATTCTGGAGGACTTCAACGGAAATCTGTGGTTTGCTACTTTTTCTAATGGAGTGTTCTGCTACAATGTAAGAAGCCAGCAGTGGAGGAATTATCTGTCTAATGAGAATGATTCGACCTCTCTTCCCTACAATAAGGTAATCAGTATCTACGAAGACAGCAGGAAGCGTCTGTGGTTCATGACGCTGGGTGAGGGCTTCTGCCGCTACAATCCGGAAACGGACAATTTTACCCGTTATGACATGTCGAAAGGATTTCCGAGCAACACTATCTACAAGATGGTCGAGGATAAGCGGGGTAACTTATGGATTACTTCCAATTATGGTCTGGTCTGCTTCAATCCCGATACGGAGAGCAAACATGTCTATACCACGGCAAACGGGCTGCTGAGCAACCAATTTAATTTCCAGTCCGGTTACATTGACAAGAAGGGACGCATCTATTTGGGAAGTATCAACGGATTCATAGCCTTTGACCCGGAAACTTTTGTGGAGAACACTTTTCTCCCTCCCGTAGTGATTACAGATTTTTATCTGTTCAACAAACGGCTTTCGGTGGATAGTCCGGATTCTCCTTTGGAGAAGAGCATCACCTATGCGGATGAGATAGAGCTGGATGCCGACCAGAATTCTTTCTCTTTTCAGGTTGCAGCCCTGAGTTACCAGGCACCCGAAATGAATGGTCTTGAATGTAAGCTGGAAGGCTTTGACCGCGACTGGTATACGGTAGGGCGGAATTCCATCATCAACTATTCAAACCTTCCTTATGGAAGCTATACATTGCGTATAAAAGGTTCCAACAGCGATGGCAAGTGGAACGCGACGGAACGTGTGCTCGACATCCATATTCATCCTCCTTTCTATCTCTCCACTTGGGCGTATGCTGTTTATACGGTATTGGCGTTATGTTCACTGGCTGCTGTAATTATCTATTTCAGAAAACGGACCCGGCAGAAGCATCAGCAGGCTATGGACAAGTTTGAGCGGGAAAAGGAACGGGAGTTGTATACTGCGAAGATAGACTTCTTCACGAATGTGGCGCATGAGATACGTACACCGCTTACACTGATAAAGAGTCCGCTCGAGAATGTATTGGCTTCCCGTTCTGTTTCGGATGACATCAGGGATGATTTGGAGACCATGGAACTGAACACCAACCGACTGCTTGATTTGGTGAACCAGTTGCTGGACTTCCGGAAGACGGAGACACAAGGCTTCCAATTGAATTTTGTGGAATGTGACGTGTCTGAGCTCTTACAAAAGACGTATAAGCGTTTCAAGCCTTTGGCACGTGAAAGGGGGCTGGCATTGAGTATAGAGACTCCCGAAAGCTTGTATGCTTCGGTTGATAGGGAAGGGCTTACCAAGATTATCAGCAATCTGCTGACCAATGCGATAAAGTATTCGGAGACCTATATACGCATCAGGCTATATTCGGAAGGTGAAAGACTGCTGCTTTCTGTATGCAATGACGGCCTTGTCATTCCGGTAGAGATGCGCGAGGAGATTTTCAAGCCGTTCATCCAGTATAAAACCGGTACCTTGCGCTCTGTACCCGGCACCGGTATCGGGCTTGCACTTGCCCGTTCATTGGCCGAACTCCATGAGGGTACGTTGTGCATGGAAGATTCGATGGAGAACAACTGTTTCCTGCTGTCACTTCCGCTGAAGCACGAGCAGACGGTGGCTATGGAGCATAAAGAACCGGTAACGGGCGGGGAATCCTCTGAGGAAAGTGGTGCAGGTACTGCCTTGGAACAGCACCGGTATACTCTTTTGGTGGTGGAAGACAGTCTGGAAATGCAGGCATTTGTTGTGAAACAGCTCTCTTCGGAATATCGTGTGCTGACTGCCGTGAATGGGGTGGAAGCTTTGAAGGTGTTGAAGGAACATACTGTAAATCTTGTCATTTCAGACATTATGATGCCCGAGATGAATGGATTGGAGCTGTGCGAGCATCTGAAGTCCGAGCTTGACTATAGCCATATACCGATTATCCTGCTTACGGCGAAGACGACTCTTCAAGCCAAAATAGAGGGAATGAAGCTGGGGGCTGACGTATATATAGAGAAACCTTTCTCCGTGGAATATCTGAAAGTTTGTGTGGCCAATCTGCTGAACAACCGTGAGAAGCTACGGGCTTCTTTTGTCAATTCTCCCTTTGTGCAGACGGGCAGTATGGCAATGACAAAGGCAGATGAATCTTTCCTTAAAACATTGAAGGAAGTGGTGGTTGCCAATATGCAGAATCCGGATTTCTGCCTGGATGATATGGCAAGCCTGCTGAACATGAGCCGGTCGAGCCTGAACCGGAAGATAAAGGGCATATTGGATATGACTCCCAATGACTACATCCGTCTGGAGCGGTTGAAGAAAGCGGCGCAGCTTTTAAAGGAAGGAGAGTGTAAAATCAATGAGGTTTGCTATATGACCGGCTTCAATACTCCTTCCTATTTTACCAAGTGCTTCCAAAAACAATTTGGTATTCTGCCCAAAGACTTCGTGAAATGATAGCATGGAATGCTTGCTAAATATAACAATCCAATCAAATGCCCCTGAGGTGTCTCTCAGGGGCATTTTTTGGATTTATAATTGCATAGATTGAAGCGATATTTGCATTAATTTTAGCTTTATGCGGATATATTTGCATCCGAAAGCCAACAATTTATAATACTATGACCCCTATGCCTATGACGTAACAAATCCTAATCAATGTTCTATGATTGGCAGAAGTGACTAATCACTTTCTGCGGTGTATTTAAAAAGCGGGCGTTAGTTTCCGCATAGTTTTAAAATCTAATTCTATAAAAAATGATCAAGAAAATCTTATTCTTATTCTTTGTTGTGTTTGCAGCTACCGCTTATTCACAAGATGTGACCATAACGGGAACGGTGACGGATGCAAATAGTGAGCCTTTGGTGGGCGTGAATGTATTGGTGAAGGGTACTACCACGGGTGCCATTACCGATATTGACGGTAATTTCTCAGTGAGTGGAAAAAAAGGAAGTACACTCGTTTTCTCTTATATCGGTATGCTTACGCAGGAAGTTGTCTATAAGGGAACTGCCTTGCGCGTGGTGATGAAAGATGATTCGAAAGCACTGGAAGAAGTGGTTGTCATCGGTTATCAGACTGTGAAGAAGTCCGACTTGACTGGAGCGGTTGCCGTTGTTGATACCAAGGAAATGAAGAAAAGCGCTGCAGGAACACTGGTCAGCCAGATGCAGGGTTTGGCAACCGGTATTAACGTACGCAGTAGCGGTAGGGCAGGCGAAGATGCCTCTATTGAAATTCGCGGTGTCGGTTCCTTGAGCAATAACTCTCCGCTGTGGGTTATTGACGGTATGATTACAGACCCGGGTGTTGATTTCAATCCTGCGGATGCAGAGTCCATCCAGATTCTGAAGGATGCTTCTGCTGCTGCCATCTACGGTTCGCGTGCTGCCAACGGTGTGATTATCGTTACTACCAAGAAAGGTGCGAAAGGTCCCATGAAAGTGAATGTAAGCGTAAAGGAAACATTGGAATGGAGCCCGAAATTCGATTTGATGAATGCGGCAGAATATATCAAGTATAATGATATTGCCTATAATGAAGCCATCAAAGACGGTATTGCCACTGTAAACAGCACTCAGAAACACTCACAGTATGATACCAACTGGCAAGATGAAGTGTTGAAGACCGCATTGGTGCAGGACTACAACGTATCGCTTTCCGGTGGTGGCGATTCCGGCAGTTATTTTGTATCAGCCGGTTACTATAACAATGACGGCGTTTCTTATGGAAATACTTTCGACCGTTATAGCTTCCGTGTCAATACACAAGGTAAAAAGGGCTGGTTCTCTTTTGGTGAAAACTTGGCTTATTCACTCACAAACACAGACCCGAACCAGACCAATACCTACAATGACTTTTTGCGTATGATGCCTACCATTCCTATCTATGATGAGAATAACCCGGGTGGATATGGCTATGGTGATGCTGCCAAGTACAATACGTTCGGTGTAAACCCGATTGCCCGTGAAGATTTGGAATACCGTCATTTCCGCCAGAATCGTCTGAATGGTTCTTTATGGTTGGAATTCAAGCCATTCGAATTCCTTTCCTATAAATTCAATGGTGGTATTGACCTTTACTTTTATGAGAATTCATGGTTCCGTGGAGAAGGTAACTGGACTCAGAATCAGGAACACCGTGATCCGGAAAGCCAGAAGGCGCGTGACAATACCTACAACATGTTGATTGAGCACACGTTGAACTTCAATAAGGATTTTGGCAAGCATCATGTGGATGCCGTGGTCGGTACTACTTACCAGCACCATGAATGGGAAGGCTTGTGGGCTTCCCGTCTGAACTTCCCGATGTTGGGTAACGGTGATTATCTGACAGTATTGAATGCCGGACAAAGCAACCAGCAGAATTCAAACAGTATCAGTGAGAATGCGATGATTTCTTATTTGGGACGTGCGAACTACATTTATGATGATAAATACTATCTGACTGCCACCTTCCGTCGTGACGGAACCTCCCGTCTGGCTAAGGAAAACCGTTGGGGTAATTTCCCGTCATTCTCCGGTGCCTGGAGAATTTCAAAAGAGGAATTCTTTGATGTGCCTTGGATTAATGATTTGAAGATTAGAGGTAACTGGGGCCGTCTTGGTAACTCTTCCATTGGCGATTGGGATTATATTGGAACTATCAATCAGAGTATTGTAACTGTATTCGGAGGTGCTATTGTTCCGGGTTCTACTCAGGTGAAACTTGTGAATGCAGGTCTTGTTTGGGAAACGAAAGAAACGGTGAATGTAGGTTTTGATGCCAGCTTCCTTAACCAGCGCTTGACTGTCAGCGCAGAGTATTACAACTCAAAGACCAGTGATGTATTGGCAGAGACTCCGATTGCCATTTCTACCGGTAACCAAGGAGGTTCTCCATGGAAAAATGCTGCCAGCTTGCGCAACAAGGGCTTCGAGTTTACATTTGGTTGGAAAGACCAGATTTCGGACTTTAAGTATAGCGCTTTGCTGAATGTGACTACTATGGATAACGAAGTATTGAGCTTGGGCCGTGATGGTACTAATAGGGATTATATTGATTCCGGTCAGGCAAGAACCAAACCGGGCAGATCTTTGGCTGAATTTTATTTGAGAAAGACAGACGGTATTTTCAAGACACAAGAACAGATTGATAATTATGTGACATCTACGGGTACCCCCATTATGATTGAGGGAAAGCGTCCTCAATTGGGAGATGTCAAGTATCTCGATTTGAATGATGATGGAGAGATTACTGATGCCGACCGTGGTTATTGTGGTAGCCCCTGGGCCAAGATGCAAATGTCATTGGTATTCAATGCAGAATGGAAGAACTTCGATTTCAGTATGATGTGGAATGGTCAGTTCGGCAATAAGATATACAACGTATCCCGCTGGCAAGGACGTCTGTTTGCAGACAACTCCAACTATATCCGTTTTAAAAAGGGTGAAGAACCTTACCAGGTAAATCCTAACTCCAATACCCCGCGTATCATTTACGGTGATTTCCGCAACTCCCGTGATGCCGACCGTTTCTTGGAGAATGGCTCTTACTTCCGTATGAAGAACATTTCCATTGGATATAACTTCAGACAAGATTGGTTGAAGAATTTGGGAGTCGAGAAGCTCCGGCTGTTTGCTACCGGCAGCAATTTGATTACCATCACCGGATATTCCGGCTTGGATCCTGACTTCAAGGGTGCGAATTCCGTTTGGAACAGTGGTACGGACAGCTTTGCATATCCCAATACCCGTTCGGTAATGTTTGGATTGGATTTGACCTTTTAACTTATAAATCAGCTTATAAATTATGAAAAAGATATATTATGGATTAATGCTTGCAGGTGCCTTGACGTTGTGCACCGGATGCAGTTCGAGTTTATTGGATATTGATAATCCCAATGAAGTGACCAATGATACTTATTGGAATAAGCCGGAAGATGCGACAGCCGGTGTGAATGCCTGCTACAGTTTTCTTTATAAGGAAGGTACTTGGATGCGTTGGCTCTCTTTCCGCTATGATTTGACTTCGGACGAAGGATGGAGTTCTTCTCCTTGGATTGAATTGGGCGACTGGACACGTTTCCTTTACAACAACTATAATTTTTATGAAGGCAACAACATACATTGGGAGCATTTCTATGTAGGTATTTTCCGTTGTAATCAGGTGTTGGCTCATGTTCCTTCTATTGAAATGGACGAGACGACGAAAAACCAGGTACTGGCACAAGCTTCTTTCTTGCGTGCATTGTGGTATTTTCAGGTAAATCTGTTGTGGGATAAAGGAACTATGCCGTTGGAGCCTAAAGATGCTTCCTATATACCGGAAGATGCTTCCGAGCAGGAAATATGGGACCAGGTAGAGAAAGATTTGACTTTTGCCATGCAGTATTTGCCGGAATCTTGGGATGCTGCCAATCTGGGACGTGCTACCAAAGGTGCTGCCAAGGCATTGTTGGGCAAGGCTTATATGCAACAACATAAGTATGACAAGGCAAAGGAACAGTTGCAATGGCTGATTGATAAAGAGGGCTCTTTGTACGGTCTTATTGCCAACCGTGAGGATAACTTCACCGACTTGGACGAGAACAACAAGGAAGGCATCTTTGAAATTCAGTTCGATGACCAGAACAAGGGTGGCACGGGTAATGACGCCAGTATGGCATTCGGTTTCCAGCGTACTCAGTTCTATGCTCCGAGTGGTATAGGTTGGGGAGACGGTAAGGCACGCCGCTGGCTGGTAGACGAGTTCTTGAAAGAGAAGCGTGTGGACGGAAAGAACGACTTGCGTTTGTACGGTAGCATTTTGTACCGTGGATTCTCACAAGACTTCCCCGACCAGCCGAAAAGTTACTATAGATTTGAAAATGCCGATTGGAATGACGGTTGGGGAACTGACCCGGAAGACTGCTATATCCGTAAATACAATACTTCGTACTATCGTAGTGCAGAAGATTATTTTGCCCGTAACAACTATCGTATCATGCGTTACGCAGATATACTGATGAACTATGCAGAGTGTCTTGTTGAAACGGGAACCAATCCTGCCGATGCTGCTGTTTATGTGGACAAGGTAAGAGAACGTGCCGGTCTAGCCAAGTTGGAAGACAGTCAGTGGAAAGACTGCTTGAGCTCTAAAGATGCCTTTATCAAGCGTCTGCAGATGGAACGTACATTGGAACTCTGTTTCGAAGGTTGGCGTTGGGCTGACTTGAAGCGTTGGGGATTACTTGATTCCCAGGCTGGAATTGATGAACTGAAAGCTCGTGACAAGGACTTTGACAACTTTATTGTCGGCAAGCACAGACGTCTGCCTATTCCAAGAGATGAGGTGGAAAACAGCACAGTAGGTGGTGTTGCACATCTTACTCAGAATCCTAACTATTAATAACTAAAGAAGGCTATGCCTGGAAGCCTGTTCTCATTCAGGATGCTTCCGGCATAGCCTTTTCTTTCTTAAATCTTATACCATATGCTTGTCTGTAAAAAACTACTATTACCATTCGCTTTTGCTTGCTGCGGCAGCTTGTTTGCGCAGAACATCCAGAATCCGGTACTTCCGGGAGTGGCGGATGCCGGCGTAATGAAATATAATGGCAAATATTATATTGGCGGGGTCCGTACAAACGGGGATTTCTATGTATCCGATGACCTGGTTCATTGGGGGAAACCTATCCATGTCGTATCCATGGACAATGACTGGACCAGAGGCAGCGGAGCCGGAGATGACCAGATTCATGCCAATGACATGTTCTATCTGAATGGAGATTTTCATTTGTACTGGTCAGTCAATTATTGGGGAAAGGACAAGCATGCCGTTCACATTGTACATGCGCAGAGCAAAGATGTCTTGGGCGCTTATACAGAACCGAACAAGAAGACATGGATGGATAACCGTATCGACCCCAAAATATTCAGAGATGATGATGGACAACTATACATGTATATGGTACGTTTTACTGATGGAAATACCATATGGGGACGTAAAATGAAGAACCCGGCAGAATTTGCCGGCGAACCGGTGTGCCAGTTCGCCTCATTGCCGGATACATGGGAAACGATGGATAACAGAGTAGCGGAGGGACCGTGGGTCATGAAGTATAGAGACCGCTACTATATGATGTATAATGCCAACCACACCTCTACAGAGTGGGGCAATTATCAGTTGGGAGTTGCTGAGGCAGACTCTCCTTTAGGTTTTCAAAATGGTAATAAATATAGCTATCCGGTTGTAGGCTGCAATCAGACACAACTGGAGGAGAAGCAAGTGGATTTATTGCGGTATGGCCGCACGTATGAGCCGTTGTTTGCTTATACGGAGAGCAAACCGGGAAGCGATTGGACAAAAGCGACCTACGATGACTCCGGCTGGGCGAAAGGGGAGACCGGCTTTTCGTCCCGTGAAGTGAAAGGTTCCACCACCCGGCATCTGGGTACCTTGTGGAATACGCCCTCCTTATGGTTGCGAAAGACTTTCTCTGCCGGTAGCGAAACCGGCAATCTGGCATTGCGTGTCGCTCACGACGGAGATACCCGGATTTATCTGAACGGAACACTTGTCTACGAGAAGCAGGGGCGTGATTATTGTATCGTGAACCTGGACAAGAAGCTGCGTGCTGCTTTGAAGGAAGGCACGAATCTGCTTGCCGTAGAAACAAACAAGGGACGTTCGCAATTCTTCGACGTTTCTCTGTTCGATATGAAAGACGGCATTGCCGACGATATTCTGATGACTCCCGGGCAGCCCAATATTCTGAGAGGCCCCAACGGATTTGAATGGTGGCTGATTTATATGGCAAACAAGAACAATGAGCATCGGGGACAATATATCAACCGTGTCCAGTTCTTCGACAAGACATTGTTTGTGGATGGTATCACCAGCCCCCGCACGATGGGTTATCATCCCGAACCTTCGATGCCTACCTTTGCGGGCAAAGGCGAGACAGCTTCGTTCGGTGTGTTGCAACAAGTACAGCCGTCCGTGGCTTACTTGTTCGAGACGGGAGTCAAGACTGAGGGTGGAGCCGGCGTCATTGCCTGGTGGAAGGATGCAGATAACTGTGCCTATGTAGGTTTGGATGCCGAGAACCGGAGCTGGTACCTGCGTACACTTGTCGGCGGCAAAGAAAATAAGGAATCCTATGCCCTGCCTGAAGATTTCCATTGGGGTGTGTACCATCATCTGCGCATTGAGCGTAATGGTGGCTGTCTGAAGATTTGGCTGGATGAGATTCCCGCACCGGGGAGACATGTCTTTGCAGAGGCTGTTCCGGCAGAAGAAGCGGGTGTTCCCGGAGTATTTGATGAGACAAAGTCTGCCTTGTTCGAAGGGGCTACCTATACCATCGGCTTCGATGATGTGCATTTCCAGCTTTCGGGGAATGAGGAGTTGTTGAAGGGCGATTTCTTGAACGATTATGAATTGAGCTTCCAGTTGTCCGGCTTGTCCGGACAAGACAAGGCAGGAAGCTATCCGGTTTATGTGGATAAGGATAACTATGTGAAGGCTCAGTTCGATGGCATCACCCGTATGCTTGAGGTGACAGCCGTGAAGAAAGGGAAAACTGCCTGGAAGAAGGAATTCCCGTTGGGATGCCTGCAAACGCTCTATCCGGATGTGAAGTATACCGACTTCATTGAGAAAGGTTATCGTTTTGCCGCACCTGCATGGTTGGATACAATTTACCTGAATCGTCACGAAGCAGGCAATAAATCCGAATTTGTGGATGACATGTTCGGCAAGTTCGACATAGAATACCTGAATGGCGGCGAATGGCATCCGATAGAAAACAAAGATAGGGGGATAGCAGAACATCCTGCATATAATTATTGTACCTTTACTCCGGTAAAGGCAGAAGGCATCCGCTTCATCAACAAGGAGGCGGAGGATTTGGAACGCCATATCTATAAGATAGGTGTACATGAATTGTGGAAGGAATCCTATAATTTTCGTGCCGTGCGTCGTGCAGACAAGCTGTATCTGTTTGTCGACGGCAGGGAGCTGGGAGCTTTGGATATACGCTACCCTGCATCCCGCATCGGATTCTGTTCGGAAGGCGGCTCTCCGGTTTATAGTGGTACGTTGTATTATCATGTAGGGCAGAGGCGCGATTAGACGCAATCGTGGGATGTGCCGTTCCGTATATATGTAATGAAAGATGTATATAGAAGCCGGTGTTTGTATTTCCTTGTGAATCAGTGTGATGGACTGGGGTGATTCAGTATACGACTGAATGTATTTCAGTATACGATTGAATAGGATTCAGTATACGACTGAATAGGGTTCAATATACGGGTGTAACGGAACATCTTCTTGAAAGTAAATATTTATCATCATAACAATTGTTTAAGAAAGAATCATGAAAAAGAATTTTATATGTATGTATCTGTTTCTGTTGGCCACGCTGGCTTCCTGCCAGTCCTGCTCTTCAGACTATAAGGATGTGGACGATATTGTTGTCGAAGGAGTTGAAACGCCGGTGCTTTTGGGCGACCCGTTCATCATGTTGCACGATGGCACTTACTATGCCTATGGCACCTATGCGGATGAAGGCATCGAAGTCTATACCTCCGATGATTTGAAGACTTGGAAGTATAAGGGCATGGCGCTCCAGAAGAAGGATGTCTGGGCCGACCGCTGGTTCTGGGCACCGGAGGTCTACGAAGTGAACGGGAAGTTCTATATGTATTACTCGGCAGACGAGCATATCTGTGTGGCAACAGCAGACTCACCTGCAGGACCATTTACCCAAAGTAAGAAGGAACCGATGATTGCCGATGAGAAATGCATTGACAACTCTCTGTTTATTGATGATGACGGCACGCCTTATCTCTTCTTCGACCGTTTCAACGACGGGCTCAACATCTGGGTGGCCGAATTGGAGAAAGACCTCATGACTATCAAGAAGGAGACCATGCACCCTTGCATCCACGTCTCTCAGGCATGGGAGGAGGTATGGCCCCGTGTGAATGAAGGTCCGTTTGTCATTAAGCGTAATGGGCTCTACTATATGACCTATTCTGCCAATAGCTATGAAAGTCCTTTCTACGGCATAGGTTGCGCCACAGCTACCGATTTGATGGGTACTTGGACCAAATACGAGGAGAATCCTTTGCTGCAGAAACCCGGAGAACTGGTTGGAGTGGGGCATAGTGCCACCTTCACAGACAAGGCAGGCAAGCTTCGTATCGTTTTCCATGCCCATAAGGACAAGAGTAGTATCCACCCACGTGCCATGTACATCAGTGACGTTTCTTTCGAGAAAGTGGACGGTGTGGACCGCATGAGAATCAGCAAGGACTATATGACGCCCAAAATAGTAAAATAAGAGATGGATATGAAAAAGAATTATATATTGCTACTGTTGCTTTGTCTTTGCTTTGCAGGATGCAAGGAGAAGACGGTTGTAGAATCAGACTATCTGCCGATTGCCGACCCTTACGTAATGCTTTACGAAGGCAAGTATTATGCTTACGGCACTGGAGGTACGGTAGAAGGAGAAGGCTTTGCCTGCTTCTCTTCCGATGACTTGAAAAACTGGACGCGTGAAGGCCAGGCGTTGTCGGCCGCAGATTCCTACGGTACGTGGGGATTCTGGGCGCCGGAGGTCTACTACATCGAATCGAAAAAGAAGTTTTATCTGTTCTACTCCACCGAGGAGCATATCTGCGTGGCAACGGCAGATGTTCCCCAAGGCCCGTTCCGTCAGGAAGTGAAGCAGCCGATATGGGATGAGAAGAGTATCGATACCTCTCTATTCATTGATGATGACGGTACGCCTTACCTTTATTTCGTGCGTTTTACAGATGGCAACGTCATCTGGGTGGCAGAGATGAACGATGACCTAACCGGCATCAAGCAGGAGACGCTGACAGAGTGCATTAAGGTGGGAGAGCCTTGGGAACTTTCGCAGGACAAGCCTGCTAAGGTGGCCGAAGGTCCTTCAATTTTGAAGAAAGAGGGTGTCTACTACCTGGTTTATTCAGCCAATCACTTTGAAAGCAAGAACTACGGAGTGGGTTACGCGACTTCGAACAGCCCGATGGGACCGTGGAAGAAATACGAGGGAAATCCGATTCTGCAACATGCCGACGGCTTGATGGGTACCGGTCATGGAGCACCCTTCTGCTGTAAGGACGGTAGCTGGAAATACATTTTCCATGCACATTGGGATTCCACGAAAGTACAGCCGCGCACTTCGTATATCAAGGATTTTGCCATTTCCGACCAGGGAACGGTTTCTATCGGTGGCTCTCTTATCCGTCCGCAGGTATTGGGCAGTACATCACCCGAAAAGTAAAATGAAAGAATGAAAAGAATACATTGTATGAAGAAGTTTCTTGTATTATCAGTGTTATGCAGTCTGATAGCCTGTTCCTCGTCATCGGCTACAAAAGAGGATAAACCGGAAGAACAACAGCCGAAGAATGTCTATCGCAATCCGGTGATAGATTATAGTTTGCCAGACCCTTCTGTCATTGAGGGAGATGATGGATACTACTATTTGTATGCCACCGAGGACATACGCAATCTGCCGATTCACCGTTCCAAGAACCTGGTGGATTGGGAGTATGTCGGTACTGCCTTTACGGACCGTACGCGGCCTGATTTTGAGCCGAACGGCGGTTTGTGGGCGCCGGACATCAACAAGATAGGTGATAAATACGTGCTCTATTATTCTATGTCTGTTTGGGGAGGCGAGTTAACTTGCGGCATCGGTTGTGCTACTGCCGATAAGCCTGAGGGACCTTTTACGGACCACGGAAAGATGTTCCGCAGCAATGAAATCAATGTACAGAACTCCATCGACCCTTTCTATATAGAGGATGGAGGGAAGAAATATCTTTTCTGGGGCAGTTTTCGAGGAATCTATGCGATTGAACTGTCTGATGACGGACTCTCTCTGAAGGACGGCGCCACACCGCAGCAAGTGGCAGGAACCGCTTACGAAGGTACCTATATTCACAAGAAGGACGGGCATTACTACTTCTTTGCTTCCATAGGAAGTTGTTGTGAGGGATTGAAGAGTACTTACACTACTGTTGTAGGCCGTTCAGATAATCTTTTCGGCCCCTATGTCAACAAGAATGGCGGTAGCATGATGGATAACAAGCACGAAGTGCTGATTCAGAAAAGCAATTCCTTTGTGGGTACCGGTCATAATTCGGAGATTGTGACGGACAATGCCGGCAATGACTGGTTCTTCTATCATGCGGTGAGCACAAAGAAGCCTGAAGGCCGTGTATTGATGTTGGATAAGATTAGCTGGGAAGACGGATGGCCGACGGTAGAAGGCTCCGTTGCATCCACGGAAGCGGAGAAACCGAAATTCTGACAAGTATGAAGAAATCTATTTTAGTCTCCTTGTTGGCCCTATTGATGATGGGCTGTCAAGTATCGGGTGGCAGTTCCTTGAAAGTGGAGGAAACCACTGTTGAAATGCGGAAGAATCCCGAAGGAGTAGCTGTATCGGCTCCCCGTTTCTCATGGCAACTGGTAACCGACAAGCAGGATGTGATGCAGACTGCTTATCAGATTGAAGTGGCGGACTCGGAAAAGGGCTTGCAGGCCGGCTCCGGGCTGGTATGGAACAGCGGTCGTGTGGAGTCTGGCCAATCGGTGCTAGTGAAGTACGCAGGGGCGTCTTTGGAGTCGGGACAGAAATATTGGTGGCGTGTCACTGTATGGACAAATACCGGTGACAAGGCGCAAAGTAGTATCCAATATTGGTCAATGGCTTTGCTGGACAGTTCGGACTGGAAAGCCGGCTGGATTGGACTGAACGACAGTACAAACTTGAAACTGGACGGTGAGCGGACCATCCTTCCGGCACGTTATCTGCGGAAGGAGTTTGATTTGCCGTCACAGCCGAAGCGTGCAGTCCTTTATGTTTCGGGAGTAGGCTCTTCCGTATGCTATATGAATGGCGAGAGGATTGGAAATGATGTATTCGGTCCTTTGCCTACCTGGTACGATGCTTCTGTATCTTATCTGACCTATGATGTCACCCCCTTGTTGAAGTCCGGTACCAATGCGATAGGCGTGGCTCTGGGCAACGGCCGCTATTTTTCCATGCGCGCCAATGGGATGGTAGGTTTTGGTTTGCCCCGTCTCATGGCGCAGTTGAATATAGAGTGCGACAATGGTGAGACGGTGTCGGTAGTCAGCGATGATTCCTGGAAAGCGACGAACCACGGTCCTATAACTGCGAACAACGAATTTGACGGTGAACATTACGATGCCCGCTTGGAATTGGGTAAATGGACGGAAAGCGGCTATGATGATTCCGGATGGCAGTTGGCCGAACGGATGGAGGCTCCCAAAGGAAAACTTGTGGCACAGCTCTCTCCGAGTCTGAAGGTGATGGAGGAGATAAAGCCAATATCCGTTAAATCGGTAGGTGATGGAAGATATATCGTGGATATGGGGCAGAATATGGTAGGAATACAGCAGGTGAAACTGCGTGGCAAGAAGGACAAGCCCATTACTATGCGTTTTGCCGAAGTGCTGAAGGACAATGGTACGGAACTGTATCTTGACAACCTGCGCAGTGCCCTTGTCACGGATATTTATACTCCTGCCGCTGACGGTGAGTTTGTTTGGGAACCGTTGTTTGTTTACCATGGTTTCCGTTTTATGGAAATATCCGGTTTGGACTATGAACCGGCAGCGGATGATTTCACCGGTAAGGTGGTGTATGATGAAATGGCAACGAACGGTACGTTCGAGACTTCTAAGGAGTTGATTAACAGACTTCACAAGAATGCCTATTGGGGAATCCGTGGAAACTATCGCGGTATGCCTACCGACTGCCCCCAGCGTGATGAACGTCTTGGATGGCTGGGCGACCGCACTACTGGTGCCTATGGTGAAAGTTTCATTTTCGGCAATGCCTTGATGTATAAGAAGTGGCTGGTGGATATAGAAGAGTCCATGAATGAAAATGGAAGTATCTCTGTGGTATCTCCCCGTTACTGGACCATCTTCCATGATGACGTGACTTGGCCGGCTGCCTATTTTTACGTAGCCGACATGCTTTACCGCCAGTTTGGCGATGATAGCTCCATCAAAGGGCGCTATCCGTCCATGAAGCGCTGGGTAAACCACATGACGGAGACCAAAATGAAGGACTATATTCTGGTGAAGGATGAATACGGGGATTGGTGCATGCCTCCCGAGTCGCCGGAGCTGATTCATTCGGAGGACCCTGCCCGGAAGACGAACGGCGAAGTGCTGAGTACAACGGTGTTTTACAGCATTCTGCAACTGATGGAGAAGTTCGCGCAAATGAACGGACTTCCGGCAGATGCTGAAGAGTATGCAGCACTTGCCATTAAGGTCAAGGACGCTTATAACAAGAAATTCTTCAATACTGAGACTGCACAGTATGACAACAATACGGTGACGGCAAACCTGCTTTCCCTTAGACTGGGCCTGGTTCCCGACGGATATGAAGATAAAGTATTTGCCAATGTCGTGGAGAAGACGGAAAAAGACTGTAAGGGACATGTCAGTGCCGGTGTGCTTGGCATCCAGCATCTGATGCGCGGACTTACCGAGTACGGTGGACTGGAACTTGCCTATAAGATAGTGACCAATGACACTTATCCCTCATGGGGCTACATGATTAAGAAGGGTGCAACCACCATTTGGGAATTATGGAATGGTGACACGGCAAATCCGGCGATGAATTCAAGAAACCATGTGATGCTTTTGGGAGATCTGCTGATATGGTTCTATGAGGATCTTGCCGGCATAAAGAATACTCCCGCTTCCGTCGGGTTCAAGCAGATTCTGATGGAACCGGTATTCCCGGAAAAACTGAATTATGTGAATGCTTCGCATGTATCGCCTTATGGCAGAATAGGAAGTTCCTGGAAACGTGATGGCAATAAGCTGGAGTGGAACGTTGAGATTCCTGCCAATACAACCGCTACGGTCAAGCTGCCGCTTGACTTCCATGTACAGGTAGATGCCGGTCAGGCGGGGATTCATTCCGTGGAGGAGGCTGACGGTAAGCTGGTAGTCGAATTGGGCTCCGGCAAGTATGTATTCATGTCTGAATGATATTTTTCTAACAACAATAAAACAGATGTAACTATGAGACTAAAAAGATTGTTTTTGGGGGTAATGCTTTTGGTGGGCATTACGGGTGCCGGAGCGACAAATGCTGCTCCGGAAGACATCTCTGCTTCTATTTCCTTGAAAGTGCCGGGGAATGATGCCAAGCAATATCCGCTGGCCTTGCAGAAGATGCAGGATGGTATGTACAGCTGCCGGGCTTCGGAAAAGTTACCGTTGGACATCATCCGCCAGGTGGTGGACAAGGATGGCAAACAGCGCATTACCGTCACACTCAAGGCGCTGGAAAATGTGTATTTCAACTACGGGGAACAGATAAAGACCGGTTACAAGCATTCAGACTGCCAGTTCTACATGCCGGGCTTCTGGTATCGCCGCAACCTGCGTTCGCCGAAGGAAGCTCCTTCTTTCCACACATCGGACAGTTGGCTGGTGCGTGAGGACCGTTTGAGCACTCCGCTGACGGCAGCTTTCAATCCGGCAAGTGGTACGTCCATGTCGGTTATCCGTATTGACAAGTTCGACAAGGAAGCTTTGACCACTCATAAGGAGGGAGAGGTAATCTTGTCCGGTGAGACTTCCATCGGATATACCGGTTTCTGCAATGTGGATGGTATGACTGTCTTGGCATACGGTTTCCCCTATAAGGAAGCACCGAAGACATATATCCGCAAATTGACGCTGGCTCCTGCCGTTGAGGCTTTCCAGTTGCTTCGTAAGGGTGACAGCATCTCCATGACTTGGGAGGTGTCCGAAAGGAATGCTGCCGATTTTTCGGAATGCGTACAGCGCACCTGGGAGTATTGTTATGACACTAACCGTCCGAAACCGGTTGACACACCTTACACGGTAGACCGCATGAAGGAGGTGATGAGCAACTTCTTCGTGGAAAGCTATGTTGGCAATACCCCCACTCATTATTATTCCGGTGTAGAGTTGGAGACTGCTACTTGTGCCAATACCGATGTTGCCGAAGTGGGCTTTGTGGGACGTACATTGCTGAACGCTTTCAATGCTTTGGAGTATGGCAAACAGCAGAACCGCCAAGACCTGGTGGACAATGCCAACCATATCTTTGACACTTATCTCCAGAACGGTTTTTCGCCTGCCGGTTTCTTCAACGAAGTGGTACACTACAACCGCGGCTTCAAGGAAACCAGACATAGCATCCGCCGTCAGTCCGAGGGAGTGTATGCCATCTTGAACTATTTGAACTACGAGAAACAGCAGAAGCGTAAACACCCCGAATGGGAGAAACGCATCAAGGGCATGCTGGACAGCTTCCTCAAGTTGCAGAACGAGGACGGCAGCTTCCCGCGCAAGTTCAAGGATGATTTCTCTGTCGTGGATGCCAGCGGTGGTAGCACGCCTTCGGCAACATTGCCTTTGGTGATGGCGTCCAAGTATTTCAAAGACAAGCGTTATCTGGCAAGCGCCAAGCGTACGGTAGACTATCTGGAGAAGGAATTGATATCCAAAGCCGATTATTTCTCTTCTACGCTGGATGCCAACTGCGAGGACAAGGAAGCCTCCTTGTATGCTGCTACGGCTGCTTATTACCTGGCTTTGGTTACCAAAGGAGAAGAGCGTGCACACTATGCCGGTCTGGCAAAGAAAGCCGCTTATTTTGCCTTGTCATGGTATTATACTTGGGATGTTCCTTTTGCCGAAGGTCAGATGCTGGGAGATATCGGCTTGAAAACCCGTGGTTGGGGAAATGTGTCGGTAGAGAATAACCATATCGATGTATTTATCTTCGAATTTGCCGATGTGCTGCATTGGCTCTCCAAGGAGTACAACGAGCCGCGCTTCTCTGACTTTGCCGAGGTGATATCCACTTCCATGCGCCAGTTACTGCCGTATGAAGGGCACATGTGTGGCATTGCCAAAGTAGGCTATTACCCGGAAGTGGTGCAGCATACCAATTGGGATTACGGACGTAACGGAAAGGGATATTACAACAATATCTTCGCTCCGGGCTGGACGGTTGCTTCTTTGTGGGAGTTGTTCACTCCGGGACGTGCGGAGCAGTTCTTGTTGAAAAAATGATAGTCTAAACAGTAACCAATATTGTATTTATGAATAAGATGATGACTTTGTTGGCAAGCGTGATGCTATTGGCATCGGCTTGCACGGGCAAACAGGCGAGTGAAAAGACTGCTTCTGGACTGGAACCTGCGAACTTCCGTACGGAAGTGGATGGCAAGCAGACAGACTTGTTTGTTTTGGAGAATAAGAATGGTATGGAAGTTTGTATTACGAATTTCGGTGGACGTATTGTATCAGTGATGGTGCCGGACAAGGATGGCGTTATGCGTGATGTGGTGCTGGGCTTCGATTCCATTCAGGACTACATCAAGTTCCCTTCGGATTTCGGCGCTACCATCGGACGTTATGCCAACCGAATCAACCAGGGTAAGATTACGGTGGATGGGGTAGAGTATCAGCTGCCGCGCAACAATTACGGTCATTGCCTGCATGGAGGTCCCAAGGGATACCAATATCAAGTGTTCGATGCCCGCCAGTTGAGTAATCAGGTTTTAGAACTGACTTATCTGTCGAAAGACGGAGAGGAGGGTTTCCCGGGTAACCTGACCTGCAAGGTCACTTTCTCGCTGACAGATGACGATGCCATCGACATTCGTTACAGTGCCGAAACAGACCGTACCACTGTCATCAACATGACGAACCACTCTTACTTCAATCTGGATGGCGATCCCTCCAAGTCCAATTCGGATTATCTGCTTACCATCGATGCAGATGCCTATACTCCCGTGGACAGTACCTTCATGACTACCGGTGAGATAGCTTCCGTAGAAGGTACGGATATGGATTTCCGCACTCCTACAGCCATTGGCGCCCGCATTGACAATGACTTTGAGCAATTGAAGAACGGCAAGGGCTATGACCATAACTGGGTACTCAATACGAAGGGTGACATCACCCGTCCGTGTGCCACCCTCGAATCTCCCTCAACGGGTATTGTGCTTGATGTCTATACCAACGAACCGGGCATTCAGATTTATGCCGGTAACTTCCTGGATGGCACACTGACCGGAAAGAAAGGTATCGTGTACGGTCATCGTGCGTCCGTCTGTTTGGAGACGCAGAAATATCCCGATACGCCCAACAAGCCGGAATGGCCTTCGGCGTTGCTGAAGCCGGGAGAAAAGTATGACAGTCATTGCATCTATCGCTTTTCGGTGAAGAAATAAATATAAGGCAGGCGTAGCCTGCCTTATATTTATAATAATCTCTTTTGTTAACTTTAAAAATTAATGCGTATGAAAAAGTATTTATTGTATGCTTGGATTGTATCAGCATTTTGTTCATGCAGTGAGAATAGCATGGAACCCCTTCCTATAGAAGTGGATGCTGATTGTGTAGACATTGTAAATGATGAAAGCTTTGTGCCGGTTAGTCAAGCCACAGAGGTGGCCGGCTTGTTTTTAGCTGCTAATGGTAAAGATGCGGTGACAACAAGAAATGGCTCTATTGAGCCAGATGCCTTTTCTGGTAAAACAGTAAAAGATATTAAGACGGTTTACGGTGAAGACAATACGCCTTCTATGTATATAATAAATTATGAAGGCGGTGGTTTTGTTATAGTAGGTGCTACCAAGAATTACTATCCGATTCTGGCATATTCAGATACTAACTCTATCAATATAGAAAAAGCTAAGCAGAGTGGCTTTTCTATTTGGATGGATGAAACAAATTGGGCTATTAAGGAAAGCGATATGCAAAATGCCGAGACTTTGGCAAATATGCGCTCTATGTGGGAGGCTTACGAAATACTGCCTGCCACAACACGTGATGCTACTTCTGATCATTATAGTGATGGGACAATGTTTCGTGAAAGGTTAGGCGAATTGTATACTTTGTGTCCGGGATATTCGTTTGGTCCTTTAAGTTCTGCAAGATCTTTTCTCTCACAATCAGATTATGAAAGTCTTGTAGAAAAGGCTAATTTTTATGGTTCTCCTCTTGAGTTTACAATAGTAGGATATAATAGTAATAACAGAAAAGTTGGGCCTTTGATGAATACAAAATGGGGGCAGGAGGGAGGATATAGTGCATTATGTCCGAATGAATATCCTGCTGGCTGTGTTGCCATTGCTATGGCTCAGATTGAGAAGTATCATGAATGGCCTCAATCCTTTGACTGGAGCGGTATGGCTAATGATAGACCGACTTCTGCATCTCAATCTCTAATAGCGATGATTGGTAAAGCCGTGAATATGGAATATGGTAAAGACGAATCTGGAGCTTCCTTAGGTGATGCCAAAAGAGGTTTTGAGGCAATGGGGTATGCAGTATCTAAAAAGGATCATGACATGTGGGATGTAGAAAGTGAAATCTATTTTAGAGGACGTCCTGTATATATGACAGGTGACAGGAAAAATTTTATCGGAATAACTTGGAAAGGGCATGCATGGGTTTGTGATGGTGCGGAAGAATATGGAAGTTCCTATAGCTATTTTGTGGAGTATCTTGTAAACCGTTCTACAAATCCAAGTTATTCAAGTTGTGGATTCCCTAATTATATGAATCCCACTACTACTTCTTTTGGTTCTGGTCGCATATATTTTCATATGAACTGGGGGTGGTATGGCACTGGTAATGGCTGGTTTAGTGGAAATAATGTGAATCCTACAGATGATAGGAACTATCAATACGACAGAGAAAATCTGTATGTTTCACCCTTAAAATGACGCATTATGAGAAGAGTATATATCTATTCATTGTTATTGTTTGCGATATGCTTTGCCGGTTGTGAACATAAATTGGACTCTTACCCGCCTCATCTCTATAGATACTATTTAGCATTCATAGATAAATCGGGTAATGATTTGCTTGCAGATGTACCATTTGAAATAAACAGCGAGAGGGATTCTGTTTTATTACGCGGAACTTATACTTTTGAGTTTATCAAATCAACGGAAGATGATTATTTTGATACCAAATCATTAATATTAGGAAAGGTAAGTGGCTATCAATCGCTACGCATTGATGTCTGCATGGAAGACTGGTATGGGCATAAGAAGCCGGAAGTCCTTACTCATAAACTTGCCTGTAAGCATATATTCGGTGATGAGAAAGTACATACGATTGTTTCTTATTGGAAGTTTGATACTGATTATCGGGAGGCAGAACTTATCCGTCTTACAATAGATGATGTGGAGAGTCCGATTCTTGAAGGTTTTGACAAATTTTATCCTCAAGCTCTTGTTAGCTTAGATAAATAGAGAGTATCTTATGTTTTTTATATGGACGATATAATGGTTGGTATACAGCTTATGATGTTAGTCCTATAGAAGATAGATTTATCAATATGATAGAGTAAGTTTGTATGTTTCACTTCAGAAAATATATTATGAGAAATTTTAGATTTTTGTTATTGACTGCTTTATTCCCTTTGATTTTCATGGGTTGCAAAAGTGAGGAAGACTCTTATCCTCCTATTCATTATGGATACAATTTAGCATTTGTCGATGAAAATGGCAATGATTTGATTGAGGGAATGCAAACCGGTCTTGGAAGAAATGGTAAGCCTGCTTTGAGAGAGAAAGATTACTCCTATAAATTGGTAGAACCCGATTCTAAAGATGACTTTACCGGACCGGACTGTATCTATGTGGAAAGCAGGGACGGACTTTTTACTTTGGCAATCTTTGATGTATTATGGGATGGATATAAATATGACAAGAAGCCTGAAGTGTTGACACGTACCTTTGTTTGCCCCTATATCTTTGGTGACGAAGAGGAACATTCCATTATTTCCCATTGGAAGTATAATGATGGTTATGGCAGTGTTGAACTTATTAGAATAACTATAGATGGTGTGGATGCCCGCATCGAATCAGGAACAGACAAATATCAACAACCGTTAGTTATCGCTGTGTTGGCAAAGTAACTTGTTTTTCTTAAATACTCTGTCTTGGTAAAATCAGCACTTTATCAAGACAGAGTTTTTATTCTTTGGAATTACCGCATCGCCAGCGCCTTATTCTCCGCCTCCTCCATAATCTCCCGTTCTCCCGGCCCTTTGTCATTGATGCCGCAAAGGTGGAGGATGCCGTGGATGATGACCCGGTACAGTTCACGTTCGTAGTTGTTATCGGCGAACTGTTCCGCATTGGTGCGTACGGTATCGAGGCTGATGAAGAGGTCACCGCTAAGGCGGTTGCCTTCACAGTAGTCGAAAGTGATGATATCTGTGTAATAATCGTGTTGCAGATATTGGCGGTTCACTTCGAGTATCTTCTCGTCCGAGCAGAAGATGTAGGCGATTTCACCGACTCTTTTTCCGTAAGTGGCGGCTACGGATTTTATCCATTCCGTGGTTTCACGCTTCTTGATGGATGGCATTTCCACGCCGTCTGTCTGATAACTAATCATTTTATTTACGATTTAATGATTTACGATGTACGATTGAAATTACGTTCTTGCGATTAAGCTAGTTCTTTTAAAAGAAGAATAAGTAACTGATGATGATGGCTGCAATGATGCCGGAAAAATCGGCAATCAGCCCACACGTCACGGCATTCCTCGTTTTGGTGATACCTACGCTGCCGAAATACACCGCAAGAATATAGAATGTGGTGTCCGAAGCGCCACGTGCCACGCAACTCATGCGTCCTACAAATGAATCGGCGCCATACTGTTTCATGGTGTCAATCATCAGTCCGTTGGCACCGCTGCCGCTCAGTGACTTCATCAGGGCAGTGGGTAGGGCACCTACAAAGCTGGTATCTACACCGAATAGTCCTACTACATAACCGATACCGTTCACCAGTATATCCATGGCGCCGGAAGTGCGGAAAACGGCGATTCCAACGAGAAAAGCAACCAGATAAGGGATAATGCGTACGGCAGTGGTAAAGCCTTCTTTGGCTCCTTCTATAAAGGCATCGTATACATTGATTTTCTTCCATAGCCCCCAGAGGATGAACAGCAGGATGATGGAGAACAGCAGTATGTTGGCAATCAAAGTGGAATATACACCCATTTCATCACGGCTAATCTGTGTGAACAGATAAATGAGCGCGGCAAAGAAAAGACTGATGCAGCCAATCAGGATAAGTATGGGCTTGTTCAACAGGTTGATGCGTTGTGCAATGCTGACGGCAATGACACCGACAATGGTCGAGATGGCAGTCGTTATCAGTGTGGGGATAAAGATGTCCGTGGGTTGGGCGGCACCCATCTGCGAGCGATACATCATGATGCTGACGGGGATAAGTATCAGTCCCGAGGTGTTGAGGACAAGGAACATGACCATCGGATTGGTGGCGGTGTCCTTTTTCGGGTTTAGTTCCTGAAGTTCCTTCATGGCTTTCAGCCCCATTGGAGTAGCGGCATTGTCCAGCCCCAGCATGTTGGCAGAGAGATTCATGAAAATGGAGCCCATGGCAGGATGTCCTTTCGGTATTTCGGGAAAGAGACGGCAGAATACCGGACTCAGCCAACGGGAGAGGGCATTGATCATGCCGCTGTTTTCGCCTATTTTCATCACGCCGAGCCAGAGGGCGAGTATTCCCGTCAGTCCCAGGGATATTTCAAAAGCTGTTTTGGAAGAGGAGAAGGTGGAGTTGACGAGTTCTGTGAATATCTCCACATCACCCATAAAGATGAGTTTGCAGAGGGCTACGATGAATGCGATGACGAAGAAAGCTACCCAGATGTAATTTAAAACCATGTATCGTTACTTTGTTTCTAGTGGATTAATATTTGTTTTCGTTGGCAAGATTCCAGGCGTTGAGGAAAGCTGCTTTGGTTATTTCTATCATTTTTTCCCAGTTCAGCCGGTCGGTGTGGTCCGAAGGCTGGTGATAATCGAGATGTCCGTCTGTGTGGTACCAGATGATGGGGATGTTGCACAGGGCAAAAGAAGCATTGTCACTTCCTCCCGTGGGGCGGTCCCAGGCGCGGTAGTCCGGTTGCAGGCGCAAGCTGTAGCGTGCAATGTCCTGCTTCAGCCAGTCGCCGAATACGGGGTGGGCGGCGGTGTAGAAGTAGACAACGTGTTGAGGCTGCTCGGGCTTATTGTTACGGCCTATCATGTCGAAATTGAGATAACCTTTCACCTGGCTGATGAAAGGACAGCTTTGTACAAAGTATTTTGAGCCGAGCAATCCCTTTTCTTCCCCATCCCAAAAGGCAAAGATGACCGTGCGCAGAGGCTTCTGTCCGGTGGCAAGAAATGCACGAGCTATCTGCAGGACGGCAGAGACACCGGAGGCATTGTCGTCTGCACCGTTGTATATCCGGTCGTTTGCCAGCGTCTCGTCCACACCCAGATGGTCGAAGTGGGCACCTACGATGACATATTCATCCGGTCGTTCTCCCGGGATGGTTCCCAATACATTACTCATCTGCAGGATGCGGTGGACGCCTTGTTTAAGGATGGCGATGGAGTCGGGATGCACTTGCCACCGTCCCCGTTGTTGGCGTTCCTTGTTGTAAGCCTCGAAGGGCTGGTAATAATTGTCCTTTTCCAGCGGGGCAATGCCGGCTTCTTTCAGGCAGGATGCCAGATAGCGGGCAGCCAGTCGTGAACCGTGCATGCCTGCTTCGCGTCCTTGCAGCTCATCATCGGCCAGAAAGCCGACAATAGCCTTGGCTGAAGTGCGGCTGATGCTTTGCAACCCCTTTTCTTGTGGAGATTGTGCATGTAAGGATAGTGCGAAAGAAAGGCAGCAGATTGCTCCCAAAACAGCTTTATACATGTCGTACGGTTTTAAGGATTGGACATACCGGTTGCAAAATTAAAGATAACTTTCCATAGTTTCTATATAAATGTTGTATTTTTGTCCATTGGTGGATGAATTCAAATCCGTGTAAATCAAATGAGAGAAGGATGAAAAAGAAGAATGAAGCAGTGGAAACCGTCTTGTGCGAACGTGTGCTTTCGGCAGAAGAAGTGGCGTGCATCTCGGTACAGATTCAGCAGGAATTGGAGGCGTATATCGACCCGGTGAAAAGGGAGTATCTTCCCCGTTTCTTCAAGACCGGAAAGGGGCAGTATGGCGAGGGGGATAAGTTTCTGGGAGTGGTGGTACCCAACACCCGGCAGGTGGCAAAGCAGCACAAGCACGAACCTTTTGGGGTAATGGCAACCTTGCTTCAGAGTGAATGGCACGAGTGTCGCCTTTGTGCCTTGCTGATGTTGGTGGAGCGATTCAAAAAGAGCGATGAAAAGGGGAAAAAGGAGATTTATGACTTTTACCTTTCGCAAACGGGCCGTATCAATAATTGGGATTTGGTCGATTTGTCTGCCCCCGGCATTGTGGGCGAATATTTGAAAGACAAACTTCGTAAAGACCTCTACCGGCTGGTGGATAGTCCGCTGCTTTGGGACCAGCGCATTGCTGTGGTATCTACCTATACTCTTATCAAAAATGGTGATTTCATCGATATATTAGCCCTTTCGGAACGGCTGCTCCATCATAAGCATGACTTGATGCAAAAGGCGGTAGGATGGATGCTCCGGGAGATGGGTAAGCGGGACAAGGACTTGCTGGTACAATTCTTGGAGAAGTATTGCAGGACGATGCCGCGAACGATGTTGCGCTATGCCATAGAGAAGTTTCCAGAGGAGGAGCGCAAGGAGTTTATGAAGCGCTGATGGGGAATGAAAATCGTTAAACTGTATTTTGCTCTTCTTGCCAACAAGTTGACAAGTTTTTGCCACCTTATTGGCAAGACTTTGCCACCGCGTTGGCAAACTTTTGCCATAGGCATGGCAAAGTTTTGCCAAAGGTGAGGCAAAGAGTTGGCAAAATTAGTCTCTGATGGTCAGTGTGTTACCAAAGGTAGCCTTCTGCGTAACTATCAAATTCTGTAGCCATGCCGGCATCCAGATGTCTGAAGACGTTCAGTACGGATTGTTGCTCTTCGGGGAGCAGCAGGCGTTCGCCTTTGCGGGCGCGGTAGTAGGTGCGTTGGCCGAAGCCGGCTATCAGGTTGGCGATGGCGATTCCCCGCTTGTTGTAGGGTAGGCTGTTCAGCATGTTCATGAAGCCTTTGGCGTAACGCGCCTTCTGACTGGAGCGGTAGAAGGGGCATTCCCCTTTGACGGTGGCAAGGCGTTTGGGGCTGATGATTTTCCAGTAATCCTTTTCGGTAGGCATGCTCTGCATGGCGAGCTGGCGGAGGCAGGTGGCAGCCTTGGGGCATTGCCCGTTGAGGCATAAGGGGTAGTCGAAGGGGACTTGGGTAAAGGATATTTCTTCTTTCATAAGTAGCGTGTTCTATGCATTGTGCTTTCAGCAGGGGGGAGATTCGGCTTGCTGTCAGTAAATGGCTGGTTATTCTGCACAAATGTAGGAAGAAAGTGTGAGCCTGCAAATATATTTCAAGTATATATCTTGCTACTTCTATCGTTTTTTCTGTAATTTGCCTCCGGGCAGCATAATATTCCGTTGTATGGAGCGTACTAGGTATGTCATACGCCTTTTACTTATGTGAAAAAAGAAAGGGGATGAGTGCTATCTCAAAATAAATTCGTTATTTTGCAGGAAACAAAAGGAATATCCCTATGATTACTTATCTTAAAATAAATGGTTTTAAGTCATTTCATAATTTTGAAATGGAGTTTACCCCTTTGACCATTGTTGCAGGAACAAATGCTGCTGGGAAGAGTAACTTGTTTGATGCATTGAATCTGTTGTCACGCTTGGCTGAAGTGGACAAAATACATACAGCATTCAGAGAAGGGCAAAGAGGTGATTTGTTTGAACTATTCACTCAGTATGATGAACATGCTTATGCCGATGAAATGGAGTTTTGTGTGGAAGTGCTGGTAAATCGTGAAGTGACTGATGCTTGGGGAGCTACTGCAAGATTGAAATATACGAGGTTGCGTTATGAACTAAAAATACATCGCTTTGTAAACTCCAGTGGTATTGATGATTTAGAAGTTGTTTATGAACATTTGGCTACATTGAAACATCAAGAAGACAAATGGATAAAACTTTTGCCTAAAGAACAAATAGAATTTTGGAGACCTAAAGTAATTACAGGGAAACGTGGTCAACCTTATATCTATACACAAGAGCAAAATGAATTGCCTACGGTATTTGTTCCTCAAGATGGTGGTGGAGGTAACAAGCGAAGTTTTCCCCTGAGAAATGCTACGCGTACGGTATTGAGCAGCATTGATTCTGTTGATTTCCGCCATATTCTGGCCGTGAAGCAGGAAATGATCAGTTGGCGTTTCTTACAGTTGAACCCGGAGGATTTACGTCAACCCACAAGTAAGAGGACGGGAGAAGATGTCATTGGTGTTTCTGGGAAAAACCTGGCTGCAGCATTATTTAGGATTCAGCAGGAAGATAAATATTCATTGGTAGAGATATCTCGTGAATTAAATAGTTTTATTCCCAACTATACCCAGGTCTTTGTAGAAGATGATACAGAAAACAAGCAGTATATCATTTATCTGAAGAATGTGGACGGAAAGAAATACTCTTCCCGCGTGTTGTCCGAGGGTACGTTGCGATTGCTTACGCTTTGCATCCTGCAACACGATATGAAATACTCCGGTTTGCTTTGTTTTGAAGAACCGGAGAATGGCATTCACCCATTTAGGATAAAATCAATGGCGAAATTATTGAAGGATTTGACCACTAACTTTGAAGACCATGATCTACCTTTAAGACAAGTGATTGTGAATACGCATTCTACCGTTTTTGTCGGTGAAATTCAGAAATGGGAAGATGATTTGAATGTTTCCATCCATTTTGCGGAGATGAAATCAAGAGTGCTTTCTTTGCCATCGGGCAATAAGGTGAAACTCGATGTTTCGAAAATTATACAAGTTCCTAAAGAAGGGCAATTGACTATCAATTTCTCTGAGCAAGAACGAAAGCTTTCTTTGCAAATGATTAAGGAGTACTTAGAAAATACCCTAAAGGAGTGGTAATATGGCTAGACAATTATTTATTGGATTAATCACGGAAGGCCCTACGGATGTACGTTTCTTGCAGAGTGTGGTGGAAAGGACTTTTATTGATGTGGCTTTTGAATGCGAGAATGATTTAGAACCATACGTGAAATGCTTGACTGTGGAAAAAGTGCGACTTAGTTTTAATGAATATGTAGAGAAAGCTTCACGTCGAGGAATGGAAGAGATGGGTATGGATATACTTTGTGTCCATACAGATGCTGATAGTAAGGATACTAAAAGAGCCTATGCTGAAAAGATAAATCCGGCCAAAGAGTTCTTGTCTGATAAGAAAGGGGAGATTTGCAAGAGTCTGATTCCTATTGTTCCAGTGAGGATGGTAGAAGCATGGATGCTTGCTGACAAAGAACTATTAAAAGAGGAAATGGGTACAAGGATGTCGGATGAAGAATTGGGTATAAATCGTATGCCGGAACTTTATCTTGATCCTAAGGCTACCATTATACAAGCCATAGGTAAATCTAATCGGACTACGACACGTAGGCATAGGAAGGATTTGGATATTAGTGAACTATATGCTTCCATTGGTGCGAGGTTGGAATTGGAAAAGTTGCATCTGCTTCCTTCATATAGGCAATTTGTGGATGAGGTCAGAGAAGCCTACAGACAGTTGGGATTGTTACGGTAATGTGGAAAAATCAATAGGAAATAAAGCAGTGTTTGGAACATGATAGATAGTATGGAACAAGAAGATTTTGATATACGCAACCAGCAGCCCGTCACCAGCCGAGAACGTGATTTCGAGAATGCTCTCCGTCCGTTGAATTTTGAGGATTTCAGCGGGCAGGACAAGGTGGTGGACAATCTGCGCATATTTGTGAAAGCTGCCCGCCTGCGTGGCGAGGCGCTGGACCATGTGTTGCTTCACGGCCCTCCCGGATTGGGAAAAACAACACTCAGCAATATCATAGCCAACGAACTGGGCGTAGGTTTCAAGATAACTTCCGGTCCGGTACTCGACAAGCCGGGGGATTTGGCGGGAGTGCTTACCAGCCTGGAGCCCAATGATGTACTTTTCATCGACGAAATACACCGGTTGAGCCCCGTAGTGGAGGAATATCTGTACTCAGCCATGGAGGACTACCGCATAGACATCATGATAGACAAAGGCCCTTCTGCCCGAAGCATACAGATTGATTTGAATCCTTTCACGCTGGTGGGAGCTACCACGCGTAGCGGTCTGTTGACAGCTCCGTTGCGTGCCCGTTTCGGTATCAACCTGCATCTGGAATATTACGATGATGATGTGTTGAGCGGCATTATCCGTCGTTCGTCCGGCATCCTCGATGTGCCTTGCTCCGTAAGGGCTGCCACCGAGATTGCGAGCCGCAGCCGTGGCACACCGCGTATTGCCAATGCATTGCTGCGGCGTGTACGCGATTTTGCCCAAGTGAAAGGTTCGGGGAGTATCGATACGGAAATTGCACAGTTTGCCCTCGAAGCCCTGAATATCGACAAATACGGTCTGGATGAGATAGATAATAAGATACTCTGCACCATCATTGACAAGTTCAAAGGCGGCCCGGTGGGACTGACCACCATTGCCACCGCTTTGGGCGAAGATGCCGGCACGATAGAGGAAGTCTATGAACCGTTCTTGATAAAAGAGGGTTTCCTGAAACGTACCCCCCGTGGGCGTGAAGTGACGGAGCTTGCCTACAAGCATTTGGGGCGGAGTCTCTATAGTAGCCAGCGTACCTTGTTTGGCGACGAGTGATTCATTAATCATTAATCACTAACCATTAATCATTAAAAAGAAGTGGCCGGATTAAAATCATTGGCAAAAGAAACTGCCATTTATGGGCTGAGCAGTATTGTGGGGCGTTTCCTCAATTACCTGCTGGTGCCCGTATATACCATGGCGATGTCCGCACAGAGTGGCGGCTATGGCGTAGTGACGAATGTATATGCGTGGGTGGCCCTCATGCTGGTATTATTGACGTGCGGCATGGAAACCGGTTTCTTCCGCTTTGCCAATAAAGGGGAGGATGACCCGATGCGTGTGTACTCCACGACATTACTCAGTGTGAGTATGGGGGCGCTTACTTTCCTTGCATTGGGGCTGCTGTTTCTCGACCCTATTGCCGGATGGATGGAGTACAGTGAGCATCCCTGGTACGTGGGCATGATGATGATTGTGGTGGCGATGGATGCTATTCAAAGCATTCCTTTCGCTTATTTGCGCTACAAGAAGCGTCCCATTAAGTTTGCGGCACTCAAACTGCTGTTCATCTTCCTGAATATAGCACTGAATCTGGTCTATTATGTAGGGATGAAAGGGGATGACGTGGGCTATGCCTTCCTTTTCAATCTGATATGCACCTCTACCATTATGCTTTGCATGATTCCGGAGTTACGCGGGTTTGCTTATGTGCTGGATAAAAAACTGTTGAAGCGGATGCTTGCTTACAGTCTGCCGTTACTGGTACTTGGCTTGGCGGGTATCTTGAATCAGGTGGCCGATAAGATTATTTTTCCTTTTGTCTATCCGGATGAGGCGGAAGCTACTGTGCAGTTGGGCATTTATGGAGCTGCCAGCAAAATTGCTATGGTGATGGCGATGCTTACACAAGCTTTCCGCTATGCATACGAGCCTTTTGTCTTCGGAAAGAGCCGGGACAAAGACAATAAGCAGGTATATGCGCAGGCCATGAAGTTTTTCATCATCTTTACACTGCTGGCATTCCTGGCTGTCATGTTCTATCTGGATATTTTGCGCTATATCATCGGCCCTGATTACTGGCCGGGATTGCGGGTAGTGCCTATCGTGATGGCTGCCGAAATCTTTATGGGTATCTATTTCAATCTTTCCTTCTGGTACAAGCTGATTGACGAAACGCGTTGGGGAGCCTACTTCTCCCTGATAGGTTGCGCGGTGCTGGTAGTGATGAACATACTTCTGATTCCCCGATACAGTTATATGGCTTGTGCCTGGGCAGGATTCTGTGGCTATGGTATCGCCATGCTTCTGTCCTATTTCGTAGGGCAGAAGAAGTATCCCATTCAGTATGACCTGAAGGCTATCGGTAGTTATGTGCTGCTTGCGGCAGTACTCTATCTGGCTGCCGAATATGTCCCGATAGAAAATATCTACCTGCGTATGGTGTACCGTACCGTTTTGTTGCTGGTCTTTGTGGCCTATATCGTGCGGCGTGATATGCCTCTCGGCAGCATACCCGTCATCAGCTGGTTGATAAAGAAATAAACTACTGAATAGTAAATCGTCAAATTGTAAATATCATGGATTCTGACAACAGAAATACCTTCGCTATCAAGACTTTTCTGAAAGACTATCTTGATTTGCGTAAAGACAAGGACAATGAACTGGAAACTGTAGATTCCATCCGTAAGGGAGTGGAATTCAAAGGAGCCAATCTTTGGATTCTGATATTCGCCATATTCATGGCCTCGTTGGGATTGAATGTAAACTCCACAGCCGTGATTATCGGTGCCATGCTCATCTCGCCGCTGATGGGGCCTATCATGGGCGTGGGGCTTTCTGTGGGGTTGAATGATTTTGAATTGATGAAGCGGTCTTTGAAGAGCTTCTTGATAACTACCTTGTTCAGTGTGACCACTGCTACCATTTTCTTTCTGGTGAGTCCCGTTGCCGAGGGGCAGTCGGAATTGCTGGCACGTACGTCACCCACCATTTATGACGTATTCATCGCCTTGATGGGTGGCTTGGCAGGTGTGACGGCGCTCTCTACCAAAGAGAAAGGAAATGTGATTCCGGGTGTTGCCATTGCCACGGCTTTGATGCCGCCTCTCTGTACGGCAGGCTACGGGCTGGCAACGGGTAACTTGATTTATTTCCTCGGTGCATTCTATCTTTATTTCATCAATTCCGTGTTTATCAGTCTTGCCACTTTCCTGGGCGTGCGCGTGATGCACTTCCAGCGCAAGGAGTTTGTGGATAAGAACCGGGAGAAGAAAGTACGTAAATATATTGTCCTGATTGCTATCCTGACCATGTGTCCCGCTGTCTATCTGACGGTAGGTATCGTCCAGGATACCTTCTTTGAGAGTGCTGCCAACCGTTTTGTCAACGAGCAGCTCTCCTTTGAGAATACGCAGGTGCTGGACAAGAAAATCCATCACGAGGGCAAGGGCCACGAAATACGTGTCGTGCTGATTGGGCAGGAGGTGCCCGAAGCTTCCATCGCCATTGCCCGCAGCAAGATGAAAGACTATAAGCTGGACAATACCAAGCTGATAGTCCTCCAAGGTATGAACAATGAAGCGGTGGATATTTCTTCCATCCGTGCCATGGTGATGGAAGACTTCTACAAGAACAGTGAGCAGCGTCTGGTGGAACAGAAACAGAAGATTGCCACACTGGAGCAGAATTTGGAAAGATACAAAACCTTCGATGAATTGGGCAAGAAGATTATCCCAGAACTGAAAGTGCTCTACCCGTCGGTAAAGACCGTATCAATATCTCATGCGATTGAACTGGCGGTAGATTCTGTACGGGTGGATACTGTGACCCTTGCCGTCTTGAAATTCGGCAAGCATCCGGGTGCGCACGAGAAGGAAAAGATTGCGGAGTGGCTCAAGGCGCGTACGGGTGCCAAGCAATTGAGGCTGATTACTGAATAATACAAGAATTGACGGAATGAAAATAAGATTTATACTGATAGCTGTCTGCTTCCTTTTTTCTCTGCCGGGACAAGCGGATGAAGGGATGTGGATGCTGGGAAATCTGAACAAGCAGACACGCCAGACCATGAAAGAGTTGGGCTTGCAGATGTCTGTCAACAAGCTATACAATACGAAACGCCCGTCTCTGAAGGATGCGGTAGTCAGCTTCGGAGGCTTTTGTTCCGGAGTGGTGGTGTCCGGGGACGGGCTGGTGTTTACCAATCATCACTGCGGCTTCAGCAGCATACAGCAACACTCGTCTGTGGAGCACGACTATCTGAAAGACGGCTTTGTGGCACGTAATCTTAGTGAAGAACTGCCTAATCCGGAACTTTACGTCCGCTTCCTCTTGCACCAGCAAGACGTGACCCGTCGGGTACTTGGAGCAGTAAAACCGGATATGAACGAATCTGAGCGTACAAGTGTAGTAGATTCGGTGATGCTGGTCATTGGCGAAGAGGTTTCTCGTAAAGACTCCACGCTGATAGGCATTGTGGATGCTTACTATGGAGGCAATGAATTCTGGCTTTCCGTTTATCGCGACTACAATGATGTGCGTCTGGTATTTGCACCCCCTTCTTCAGTGGGCAAGTTCGGCTGGGACACTGACAACTGGGTATGGCCACGCCATACGGGCGACTTCGCCGTATTCCGTATCTATGCCGGCAAAGACAACCGTCCTGCCGACTACTCTCCCGACAATGTTCCCTACCATCCCGAATACGTGGCTCCGATATCCCTGGACGGCTATCGTGAGGGTTCCTTCTGTATGACGATGGGCTATCCGGGCAGTACGGAACGCTATCTTTCCTCTTTTGGCATCGAAGAGATGATGACCACCACCAACCAGGCTCAGATAGATGTCCGTGGTGTGAAGCAGGCCATCTGGAAGCGTGAAATGGATAGCCGTGACAGCATCCGCATCAAGTACGCTTCCAAATACGACGAAAGTTCCAATTATTGGAAGAACAGCATAGGAGTGAACCGCACCATCAAGAAACTGCATGTGCTGGACAAGAAGCGTGCCATGGAGACCGAACTCCGTCGCTGGATACAGCAGACACCGGAGGAGCGGGAACATCTGCTGCATCTTTTTTCCGACCTGGAGCTGAACTACAAGAGCCGCCGTGATGCTTATCGTGCCAGAGCTTACTTTGCCGAATCTTTCCTGAACGGTCCGGAACTGGTGCAGCTTGCTTTGTCCATCCTCAACTTCGACTTTGAGGGGGAAGAGAAAACGGTGGTTGCCAATCTGAAAGCTATCGTTGAGAAATATGCCAATCTGGACTTGGGCATTGACAAGGAAGTGTTTACAGCACTGTTGAAAGAATACCGCTCCCAAGTGGATTCCACCTATCTGCCCGAGCTCTACCAGACGATTGCGACAGAATACGGAGGTAACGAGCGTACCTATGTGGATAGTCTTTATGCCCGCTCGGAGCTGACCACCCCCCGTGGATTGAAGCGTTTTCTGGAGCAGGACACCACCTATCAGATATATAATGACCCTGCCATCAACTTGGGCATCGACCTCATCACGAAGCTATTCGAGATGAATATGCAGGTACAGCAGGCTTCCGGTGAAATCGAGCGGAATGAACGTTTGTTCAACTCTGCCGTGCGACGTATGTACGCATCCCGTAACTTCTATCCCGACGCCAACTCCACCATGCGTTTGAGTTTTGGCACTGTCTGCGGTTATGCCCCCTTCGACGGAGCGGAATATGATTATTATACCACCGCGAAAGGTATTCTGGAGAAAGTCAGAGCCCATGCAGGCGATGTGGATTTTGAAGTGCAGCCTGAGTTGCTATCCCTTCTTTCCTCCGGTGATTTCGGTAGATATGCCGATGAGAAGGGAGAAATGAATGTCTGCTTTATCTCCAATAATGACATTACGGGAGGCAATTCCGGCAGTGCCATGTTCAATGCCAAAGGAGAACTTCTGGGGCTTGCCTTCGATGGGAACTGGGAAGCCATGAGCAGCGACATCCTTTATGAGCCGAAGATGCAGCGCACCATCGGGGTAGATGTACGCTACATACTGTTTATGATTGAGAAGTATGGGAAGGCAGGAAATCTGATTCAGGAACTGAAGCTTGCCAATCCTTAACGTGTGCCCCCTGCCTATACTTTTATGGGTGATATTTTCTAAATCACTCCACGGATACGGTCATCGAATGCCGAGAGTGCTGCCTTTGCCCCTTCGCCCATGGCAATGACTATCTGCTTGTAGGGAACATTCGATACATCCCCTGCCGCATATACCCCCGGAAGTGTGGTACGGCAGAAAGCGTCAATCTTAATCTCCCCGGTCGGAGTCGTTTCCAGCTTGTTGCGGAAAGGAGCGCTGTTGGCTGCCAAACCGATTTGCACGAAGATGCCGTCTAACGGGAAGTCGCGTTCCTCGCCGGTAAGGCGGTCCTTGATGCGGATAGAAGTTACTTTTTCCCCGTTTCCATCGACTTTTACGGTCTGTGACGAGGTGAAGATTTCCACATTCGGCAGGCTCCGGGCTTTCTCTTGCAGCACTTGGTCGGCTTTCAGTGTATCGGCAAATTCGAATACCGTTACCTTCCGGCAGATGCCTGCCAGGTCGATGGCAGCTTCAATCCCCGAGTTACCTCCACCGATAACCGCCACATGCTTGCCTTGATAGAACGGACCGTCGCAATGCGGACAGAATGCCACGCCGCGTCCTATGTATTCCGCTTCGCCCTCCACATTCAGTTTGCGCCAGCTTGCCCCTGTGGCAATGATTACCGCCGGTGCATGGAACACCTCGCCGCCTACGGTGGAGACACTTTTTTCCGTTCCCTGCAACTCTACTTTCTCTATCTTACGCTCCTCGAAAATCTCTATCGGATAGTGCTCTATATGTGTGCGGAGTGCGTTGGCAAGTTCTGCACCAGTAGTCTGCGGCACGGAGATAAGGTTTTCTATGCCTACCGTCTCTTTTACCTGTCCGCCTATGCGCTCGGCAACAATCGCCACCCGTAGGCCCTTGCGTGCAGAGTAGATGGCTGCGGAAGTTCCGGCTGGTCCGCCGCCCAATACCAGCACGTCGAAATCTCTCTCTATCGGCGCTTCGTCCTCTTGCGGAGCACTGCCGAAGGCTTCTTCCAGCTTCTGCAAAAGCTCTCCTAAAGAACCGCGACCTACGTGAAGCAGCTTGCCATTAGCGTAGACTGACGGCACGGCTTGTATCTTCAGCGCATCCACTTCCTCTTGATTAAGCGCCCCGTCCACCATCTCGTGGGTGACGTGCGGATTCAGCAATGCGATGATGTTCAGTGCCTGCACCACATCCGGACAGTTGGTGCAAGTAAGCGATACATACGTTTGCAGGCTGATGTCGCCTTGCAACGCCCGGATGCGGCGACGAATTGCTTCGTCCGGCAGATTTTTCCCCTTTCCATCGGCATTCAGCACGGCAAGTAGGAGGGAAGTGAACTCGTGTCCGCCGGGGATGCCGCGGAACTTGATGCCGGTTTCCACATCGTCTTTCAGCAATGTGAACTCCAACACGGGGTTCTCTATCTCACTCATCCGGCAGGAGAGCTTGTCGGAACAGCTTGCCACATCCTTCAAGAATCCGATAAGCTCTTGTGCCTGCTCGTGACCCGGATGATAGGTGATGTGAAAGACGTAGCGGGCTTCCAAATGCTGGAATACGCTCCGCACCTGGTCTAATATAGTTGTTTCTAACATGATTAATAGGGTGTTTGGGGTGAGAAAATAGTCTTTTAATATGTTTGATATAGAGTAGTTGCAGAACTTGTGAGGAAGTACTCCAATACTCCTTCGAAAGTACTGCGGTACTCCTTTGAAAGTACTACAGTACTTCTGTACAAGTACTGCGGACGTCTTAAAGGAAAGCGGACGTCTTTCTATGGTGAAAGCGCCCGCTCCTCCTATTACTTATCAAATCTTTCCTACAAGGTCGATGCTCGGCTTCAAAGTTTCCGCTCCTTTCTTCCACTTGGCAGGGCATACTTCTCCATCGTGTGTGGCAACAAACTGTGCAGCTTCTACCTTGCGCAGCAGCTCGTCGGCATTGCGTCCGATGTTGTTGTCCTGTATCTCGGCAATCTTGATTTTACCCTCGGGATTTACGAGGAATGTGCCGCGATATGCCATGCCTTCCTCTTCAATCATCACGCCGAATGCGCGGCTCAGTACGCCTGTGGGGTCGGCAAGCATGGGGTACTTAATCTTGCGGATGCTTTCGGAAGCATCGTGCCATGCCTTGTGCACAAAGTGCGAGTCTGTGCTTACAGAATATACTTCTACGCCCATTGCTTGGAATTGGTCATATTTCTCTGCGATGTCTACCAGCTCGGTAGGGCATACGAAGGTAAAGTCTGCCGGATAGAAGAAGAAAATGGCCCATTTACCTTTTACGTCTTCGTGGGATACTGTTTTGAAACTTCCGTTTTGGAAAGCCTGAACCTTGAATTCAGGGAGTTGTGAGTTGATGATCGGTTCCATAATTTTTCTCTTTTAATAGGTTTAGTTTTTTGTTTTACCAATGCGAAGATTGTGCAGACAGAATGTAGAAGCCAGTTTGCTTGATGATGCTGAGGTGCAACCGACCTTCGCTTTTTCTGTTTGCAAAAATATAGCATTTTTCCCCGATAGAACAAAAAATCCGATTGAAAGATTTTATGGAGCGATAGATGAAATCTATACGACTGCTTGGGTTGCTTTCAGTGAGAGCATTTCCTTGGGTACGGAAAGTTTTATCTCCTTAACCAGCACTTCGAGCAGCGTGTGGCGGATAAAGTTCTTATTGGTCAGCAGCACGACCTGGCGGGTGGGGCAGGGGATGGCGAAGGAACGTACCAGCTCTTTCTGGGCATCGCCCAGTTGCAGAACGGCCAGTTCGGGGATGAAGGTCACGCCTTTGCCGCTTTCTACCATGCGCATAAAGGTCTCCATGCTGCCCAAGTGATAGGCAAGCTGGCTGGCACGTGCCGACTTCATCTGGCAGAAACGCACCAGCTGATCGCGGAAGCAATGGCCCTCGTCGAGCAGCCAAAGCTGTTCGCCGTTCAGGTCGGAAGTACGGATTACCTCGTTGTTGAAGAGGGCGTCTTCGCGCGACACGTAGGCAAAGAACTGTTCATAGAACAACGGCGTCTGCTGCAACTCTTCCATACCTGCCAGACTCGCTACGATACCTGCATCTATTTCTCCCGTCTGCAGGGCTTTCTTGATGTCGTTTGTTTTCATTTCGACTACCCGGATGTCGAGGTCGGGGTATTTCTTCATCAGCTGCGGAAAGAAACGGGGCAGGAGGTAAGGAGCTACGGTGGGAAGTATGCCCAGCTTGAAGGTGCCGGTCAGTGAGTGTTTTTCTTCTTCTATAATATTCTTTATACGGTTGGCTTGAACCAATATATTCTGTGCTTGTTCTATGATGTGGATACCGACGGGAGTGGGGCATACCGGCTGCTGGCTGCGGTCAAAAATCCGGGTGTCCAGTTCCTCTTCCAGTTTCTGAATCATGGCACTGAGGGTGGGCTGTGTCACGCGGCAATATTCGGCTGCTTTGGCAAAGTGGCGGAACTGGTTGACGGCAAGGATGTATTCCAATTGTTGTAAAGTCATGATGAACAAGGCATTTGAAGGTTATGTATAGAGTTCGTCTATGCAAAGATAGAAATTATCTGTTTGACAAGCCTTGATTTACCCCTTATCTTTGCAATACCCAAAAGAAAAATAGTATAAATATTTAAAACAATAGAATTATGAAAACTTTAGATTACTTGCATTTGAATGAAAAGAAAGTGGCTGGCGTAGCATCAGCATTGCACCAATTATTGGCCGACTTCCAGGTACATTACACCAATCTGCGCGGTATGCACTGGAACATCAAGGGACACGGCTTCTTTGTGCTGCACGAGAAGTTCGAGAGTATGTATGACGATACCGCCGAGAAGATTGACGAGATTGCAGAGCGCATCTTGATGCTGGGTGGCGTGCCCGAGAATAAGTTCAGTGAATACCTGAAGGTTGCCAACGTGAAGGAAGTGTCCGACATCTCTTGCGGCAGTGAGGCTGTGGACCATATCCTCGAGACTTACGGCTACCTGATTGGTGAAGAGAGAAAGGTAATTGAACTGGCAAATGAAGCTGGCGATGACGTGACGGCAGATTTGATGACCGGCTACCTGAAAGAGCAGGAGAAAATGGTTTGGATGCTCGTTGCATTCAGTACGAAAAGCTGCACGAAATAAAGGATAAAGAGTCGTGAAAAAGGATAGGGTGATAAAACGGTAGCGGATGCTGCCGGTTTTATCACCCTATCCTTTTTCTATAGTTTATATCACTTCTTCTTCGGTGTCCGTCTTGCCCACCCTTCTTCACTGAAGTCGGGCTCTGCATCCTTAAAGTCATTGTTGCCCTGGAAGAACTGTTTCCAGTCATCCTTTTTGCCACGGGCTTTGGTGTAACCCCGCTCTTCGCGGCTGGGCTTGCCTTTCTTCTTGTCGTTTGCAGGACTTTCGGCCTTTTCGCTGCGTTTGCCGGTGGCATCGTTCCGTTTGCCGTCTTCCTTGTAACTGCGCTTCTTGCTGTCAAACTCTTTTTTCCCATGGCTTCCGGCTGTACCCGGACGTTTGCCCCTCGGAGCCTCCTTACCCTCGTCTCCAGCAACCTCTACGGATACTTTACGGCCGTTCCAGCTGGCGCGGTTCAGGGCCTTCACTACATTGGTGGCTTCCTTTTCCTCCACTTCGAAGAAGGAGAACTTCTGCATCAGGTCAATTCGTCCCAGCTCTACACGTCCACGTGTATTGTTGTTCAGCAGGCTGATTAATTCGTTGGGGAAGAAGTTGTCCATTTTACCCAGGTTGATGAACAAGCGGGTAAAGCCGGGTTCTGCTTTGCGGCTGCTTCTACGGTCGTTGCGGTCGCCCCTCTCGCCACTTCTTGCACCACGCTCACTACCGGTTGCTGTCTCTATCTCGTCACGGCCGCGATAGTAATCCAGGAAACGGTTGAATTCATGCGAAACCATGCGTTTAATCAGGTCCTCTTTGCTCAGCCAGTCCAGATTGCGGTAGATGTCGGTCATAAAGTCGGCGATTTCCTCCTCGTTCACTTTCACCTTTTCAAGATCGTCTATCACTTTGAGCAGTTGCTTTTCGCATATCTGTTTGCCGGTGGGCATTTCGCCTGCAATGAATTTCTTGCCGATGATGCGCTCAATCTCGCGCATTTTGCCTTTCTCTCGCAGGTTGATGATGGCGATGGAAGTCCCGGTTTTGCCGGCACGTCCCGTACGGCCGCTGCGGTGGGTATAACTCTCGGTGTCATCGGGCAATCCGTAGTTGATGACGTGTGTCAGGTCGTCCACATCGAGGCCGCGTGCGGCAACGTCCGTGGCAACCAGCAGTTGTAGGTTGCGGATGCGGAACTTCTGCATCACGGCGTCACGCTGCGCCTGACTCAGTTCGCCGTGCAGCGAGTCGGCATTATAGCCTTCCTGCATCAACTTGTCAGCTATTTCCTGCGTTTCTTTGCGGGTACGGCAGAAGATGATGCCGTATATCTGCGGATAGTAGTCCACAATACGTTTCAGGGCAGCATACTTGTCTTTGGCATGTACACAGAAGGCTACGTGTTTCACGTTGCTGGTGCTTTCATTTTTGCGTCCGATGGTGATTTCCTTGGCATCGCGCAGGTACTTCTTGGAGATGCGTGCGATTTCCGGGCTCATGGTAGCGGAGAACAGCAAGGTGTTGCGCTCCTGCGGCACATCGGCGAGAATGGCGTTGATGCTGTCTGTGAATCCCATGTTCAGCATTTCGTCCGCTTCGTCCATAACCACGTTCTGTATGGTGGCGAGGGACACGGTTTTGCGTTCCATCAGGTCCAGCAGTCGTCCCGGTGTGGCTACGATGATGTGTACACCCCGTTTCAGGGCGCGTATCTGGCTTTCGATGGACGAGCCTCCATATACGGGCAACACTCGCAAGCCATCGGTATATTTAGAATAATCGTTCAAGTCGCCTGCTATCTGCAAACAAAGTTCGCGGGTGGGGCAGAGAATAAGTGATTGGGGAATTCGGTTGTTGACGTTAATCTTCTGTATGAGCGGCAGGCCGAACGCTGCGGTCTTTCCTGTTCCTGTTTGTGCCAGTGCTACTACATCATTGTTTTCTCCTAAAAGGTAGGGAATTACTTCCTCTTGTACCGGCATGGGCTGCTCGTAACCCATTTCTTCGATGGCGCGGCGTATCTCCGGCGACACACCGAGCTCTTCAAATGTCTTCATTAAATCTTCTGTATATCTTTATCTTTATATTTCGGGCGCAAAGATAGTGCTTTTCAATGGATAATTGATAATTGATGGTTGATAATTATGCAATTACATGATAAAATCGTTTTTTATTGGCTACTCATTATCCATTATCCATTGTCAATTATCCGTTAAAAGAATGTCTTGCAGTCTCTTTCTTTCTTCTTTTGTCAGACCGATGCCTCTTTGCAGGTAGGTGTCGGTATCTCCATACCTTCGTTCCATTTCTTCGATGGCGGCATTCAGGAAATCCTCGCGTGCCGAGAAGAGGGTGGTGATGGCCTCTTGCGAGCGTGCCGGAAGCTGGTAGGCGTATCGGGAGGCCGCCGGGATGTTGAAGTAGTCGTTGCTGAGGCGGTAGTCTTCCATGATGATGTCTTCGTCCACTCCAAGGGAGGCAAGCACAAGTGCCGATACGATGCCTGTGCGCCCTTTGCCCGACGAGCAATGGATAACGACGGGATAATTGTTCTTGTCCAGCAGAATATCGAAAATCCGGCGGTATTCTTTGGTGTAGTTGCTGATGAGCTCGCGGTTCATCTGCTCCACGATTCGGTAGACAGTATCGCTCTTGATTTTCTGTTTCTGTACACCTTTCAGGATATACTCCATGTCGCCGGTAGGAATGGGGATATGGATCACTTTGAATGCCTGTTGCAAAGGGCTTTGTCTATTCGCTTCGACAGATGAACGCAGGTCGATGATAGTCCTTATGCCTATGTTCTTGAGCTCTTTGCGCGAACACGGTTTCAGTTTATCTATTTCGGCAGAGCGGTACAGCATGCCCCAATGCACTTTCTTTTGGGTGGGATAGGAGGAATAGCCTCCCAGGTCTCGGAAGTTCTGTATGCCGGGGATGTTGATGTTGCGGGTGGCAATCTTTACCCGGTATTTGTCAGCGAATACAAGTGTGTAGTAGTATCGTTGTGTAGGGTCGGTAGTGATGACAGTCATCTTCAGGTCGGAGATGTTGGCGACGGCAACGGGAACATCTTCGGGGATATGGTTGGGATTGGTCGAAGCATATACCTTCACATTTCCTTTGATGAGAGGGGCCATTTCCCATTTTACAATGCAGTTGCCCACGTTGTTTTCTTCGCATACAACGGAAATGTGAGGGGCAGTGCCATTGCAGGAAGGGAGCAGCACTGCCAAAACAAGCAAGTTCAATAAGTTCTTATACATAATTCGTAACCTCTCTGATGTCGTTAATCACAAATATATGTAATTTACCCACAGAAGGTAACAGCAATGCCAAGCTTTTATATTTCTTTTTTGAACTTTAAAAAAACTGCTATAGATTCTTTCGTGCATAGGCAGGTTGGTTTACAATGTTACATCAGCGAACCGGGAGGTGGTAATGGGGGGAGTTTCCCTTGGGGCTTTTGTCTCCATGACAGCATGATGTAATTGAGTTGTTTTCCCACTTCTCCGGGTTTAAAGTGTATTTGTTCTTTCAGTTTTACTTCGATTTCCCTATATACATGCAGTGGTACTCTGGCGTATGGGCTAAAGGTCGTGAAATTGAAATTCACTTCCATTACTTTCCCCGTATCCGGACTGAGTAGCATGGTTATTGTGAACTCACGCTTTCCGAGTTCATCTGCCATGGCTTTGGTAAAAGCTTCGTCCACAATGAAGTCTGCTTGTTTACTCATGGAGCTATTGTATTCAATTACTTTTTTTTCATTCCAGCTACCGATGTATATTTTTCCTGTGGCTTTATATACAATATCTTTGTATGTCAACTTGTTCTCTTTGTTATAAAGAGTCACAAACTGGCTACCGTCATCTACGTCACATTGATACGTATAACCATCTACCTCGAAAGTGGTGGTTTTTTTATAAATGACTGTTCCTTCAAGCGATTCTTCTGTTCTGATAGGTTTATCCTGTGCTACACAAGGGTAGATGTATCCTATAAGCAGTGTAATAAGCAATAGTCTTTTCATTCGTCACAATTTTTAGTTGTTAATTTTGTATGTTGCTTACATTAGCGAACCGGGAGGAGGTAATGGGGGGAGTTTCCCTTGGGGCTTTTGCATCCATGCCAGCATAATGTAGTTGAGTTGTTTTCCTTCCTCTATGGGTTTAAAATGAATTTGTTCTTTCAGTTTTACTTCGATTTCCCTATATACATGTAGTGGCACTTTGGCGTATGGCTCAAAGGTGAAAAAATTGAAATTCACTTCCATTACTTCTCCCGTATTTGGACTGAGCAACATGGTTATCATAAGTTCCGTTTTCCCAATTTCATCTGCCATGGCTTTGGTGAATGCTTGGTCTACTATGAAATCTGCTTGCTGACTCATGAATCTGTCATATTCAATTACATTGCTACTCCAGCTGCCAATATATGTCTTCCCCGTGTCTTTATACACAATCTTTTCGTATGTCAGTTTGTTTTCTTTGTTATAAAGAGTCACAAACTGGCTACCGTCATCTACGTCGCATTGGTACGTATAACCATCTACCTCGAAAGTGGTGGTCTTTTTATAAATGACTGTTCCTTCAAGTGATTCTTCTGTTCTGATAGGTTTGTCCTGTGCTACACAAGGGTAGATGTATCCTATAAGCAGTGTAATAAGCAATAGTCTTTTCATTCGTCACAATTTTTAGTTGTTAATTTTATGTTGGGAAAAATATTGGTGATATCCGAATACTCTTTAAATGGATAATTGTCGTATCCTTCCTGACGGAAAGCATTAACGACATTATTAGATATATAGGTTTCAAAGATATCCAAGAATGAAGTTGTAACATGACCTTGCTGATTTACATATTTAGTCAATGAAGTTGTTGCTCTTAGGCGTTGGCTTTTTGCATATTTATCTTGTTTTTTGTCCGTCCACTCCGCGCTCCTTTGTAAGAACAGGTATTGCGCATAGTGCGCTTCTATCTCTCTGTTCATCATAGAACTTTTGAACGATGATATAGGCTCTTGTGTGGTTTGGAAAACATGGAACATTTCATGCAGAAGGTTGTTTGCTTCCAATTCTTCCAATCCGATGTGCAAGGTATGCTCTTCCCAATTGTAGGAATACCCTTTGCCGAAATCGAATTCCAGATTGATTTTGTTGTTTTTGACTTTCTCTTTCAGTTGGCTGTATAGGTCTCCTCCCAAACAGTCTTCCATGATTCGGGCTGTCATGTTTTCGGTGATTACCCATAAAAGCGAGTCTTGGTCGGCCTCTTTCTTGAATATATTTCCTGCCGGAGTGCCCGATGAAGAGCCGGAACCTCCTGAACTTCCTCCTCCAATCCACACATCGCCGCTTCCTCCTCCTTCACTGTTCCAGTTGCTATTATTTATAAGGGCATCATCTACCCAATAGGAATGACTAACGCAGTTGGTATAGCTGTATTCCAGCTGGTCTTTAGGTCCGGTATATACATCCCAGCATTGGGTGACGGTTATTACCGAACGGGTCTGGGCATGAGGCTTGAATGTGAGTCCTTGCGCATTCTCTTCGCCAAATACTAGATAGCTTAACAAGTCGAATATGAACACTTGGTCGCTTTCTCTTATGAGTTCGTCATCACGCTTCAATGGAAAAAACTTCATCCATCCGTCTTTGATGTGCAACAGCCAGATGGCATCGATGCAGTGTGGCTTGTCAAGGCGGTAGAGGGGAACGAAGATACAGGTCTCTTCTCCAGTCAATTTATAGGTGAAGTTCCAGAGAGGAATGCCGTATTTCAACAGGAAAGAAGCGGTGAAATGCTTTTCTTCTTCCACTCTGCGTAGTGCGGAAATCACGGCTTTTAGGGTAGAGTCGGTGTAGGCAAAGAAGTTTTCCGGCTTGAATAACGCTTGCCGGGTCAACGGGACATCGTTTGCCGGGAATCGGGGTTGATAGAAGGATTCTTCTGTTTCGCAAGAGGCGAGTATTCCTAAAAGAATGCACAAGGCAAGGCAGATGTTTTGCCATTTCTGCTTAGGAGGGGTTGGAGAGTGCTGTCTGCTTCCTTTTGTATTCATAGCGCGAATGCTTAAGGTATAAAGGATAGACAAATAAAGCAAAAAAAAAGCAGAAATGAAAGGAAAAGCGGGAGAATTTTGTTAATCCGGAAGCTGTTCTACCACAGATTGCATGGATTTTCAGGCCATGTAATCTGTGGTGAACACCCTTTTGTAAGGGTGTCTATGGCTGGTATTTTCGTGCTTCTGCAAATTCCTTTGAAACGGAGTTGTTGAAACTCTTGCATACCTCGGCGGCAAACTCAATGCCGTATTGGATAACTTGGTCCCAAGTAGCCTCGTCCATGGTATCGAGGTCCTCGTAGCGTACATTATGTTTCAGCAGCCCGAAGATGATGCCTGCGTTGAAGTTGTCTCCTGCACCGATGGTGCTGACCGCCTCCAGTGGGGGGATGGAATATTCCTTGGAAATCGTGCCGGTGCGCAATGAAACCTGCTCCGCGCCGGCTGTGCAGAGGAAGTTGCGGCAGTAGAACTTTACTTTGTCTTTGTATATCTTGTCGGCCTCCTGCAGGCCCCACATATAGAAGAAATCCTCTTGCGAGCCGCGTACAATGTTGGCGTATTCCAGATTCTCGATGATGGTGGGAGCCAGCTTGATGGCCTCCTCTTTATGGGACGAACGGAAATTGGGATCGTAGTAGATAATGGCATGCATGTCGTGTGCGCGTTCCAGTAGCTCCACCACTTTGTCGCGCAGTACCGGATTCAGGGCATAGTACGACCCTATGATTACGATGTCGTCTTCCTGAATCTGCGGATATTCCACGTCCAGGCGCTGCTTGGGATAATCTTTGTAGAAGATGTATTCCGCATCGCTCCGGTTGTTCAGGAAAGCGAGTGATACGGGGGACTTCCCGTCGGGGAACACATTGACATGGTCTGTGGGAATATTGTTCTCGCGCATGAAGTTGAGGATGATATTGCCCACGTGGTCGTTGCCCGTTTCACTGATAAAGCAGATGGGAACACCGATACGTCCCAGTGAAACGATGCCGTTGAATACCGAACCGCCCGGAACGGCTGCTGTGGGCTGTTCGCCACGGAATATGATGTCCAGTATGGTTTCTCCGATGCCTATTACTTTACGCATAGCGATCTTGATTTTTCTCCGAGGTAACCACCGTGATGGCGCTTGGAGTAGTCTTCAATGGTGAATCCTGTTTCTTTCATGGTCTGTACCACCAGGATGTCGCCGATGACGGTCATGGCGGTGGTCGAAGTCGTGGGTGTCATGCCCAGTACACATACTTCTTGCGGTTTCCCGGTGCTGAGGCATACGTTGGATTCGTGTGCCAGGGGGCTGTCGGGGTTTCCGGTGATGACGATGAACTTCAGTCCCGGGTTCAGGTTATGTGCCAGCTGTGTCAGCTCCACGATTTCGCGAGTTTTGCCCGAATTGGAGATGAGCAGCAACAAGTCATTCTCCTGGAGGATGCCGAGGTCACCATGCTGTGCTTCGCTGGGGTGCAGGAAAACGGACGGAATACCGGTAGAGCAGAAGGTGGTAGCGATGTTCATGGCTATCTGTCCTGCCTTGCCCATACCCGAAGTTACCAGTTTCCCTTTTTTGCGGTGCACTTGTTCTACGATGAGTTCTACAGCTCTTTCATAAGCGTCCGTCACTGGAATGTTCAGTACGGCCTGTGCCTCTTTCTGCAAAAGCTCTTGAATGGATGCAATCATACTTAATGTGCTAATTTGATTAATGTGCTTAAAATTATAGCAATTGCAAATATCTGCAATTTTCTATAAACGGCAATAAGTTTTATTGTATTTTTGTCGCCTCAAATAGTTTGAAACGTCAGAATGAAGAACTTAAAAGAAAATTTACTGCCAACTTTCAATCAATATACTCTGCCCAATGGCATGCGCATCATTCACGAACCCTCAGCCTCCAAAGTGGCTTATTGTGGTTTTGCCGTAGATGCGGGTACGCGCGACGAGCTTGAAAACGAGCAGGGTATGGCGCATTTTGTGGAGCACCTTATATTTAAAGGTACCGCCAAGCGCAAGGCATGGCACATTCTGAACCGCATGGAGAATGTGGGCGGTGACCTCAACGCTTACACCAACAAGGAAGAGACGGTGATTTACTCTGCTTTCCTGACCGAGCATTTCGGCCGTGCCTTCGAACTTCTGGTGGATATTGTATTCCACTCCACCTTTCCGCAACGCGAGATAGAGAAGGAGACAGAGGTGATTATCGACGAGATACAATCCTACGAAGACAACCCTTCCGAGCTAATCTTCGATGATTTTGAGGACTTGATATTCAGGGGGCATCCCTTGGGACGCAACATTCTGGGCAATCCCGAGCAGTTAAAGCAGTTTCGCAGTGAGGATGCTGCCGCATTCACTGCCCGCTTCTACCATCCCAACAATATGGTTTTCTTTGTTCTGGGTAATCTGAGTTTCAAGAAAGTTGTGCTTATGGCAAAAAAACTTCTGGCGGATATACCGGCAACACCGGTGCATTATGGTCGTACTCTGCCGCCCCTCTATGTACCCGAGCATCTTGTAGTGCATAAGGATACTCACCAGGCACATGTCATGATTGGCAGCCGGGGATATAATGCATACGATGACAAGCGCACCGCACTTTACCTGCTGAACAATGTCTTGGGTGGCCCGGGCATGAACAGCCGCTTGAACGTCTCTCTCCGTGAACGTCGTGGGCTGGTCTATAACGTAGAATCCAACTTGACTTCCTATACCGATACGGGAACTTTCTGCATCTACTTCGGTTGCGACCCTGCAGATTTGGACTACTGCACCCGCCTGGTATATAAGGAATTGAAACGCTTGCGTGATGTCCGGATGACTTCCTCGCAGCTTGCGGCCGCCAAGAAGCAGCTTATCGGGCAAATCGGTGTAGCTTCGGATAATAATGAGAACAATGCGCTGGGTATGGGAAAGACTTTCCTGCATTATAATAAATGCGAAACTTCCGAAGCCGTGTTCCATCGCATTGAACAGCTCACTTCGGAAGCTCTGTTAGAGGTGGCGAACGAGATGTTTGCCGAGGACTATCTTTCGACGCTCATTTATCGCTGACCGCTTTTTTTATTTGAAAACCTGCAACATAGGACGTCCTATCCATACTTGTGGCTGTTTCAGCCCGAAGATGTGGGCAATGGTGGAGGCAACGTCATACTGCATCATGCTTTCGTGGAATTCGCCTTCTTTCTTAATGTTCTTTCCGGAGATGATGAAGGGAGTCTGCATTTCCTGCATGGTCTTGCCGCCATGTCCTTTTTCAATACCTCCGTGGTCGGCAGTAACGACGAAGATTGTTTCTTTCAGCATGCCTGCCTCTGTAACGGCCTGGATGATGCGGCTCACATAACCGTCGAGTTCTTTCAGTTTGGCGTAATATTCAGGAGTATTGTGTCCGGCTTGATGGCCTACATGGTCGGGGTTGTCAAAGCAAATGGCAAGAAGGGTCGGTTGTTTCTCCTTGATATACTTTTCTGCCATACCGCATAAGGCTTCGGGATGTTTGTTGTAGTCGGGCGCTTGCGCATAGTGGCTTAAGGCAAGAGTGTCTACAAGGTATTTGATACCGTCCCATTCATACAGGCAGCCTATTTCCGCTTCCGGCCGGGCATCACGTAGCAGCTGGAAGATGGTAGGAAATATGCCGTGCTGGTTCAGTACGCGTGACGGAAGCTCGGGAGTCTTGGAGCCCCATTGCGTATATCCGTGCAATTCAGGACCTGCCCCCATAAACATGCTTGCCCAGTTGACGGCGCTGGAGGAGGGAAGTACAGTCCGTTTTTCTAATGTATAAGAACCGTCTGCCATCAGTTGCTTGATGTGGGGGATGTCTGCTTTGGGAACACTGTAGCTACCCCAGCCGTCAAGACCGATGAAAACTACGTGTTTTGCTTTTCCCTTGGCATTGCAGGGAACTGAAAAGAGGCATGCCACTGCTAGGGCGATGAATAATGTAAAAGTCAGTTTCTTCATGTTTTCTTTAGTTCTTATTGTTAACATGAAACAAAGTTACGGGAAACGTACCTAGTTTTAGTACGATATCGTACATAATCCGGCCGATTTTATATCGTTTCGTTCTTTTCCAACCGTTGCATGCTGAATTCACAGCCGCAATACTGCTGGTTGTAGAAGTCATACTCTTTCAGCAGTTGGTTGCGCCGGTCCTGAAGTCCGCCTTTCCGCCAGTTCTGTTCCCAGAAGAGGGTGCCCGGGTAGAGCGCGGCGGCACGGCGTCCGGCTTCATTGATTTGTTCCAGGCTTTTCCAGCGCGAAGAGGCGAGGGTAGTGGTGAATACGGAGAAACCGTGTTCGGAGGCGTAGCGGGCTGTCTCTGTCAGGCGCAGGGTGAAGCACTTCAGGCAACGGCTGCCGCGTTCCGGTTCGTGCTCCAGGCCTTGCATGGTGTGCAGCCAGTGTGCATAATCGTAGTCTGCATCGATGAAATCGATGTTTTTGGAGGTTACGAAACGGATAGCCTCGTTTTTCCTTATCTCATATTCCGCCTGCGGATAGATGTTGGGATTGCAGTAGAATACGGTGGGGCGTATGCCGTTCTCCAGCATGCACTCGATGATGGCAGAGGAGCAAGGTGCGCAGCACGAATGCAGCAGCACCTTGCGGTCACCGTTGGGTGTTTGGACTTTCAACATTATACTTTCAGTTTAATCTTGCCTTTCACCAGCAGGCCGGTCAGCCCCACAATGACAAGCGAGAAGACGAGGGACTTGAGCAGCCCCGGTACACCGCTTCCCAATGCTTCGGGATAGTGCAGATGCAGCAGTTGCTGGACAGCATACCAGATGTAAGGGATAATATAGCAGGTCAGCGTTGCCGTGCCTGCGGGTTTGATAATATCGAACCAGTTGGTCTTGCCTTTCACGTCCGTCAGCCAGTAGAAGAAGCCGAACAAGGGGAAGAACATGGCGAGGCAGTAGAACAGCCATGTCGGTGTGGCTTGTATTTTGGATATAATCCAGAACGGGTGTGAGACGAGGGCAAGGACAAGCATTCCTATGCCGAGGGCACAGAGCATGCCGATGAACCGTCCCGGCCGTTCCCGGTCGGCATAGCGCTGCATGAGCAGGGAGGTCAGTACGCCGGACATACCAAGGGCATGCAGCGTCCAGTCGCTCGGGATAAAGGGAAGCAGGACAATCCGGCTGCCGTACTCTCCCGGTATCAAGTCGGAATGGCTGACTACGGCAAGCAATACGACCACGAACCAGGCAATGGCATTCTTCCGCAGGTTCTCCCGAGTGAATAGATAGATGCCTGCACATACCGCATACGTCCAGCCGATAAGTCCGAGGATGCCCCACCAGCTTATCTGGAACGGTTTCCCGTTCATGTCCTTGTAGATGACGAGGAAGGCGAGCAGCAGCACGCCTGCTGTTTTCATTGCGGTGAAAAGGGTCTTTTTCGTTCCTTCCGCTTTGGGATATACCCCCCAGGTGAGGAAGAAGCCGATGACCATCAAGATGGAAAACCATTGATGTGAGAGGCCGCCTTCGATGCCTCCGCTGTTCAGTGAAAACAGTCCCATGGCAATCAGTGCCACTGTCCGCCAGAAGATATGGGCCACGACTTGCAGGGTGTTGTCTCCCTTTTTGTACCGGTTTTGTATGGCAAAGGATACGGACATGCCCATGCAGAAAAGGAAAGCAGGGAAGATGGTGTCGGAGAATCCCATCATGTCTTCGTCCATCCTGGCATGCATCAGCCAGTGGGGCACGTTTTTCAGTCCGGGAATGTCGTTGACAAAGAGCATGAGGAACATGGTGAGTGCGCGGAATACGTCTACCGCGGCAATCCGTTGGAGTGTTAAGCTTTTCATGATAGATAATTTGTTTGGGGGTTTTGAACGCAAATATAGGAAACTATTCTTTCCGATGCTACTGCTTTGCAGGATTTCTTGCTATATTTGCATGAACTTTATGGTCATGGAAAGGAGATTGTTCATTTTTTGTTTTCTTGCCGTCGTGGTATGGCAAAGTGTGGCTTTGGCTGCCGGCATGTCGTCTTTCACTGCACTGACGGCTTCTTTGGATGAGGCTATCGAGGCGCATCGGCACTATGTCGCCGTGCGTGAAGGGCGCATTGCCCGGCTGAAGTGCCAATTGCTGGATGCCGACACCGCCAATCTCTCTTTTTTTCGATGGAATGGGGAAATTTATAAGGAGTACAAGGCATATATCTGCGACTCTGCCATCCATTATCTTCGTGTCAATCTGGATTGGGCAGAACGCTATGGCCAACGGAATGCAGCACTCGAAACAAGGCTGGAGCTTGCCCACCTGATGGCTTCGGCAGGCATGTACGAGGAAGCCGCCGAACTCTTGAGGCAGACGGACAAAGCCTCCCTTCCCTCCCATCTGCTGCCGGACTATTACAATGCCTGTCATAAACTTTACACAGAACTGAGTTTCTATACGCTGGACGATTCTTTCAAGAAGCATTATCAGGCTTTGGCTACCCATTATGACGATTCTTTGATGCAGGAACTTCTGCCTTCATCCCCCCTCTATCTGGAACGAAGAGAGACGCGGGAGGCCGCTACAGGCCATCCGGACGAAGCCTTGAGCATCAATGATACGCGTCTGGCACATGCCAAGCCCAATACTCCCGAATATGCGCTGGTGACCTATCAGCGCTCATTGCTCTACCGCCGGCTCGGGAACCGGGAGGAGGAGAAGCGCTATCTGGCTTTGTCTGCACTGACCGATATTCGCCTGAGCATCACAGACCATGCCTCACTCTGGAACCTGGCGGAACTTCTTTATGAGGAAGGGGATATGGAGCATGCCTACCGTTACATCCGTTTCTCGTGGGACGAAACCAACCGATACAACGCCCGTAGCCGCAGCCTCCAGACTGCCGGCATCCTTTCACTGATAGACCTCACTTATCAGGCCATGCGTGAGAAGCAGAATGACCGGCTCCGGCTGTACCTCTGGCTCATCAGCGCTTTGATTGTGCTGTTGGTGGTGGCAGTGGGCTTTATCTACCGGCAGATGCAGCGACTCTCTGCCGCACGGAACAAGCTGGAGCATGCCAACGAGCAACTGCAACTCTCAAACAACATCAAGGAGGAGTATGTGGGCCGTTTCATGAACCTCTGCTCCGTTTATATCAACCGGCTGGATACCTACCGGCGGATGGTCAACAAGAAAATCTCTGCCGGGCAGATGGAAGAGCTGCTGAAGATGGTGCGTTCCCGCGAGGTGCTGGACACCGGACTGAAGGAACTCTATGATAACTTTGATACTGCCTTCTTGCACCTTTTCCCCGATTTTGTCGATAAATTCAATGACTTGCTGCAGCCCGAAGAACGCATCGTGCTCCGTAAAGGCGAGTTGCTGAATACGGAACTCCGCATTTTCGCCTTGATTCGTCTGGGCATCGACGACAGTTCGCAGATTGCAGAATTCCTCCGTTATTCCGTAAACACCATCTATAATTACCGTGCCAAAGTGAAGAACAAGGCCCGCATTTCGCGCGAGGACTTTGAAATACGGCTGATGCAGATACGCTGACAATACGTCAAACCGGCTTTTTGAATCCACTTTCTGCCTTTCTCTTCTTTTGATTATATTTCTGATTATTAGTTGTTTGTTTGTTCATGCTTCTTCACTCCTTCCACCTATTCCCGATTCGCCGGTACGAGGTGTTCTTATCTTTCCTAACTTTGGGGAAGCAAAAGCGAATATCGCAACTAATACTATAACCAAAATTATTGCCATGAAACATTTATTAGCGACAAGCATTTCCATCGCCTTGCTGTCTTTGGGCCTTGTGGGATGCGGTGAGAAACAAGCGACAAAAGAAGTAACTTCGGATGCATTCGTAACCATTCAAGGTCAGGACTTGATAAAGCCCGACGGTACCAAACTCTTCATCATGGGTACCAACCTGGGCAACTGGCTGAATCCGGAAGGATACATGTTCAAGTTCAACAAGACCAATTCCGGCCGTTTCATCAATGAGATGTTCTGCCAGTTGGTGGGACCGGACTTTACGGCCGACTTCTGGAAAGCATTCAAGGACAATTATGTAACGCGCGAGGACATCCGCTTCATCAAGGAGCAGGGTGCCAACACCATCCGCCTGCCTTTCCATTACAAACTGTTTACGGACGAGGACTATATGGGGCTGACTGCCGACCAAGACGGCTTTGCCCGCGTGGACAGCCTGGTAGAGTGGTGCCGCGAATCGGACTTGTACCTCATCCTCGACATGCACGACGCTCCCGGCGGACAGACGGGCGACAACATCGACGACAGCTACGGCTATCCCTGGCTGTTCGACAGCGAAGTCAGCCAGCAACTCTACTGTGACATCTGGCGCCGGATAGCCGACCGCTACAAGAACGAACCGGTCATCCTCGGTTACGAACTCTTCAACGAGCCCATTGCCCCTTACTTCGAGAACATGGAGGAACTCAACGGCAAGCTGGAAGATGTATATAAGAAAGGTGTAGCCGCCATCCGCGAGGTGGACAGCAACCACATCATTCTGCTGGGCGGTGCGCAATGGAACGGTAATTTCAAGCCTTTCAAGGACTCCAAGTTCGACGACAAGATAATGTACACTTGCCACCGTTACGGAGGCGAACCTACCCAAGCTGCCATCCAGACGATTATCAACTTCCGCGACAGTGTGAACCTGCCCATGTACATGGGTGAGATAGGCCACAATACGGACGAATGGCAGGCCGCTTTCTGCCAGACGATGCGCGAGAACAACATCGGCTATACCTTCTGGCCCTACAAGAAGATGGACGGTTCTTCTTTCGTCGGCATCACTCCGCCGGAGAACTGGGCAAACATCGTGTATTTCTCCGAAGCACCGCGTGCCACGTACAAGGAAATCCGTGAGGCACGTCCCGCGCAGGCCATGTCCCGCAAGGCGATGATGGACTTTATCGAGGCATGCAAACTGAAGAATTGTGTGGTTCAGGAGGGTTATATCCGGTCATTGGGAATGAAGTAGCGGGTGCTGCCTCGCTGCAAACAGTACGTATCAAGTCCTAGAGGATGAGATGCCGGGACTTAGCATGAAAGAGGTAGGGACTGAGCTGTACACACCATAGGACTGAGCACCCAAAACATCTGGATGTTTTAGGACAAAACATGGGGATGTATTGGGATAAAACATCCGGGTGTTTTGGGGTAAAACATGGGGATGTTTTGGACAACAACATCCGGATGTTATGGGTACTCACTATACGGGTGTAAGGACTTCAGTTCCTATGTAGGTAGGGCTAAGTCATATTCCCTTGTATGTTGGAGATTATCAATGGTACGGACTGATTATGATTGCTTACTTATATAACAACTTAATTATACAACAATGAAAAAAGTATTATTCGGTTTGGTTCTGGCCGCTGTCGCGCTGCCTCTTTCGGCCCAGCAGAAGCCCGTCTATCTGGACGCAAGCAAACCTATTGAAGAAAGAGTGGAAGACGCCTTGAGCCGTCTGACCCTGGAAGAGAAAGTGAAGTTGACTCATGCGCAAAGCAAGTTCAGCAGTGCGGGTGTGCCCCGTCTGGGCATTCCCGATGTATGGACGGACGACGGCCCCCACGGCATACGTCCCGATGTGTTGTGGGACGAGTGGGAACAAGCCGGATGCACCAACGACTCCTGCGTGGCTTTCCCTGCCCTGACCTGTCTGGCGGCAACCTGGAACCCCGAAATGTCTCTCCTTTACGGACAGAGCATCGGTGAAGAGGCACGCTACCGCAACAAGTCCGTCCTGCTGGGCCCCGGTGTCAATATCTACCGCACACCGCTCAACGGACGCAACTTCGAGTATATGGGTGAGGACCCTTATCTGGCCGGAAAGATGGTGTCGCCCTATATCCGGGGCGTGCAGCAGAACGGCGTGGCTGCCTGCGTGAAACACTTCGCCTTGAACAACCACGAAGTGAACCGCCACACCACCAACGTCATCGTGGACGACCGTGCTCTTTATGAAATCTATCTGCCTGCTTTCAAGATGGCCGTGCAGGAAGGCGGAGCGTGGAGCATCATGGGTGCCTACAACCTATACAAAGGCCAACATCTTTGTCACAACCAATACACATTGAACGATATATTGAAGGGCGAATGGGGATTCGACGGCGTAGTCATTTCCGACTGGGGCGGCACGCACGATACCTGGCAAGCCATCACCAACGGGCTGGATATGGAATTTGGCAGTTGGACCAACGGGCTCTCGAACGGTGCCAGCAACGCATACGATAACTATTATCTGGCAAATCCCTATCTGAACCTCATCCGCGAAGGTAAGGTAGGTACCACGGAACTGGACGACAAGGTACGCCGCATTCTGCGCCTTATCTTCCGTACGGTGATGAACCCCGACCGTCCGTGGGGAAGCATGCTCTCTCCGGAACATTACGAGGCTGCCCGCCGCATCGGTGAGGAGGGCATCGTACTGTTGCAGAACAAGGGCAATGTGCTCCCGATAGACCTGAACCGGACTAAAAAGATTCTTGTAGTGGGCGAGAATGCCATCAAGATGATGACCGTAGGCGGTGGTAGTTCTTCCCTGAAGGTACAGCGCGAACTCTCTCCGTTGGACGGCATCAAGCAGCGTGTGGCCGGCAAGGCCGAGGTGGTCTATGCCCGTGGCTACGTGGGCGATGCAAGCGGTGAATACAACGGGGTGGTGACCGGACAGAATCTGAAGGATGACCGTACTCCCGAAGAGCTGATAGCTGAAGCCGTGAAAGAGGCCCGGGATGCCGATTATGTCATCTTCATCGGCGGCCTGAACAAGAGCAACGGCCAGGACTGCGAGGACTCCGACCGTAAGGGTCTGGGCTTGTCCTACGGTCAGGATGCCGTTATCTCCGCACTGGCCGAGGCGAACAAGAATCTGATTGTCGTCAACATCTCCGGCAACGCCATTGCCATGCCGTGGGTGAACGAGGTGCCTGCCATCGTGCAGGACTGGTATCTGGGTTCCGAAGCCGGCAGTTCCCTTGCCGCCATCCTCATGGGTGATGTCAATCCCAGCGGCAAGCTTCCGTTCACCTTCCCCGTGAAGCTGGAGGACTGCCCGGCCCACAGTTTGGGCGAATATACCGGCAAACGGAGCAAGGACATCATCGACATCAAGTATAATGAAAGCATCTTCGTGGGCTACCGTTGGGCCGATAAGCAGAAGAAGGTGAAACCGTTGTTCCCCTTCGGCCACGGTTTGAGCTATACCACTTTCGAATATGGCAAGCCGACGGCCGACAGCAAGACCATGCAGGCCGACGGTACGCTGACCGTGAAGGTTTCTGTAAAGAATACCGGAGCGCGCGAAGGGCAGGAAGTTGTCCAACTGTACATCAGTGACAAGAAGTCCTCTCTGCCTCGTCCCGTCAAGGAACTGAAAGGTTTCCAAAAGGTGAAACTGGCTCCGGGCGAAACAAAGGAAGTCACATTTACCATTGATAAGGAGGCTCTTAGCTTCTTCGATGACACCCAGCACGCTTGGGTGGCCGAGCCGGGCAAGTTCGAGGCTGTCATAGCAGCTTCGGCAGCCGATGTGAAGGGAACGGTTCCTTTTGAATTGAAATGATGTAGGGAAATAAAGTTTCCTTTTAGGTTATTATCAAAGATAGTGTAGATGGAGGGTGTGGCCGTGAGGTTGCACCCTTTCTTTGTACTCTTTACAAGCCAATATGTTTTCTTATATTTCTGAGTTTCTTCGGGTTGGCTAAAGAAGATGCAGATATGCTGGATGTTAGAGTCAAAGCAGTGATGTTTTGTAGTAATGGGTGAGTTTTTACCGCCGTGTTTGGGCAGATTTTCATCTTTTATATTTATTTTTACAGAAATGATCGGGACAATGGTTCTTGTCCTGATGGGATGTGGTAGTGCTGTCTTTGCCGGAAGTGCGGCGGGGGCGGTTAGTGCAGGTGTCGGAACGCTGGGAGTGGCTTTTGCTTTCGGCTTGTCCGTTGTGGCGATGGCATACGCTATCGGAGGAATCTCGGGCTGTCATATTAATCCTGCCATTACCCTGGGCGTTCTGTTGTCCGGCAGGATGAGCGGGAAAGATGCAGCCATGTATATGGTGTTTCAGGTTATCGGGGCGGTTATCGGTTCTGCCATTCTTTATGCATTGGTGTCTACGGGCGCTCATGGTGGTCCTACGGCTACCGATTCCAATGGGTTTGCTGACGGAATGATGTTGCAGGCATTCATTGCAGAGGCTGTGTTCACGTTTATCTTTGTGCTGGTTGTGTTAGGTTCTACTGATTCCGAGAAGGGGGCGGGTAATCTTGCAGGATTGGCCATTGGTCTTACGTTGGTATTAGTGCACATTGTTTGTATTCCTGTTACGGGAACTTCTGTCAATCCTGCCCGTAGCATCGGTCCGGCACTGTTCCAGGGTGGCGAGGCTCTCTCTCAGTTGTGGCTGTTCATTGTAGCTCCGTTTGTGGGTGCTGCGCTGAGTGCCGTTGTATGGAAAGTGCTTGCTGCAAAAGAAGGTAAATAAATGTCGGCAGACAGTGCCTTAAGAAGAGGCGGCTGATGGCAGAAAACTTATAAAGGGAAGCCCTCCGTCCGAAACTTTGAAGTTTCGGACGGAGGGCTTCCTGTTCTTTCCTTATGCTTGCTATATCTTGTGCCTTATTCGTACAGCGATTTGGCTATACCCATTTCCAGTCCACGAAGCTCTGCCAGTCCGCGCAGACGGCCGATACAGGAATAGCCGGGATTGGTTTTCTTCTTCAAGTCGTCTACCATCTGGTGTCCGTGGTCGGGTCGCATCGGGATAGAGACACCACGGCGTTGTTGCAGTTCAAGGAAGGCTTTCATCACGTGATACATGTCCACGTCTCCTTCCAGGTGGTTGGCTTCGTAGAAATTGCCTTCGGCGTCGCGTTGTGTACTGCGCAGATGGACAAAGTTGATGCGGTCGGCAAATTGCTGCATGATGACTGCACAATCGTTGGCGCTGCTTACACCGAGCGAACCGGTGCAGAGGCAAAGACCGTTGCTCTTGTTGGGAACAGCGTCAATCAGTGCCTGGAAATCGGCAGCACAGCTCATGATGCGTGGCAGGCCGAGGATGGAGTACGGTGGGTCGTCCGGATGGATAACGAGCATGACACCTGCTTCGTCGGCTACCGGAGTGATTTCTTGCAGGAAATAGATCAGGTTGGCACGCAGGCGTTCCGGAGTGATGCCCTTGTAGCGGTCCAGTTCCTGTTGGAACTGTTCCAGGGTGAAGCTTTCTTCTGAGCCGGGAAGTCCGGCAATCATGTTGCGTACAAGCAGTTGTTTGTCTGCCTCTGTCATCTGTTCGAAGCGGGCACGGGCTTTGGCCTTTTCTTCATCGGTGTATTCGCCTTCTGCACCGGGACGACGTAGCAGGAAGAGGTCGAAGGCGATGAAAGCGGCACGTTCAAAGCGGAGGGCACGACTGCCGTCGGGTAGTTCGTAGGCGAGGTCGGTACGTGTCCAGTCCAGTACGGGCATAAAGTTGTAGGTGACAATGTGAATGCCGCATTTGCCCAGGTTACGCAAGCTCTCTTTATAGTTGTCGATATACTTCTGGAAGTCTCCGGTTTGGGTCTTGATATGTTCGTGTACGGGTACACTTTCTACTACAGACCAGCGCAGACCTACGGCTTCAATCATTTCTTTCCGTTTCTTGATTTCCTCTACTGTCCATATTTCCCCGTTTGGAATATGATGCAAGGCGTTTACAATGCCGGTAGCCCCGGCTTGTTTGATGTCCCAAAGGCTTACCGGGTCGTTGGGACCGTACCAGCGCCAGGTTTGTTCACAAAGAATCATGTTATTTATTGTTTGATGATTTGCAATTTACTATTTACATGGCGAATGCGTTGAACCCTCCGTCCACTACAGCCACCGTACCGGTGACAAAGCTGGAAGCATCGCTGATGAGGTATTGGATGGTTCCGCAAAGCTCTTCTGCACGGCCCATACGTCCGAAGGGAGTTTGGCGAATCACATCTTGCCCACGTTCCGTGTAGCTTCCATCCGGGTTCGTCAGCAGGGCACGGTTCTGCTCTGTGAGGAAAAATCCGGGTGCGATGGCATTTACACGAATACCTTCACCAAACTTCTTGGCAACTTCCGTAGCCATGAAGGCTGTGAAATTGGAGATACCGGCTTTTGCGGCAGCATATCCGGCTACACGCGTCATGGGGCGGAAAGCAGCCATGCTGGAGAAGTTGACAATAGCACCTGCCTTCTGCTCCACCATCGGTTTGAGGAAGACTTGTGTAGGCAGTACGGTACCGGTCAGGTTTAATTCCAGCACCCGTTGGAACTCTTCTATCTTCAAATCGAAGAAAGTGCCCGTGGGCGCGATGGTGGCACCCGGCATATTTCCGCCGGCTGCATTCAGCAGGGCATCTATGCGGCCATAGGCTTTCAGGATGTCAGCCAAGTTCTGTTCCAGCAGTTCACGGTTCATCACGTCGGTTGTCAGGAACATGGCTTCTCCACCGTTTGCCTTGATTTCTCCGGCAATGGCGTCCCCTATTTCTGCCTTGCGTCCCAAAATGACGACCTTTGCACCTTCTTCTGCCAGATGAAAGGCGATGGCTTTCCCCAATACTCCTGTTCCACCGGTTATGACCACTACTTTGTCTTTAATGTCAAATAAGTTTTTCATGATTCGTTCATTTAAAAATTACGTTGTGTTTTATTTGATTAGCGTTGCAAAAATACGGAATAATCCGTTGCACTGACTAACAATCATACAAAAAAGATGCATTTGTTGTCCGGAAGAAAGTGCTATTTCCTTATCGGGTTGTCCAATGCCGTGGCTTGTATATACAGTAGATTGAAGTTGTCATGCGGTTTTAGGATACGGTGGGCATAATAAAGATTCAGGTAGTCTTTGCGTGCAGGATTCAGGTAGACGGCAGTACGGTAGAGGTCTTTGCAGAAATTCTGTATCGAGCTTTCCCAGCCGCTTATCTGCTGGTAGGGCCATTCACTGAGGCCCTTTCCGACGTAGGAAGCCAGGAAATCCATGGCTTTGTAGAAGTTACGTCCATCGGTAGAGGTGATGTCATCCAGCTTGATTCCAAGATTTTTTGCCATCAGCATGATGTCAATAAAGTGGGTCAGGTTGTACTGTGAGTAGTGGAAGGCAAGGGTACGTTGCAGTTCGTGCGGTTGTCGTCCGTCAGGAGCTATCTGGGGGAAGATACGTTTTTGGGGGAAGTCATTGATGATTTCCTGCGCCAGTTTCTTGTTACCGGTATAGAGGGCGAAAGCTATGATTTGGGCATCGTAGGCTACGCTGTGGTTGTTGGCACTGGCTGCTTCTTCCTTACCTTGCGGACTGGCGAGCATCCAGTCGGTCAGTTTGGAAAACCATTTCTTCAGTTGTTTGCTGTCCTGGGTAGTAAATGCTTTTGACTGTTCTAGCAGTGCCACAGCATCCAGCATTTCTATGAAGGAGTAGGTGTCTATCAGCCCATAGCAGCGACCTTTGTCGTTATTGTGTCCCGGTATCATTTGTGCATATTCCAGGTTGGGGTTCATTCGGGTGTCTTTGTTCAGAAACCATACGCGGATAAGTTCTGTGGCTTTCCGGGCATACTGCTCTTCTCCGCTGAAGTACCAGACCAGAGCCAGGGTAGTGATGCGGCCGGCTGTTGTTCCCAACCGATTACGGTCTAGTTTGTTCAGTTCAGGATTGGATACGCCGTCGCGGTTGATGTAAGGCAGGCCGTTTGGCTTTGTCGGGTCGGGCCAATAGTATCGGGCTTGGCTCATATAGTCATGCTTGTCACCGCTGGCAGGTGTTTTTTCTTTCATCATGACAGAAAGGGGCTGGGCGTCCAATAACCTGTCCGCTTCCGCTTTCAATATCTCGTAAGTTGTGGCATAGAAAGGCTCGTGAATAGAGTGCTTTACATTTGCAAGGTGTGCTGTGTTCCAAATGGATTGTGCTTGCATACAAGATGCCAGAAGCAGGAATGCAAGCGTCCATTGTATTGTTGTTTTCGGTTTCATGTCTTTTATTTTAGAGCGATGGACTTCTGTAATACCAATAAGCTTTCCGGTCCCATATTGAACAGCAGGTCTATGATGCTCAAGTTGGGCAGAAACCCGAGTCTCTCTTGAAACACTTGATAATAAGGTTGTGGTGAGAATTCTGTATCTTCCAGAGAAAAATCCTTTTTCGGATGAATGCGTTCGCGGAAATCTGTCTCATCCGGAGCAAACTCAGTCCGGTATCCGGTAGTACGTGCCATATCCGGTTGCAAGTCTATCAGGGAGCAGACGAGGTGGCAAAGTTCTTCGTTGAAATCGGCTAAGAATTCATATTTCTGTTCATAGAAGGGACGGAAGTCATCCTTGTAGTATTCAAAGAAAGGAGTGTGGTTATAGGCAGATTCTATGGCATTCCAGTGCAGATGCCGCCAGTTACCGTGGTCGGAGATACGGATATCGCGCATCGGGCATTTTAGGCTATCCGGCTTTACGGTAGGGATGGAAAGTGCCAACTCGCCGTCCGGTGCGGCAATGGTGCAGCGGTTGCGGTAAGTCTGCTTCATATAGTGGTCATGCTGTTCGATGAATACTTTATCGTATGCCAGCAATTTGGTATAATATTCTATGGGAGCCAAATAGGCGGAAGAAAGAAAAACTGTTTTCATCAGTATATTTACGATTAGATGATTTGCGATTTACGATTGAAGCTACTGTTCATTGTTTGTATTTTCATTTTTATTCTTTCATTTGTTTGTCATTCCACTCTTTTCCATATCTTGCCCCATCGGTAACCGCTGAAAGGTCCTGTTCCCTTTTCTTTGGAGAACCAGATGATAGATGCCTTGCCTATGATGTGGTCTTCGGGGACGAAACCGAAAAGACGGGAGTCCGAAAGATTGATGGCATTGTTGGCACTTACCCAGTAGTAGTCTTTGGTAAAATGGCAGTGTTGCACGGGTTTGCCTTCCACATAAAGGGTGTCGTTCTTGATTTCGGTTTGTTTCTTTTCGTGAAGTACCAGGGTGTTTCGCAACAAAGTCTTGTTCCACGGATATACGCGTATGGCTTTGCCTTTGCTGGGGATTATCAGAGGTTTCAACATCTCCATGGAGTCTTCCTTGACAATCGGTTCTATCCAGCAATTCCCGTTCATGGCTTGTTCCAGCAAGTAGTGTTCATAGCGGCTGAAACTACGTATATTCTTTATTGAGTCCTGTCCCAATAGTTGGTTGGGAGCGATGGAAAGGATGGAAAGCAATGAATCCAACTGTTGTTCCCGTTGACTGGGGTAAGAATAAAGAAACTTCTGGTCGGGTGCATTCTTTTCGGAAGGAATCACTGAAAAAAGCGAATCTATCAGCAAGGTATCTCCAGGAGTACCGATGCAACGGCTGATAAAGACTTCCCGTCGGTCAATCACGGGTTCTGAAAGATTGGCAGGATTGTTGAATACAAGAATATCCTCTTTCTGCACCGGACTGTCCGCCCAGCGATGATATCCCCATAACTTCATGAAAGGAAGCCGCAGACCGTAGCTCCACTTGTTTACAAGAATACGTTCACCCTGATACAGTGAGTTCTCCATGCCGGAAGAGGGGATAAGATAGGAAGTTGCCACACAACCCCGAAGCAGCACCACGACGAGTGCCACTCCAACTATTGTGATTGCTATCTTACACCCTTTTTTCATTTAATGCCGTCCATCCACTTGAATATCCGGTTCCAGCGTATCTTACCGTCAAACCAGCCTCGGTCTTTGTCCAGTGACAACCATACTACGATAGGCTTTCCTACGACATGGTCTTCCGGCACAAAGCCCCAGTAACGGGAGTCGGCGGACTTGTCGCGGTTGTCGCCCATCATCCAGTAGTAGTCCATATTGAAGGTATAGGAGTCGGTCTTTTCACCATTGATGTAGATGCCGTCTTCCTTGACTTCCAGTTTGTTGCCTTCGTAAGCAACGATGCAGCGTTCGTAGATGGGAAGGTTGTCCTCGGTCAGCTTGATGGTGGCGCCTTTGGCAGGAATCCATATCGGGCCGTAGTTGTTGCGGTCCCATTTGGTGTAAAGGTTCAGCGGATACATCTGTCCCGAGAACTCTCCCGGCTCGATGATAATCTTGCTGATGAGTTTCTTGTTGCCCGTAAGGGTCTTGTACATCTTTTTGGTGAGCGGAAGATGATAGACCGGTGCCAGCCTGCCCTGGGCATCCCGGCGGTCCAATCCCATTTCAATCAGATTCTCTTCCCAGCCCAGACCGTCGGTCATCAGTGTCTGGTCTTCTTTGCTGATGCCCAGTTCACGGAACATATCATCGGTGATATAAGGACCTGTAGTCTGTACAAAGTAGTTGAACTGCATTTCTGTAGGGTTCTCGATGGCTTTACCGTCGATGTATACCTGTCCTTTCTTGATTTGCAACGTATCGCCGGGCAGGCCTACGCAACGTTTTACATAGTTTTCACGACGGTCAACGGGGCGTATGACAATGTCACCGTACATTCTCGGATTGGAACGGATAAGATTACGTCCGGCATTGTAGTACAGGTCGTAGACAGTACGTTGCTGCTTGCGTGTCAGGCTGTCCATATTCACCTTGTTGGGATACACGCGTTTTCCTTCTTCGTAAGCAAGGGTATAGAAGTCTGTCTGCTGGAAGTTGGTGGCTACCGTGTCGCCTGCCGGGAAGTTGAACACCACAATATCGTTCAGTTTCACTTTGCCGAAGCCCGGCACACGTTTGTATTCCCATTGGGGCCATTCGATGTACGATTTAGTGTTGAACACCGGCAGCGTATGTTGTGCTAACGGCATGGAAAGCGGTGTATTTGGTACGCGCGGGCCATAGCTCATCTTGCTGACATAAAGGAAATCGCCTACCAACAAGGATTTCTCCAGTGAGGAAGACGGTATCTGGTAATTCTGGAACACATAGATATTTACGAAGTAGACGGCTACCAGCGCAAATACGATGGCATCCACCCAACTCATGATGCTGCGTACGGCAGGATTCTCCGATTTCTTCCAGAACCCCCAGGGTATCTTCTTACTGATGTAGATGTCAAAAATGAAGGGTAGTACAATCAGTCCCAGCCAGCTTTTTACCCAAACCAGAAAGGCAAGGTAGAGCAGGGTGACTATACTGAATTTAATCCATTGGGTGCGTGTTGCTTTTCTCATGATGTTTTAGTCTTTTAAAAATGGAAACAAGTCACTCATTCCCAAAGCACCTTCGTGCTTGGCGGTATATTCGGCAGCAAGGACAGCTCCCAAGGCAAATCCCCTGCGATTCTTGGCATCGTGGGTGATAGTGATGCTGTCGGCTTCGGAGTCGTAGCGGATGCTGTGGATGCCCGGTACTTCTCCTTCGCGGATAGAACTTATGGGTAGCTCATTGGCTGCACATTCCGTAGAGCCCGAAACGGTTCCGTCGGGAGCTTGGAAAGTCCCTTCTACCCATTTGTCCTTACGGTCGAGATTCTCCAGAATACCTTCGGCAAGCGTGATGGCCGTTCCGCTCGGAGCGTCCATCTTGTGGATGTGGTGCGTTTCGCTCATTGTCACATCATAGGCAGGGAATTGGTTCATTATCTTTGCGAGGTACTTGTTGACGGCAGAGAAGATGCTTACTCCCAAGCTGAAGTTGGAAGACCAGAACAGTGTCTTGCCGCCTTCGGTACAAAGTCTCTTCACTTCGTCTCCATGTTCCGCCATCCAGCCCGTACTGCCGGATACCAGTTTGACCCCGGCGCGGAATGCCTTCATATAGTTATTGTATGCAACCATGGGGTTGGTGAACTCTATGGCAACGTCGGCGCTCTTGAAGGCTGCCGATTCAAAGTCTTCCTGATTGTCGACATCGATGATGCTTACAATTTCGTGTCCGCGGCCAAGGGCTATTTTCTCGATTTCCTTGCCCATTTTTCCGTAGCCGATTAATGCGATTTTCATTGTTTCTATCTGTTTTTATTTAGTTTATCAACAAACTATAGGTCGCAAAGATAATCTTTTTCTTACATTTGTGCTCAACATTAACGTCTTGTTAACATGGAACAACTACTGCATTATGTTTGGAAGCACAAAATATTTCCTTTGTCATTGCTCCAGACAACCTCCGGCCGGCCGGTAGAAGTGATAGATCCCGGTTTGCCGAACATGAATGCAGGCCCCGATTTTTTTAATGCCAAACTGAAAATAGACGGTACGCTCTGGGTGGGCAACGTCGAAGTGCATACGCAGGCATCAGACTGGCTGCTCCATAGGCACGACCGTGACAAGGCGTATGATACCGTCATCCTGCACGTGGTGGGCGAATCGAATTGTGATGTGTACCGCACGAACGGTGAGCTGGTTCCCCAGATGGTGCTCACTTGCCCCGACACTGTCCGCTTGCGCTATGAAGAGCTTCGGCAGACAGAGATTTATCCTCCCTGCTATTCCATCCTTGCCTCCCTCCCAAAGCTGACCGTCCATTCCTGGCTGTCCGCTTTGCAGGTAGAGCGTTTTGAGCAGAAAGCATGCGTCATATCCCAGCGGCTCGAACGCTGCAATCATCATTGGGAAGATGTTTTCTTCATTACTCTTGCTCGTAACTTCGGCTTCGGGCTGAATGGGGATGCTTTCGAGGCATGGGCAAACCGCCTTCCATTCCGCGCCGTAGACAAGCATCGGGACAGTCTGTTTCAAGTGGAGGCTTTCTTCCTGGGGCAGGCAGGCCTGCTGGAGGAGGTCTCGGCAGAGGCAGATGATTATTATTTGATACTTCAGAAAGAGTTCCGCTACCTGCAACACAAGTTCGAGCTGCCAGCTCCCATGTCTGTTGAGCAGTGGCGGTTTCTGCGTCTTCGTCCCGATAACTTTCCACATGTACGCCTCGCCCAGCTTGCCTGTCTGTATCACAAGGAGCAGTCGCTCTTCTCGCGTGTTATGGAGGCTGAAACGCTGGAGGCGGTGAAGAAGATACTGGCTGCCAAGACTTCCGCGTATTGGGAGGAGCACTTCAATTTCAGAAAGGTTTCACCCCGGAGGGAAAAGCGGGTAGGGGACGGTGCCTTGAATCTGATTGCCATCAATACGGTCATCCCGTTTCTTTATGCTTATGGCCTGCACAAGGCCGATGACGTTTTGTGTGACCGTGCCACCCGTTTCCTTGAATCCTTGAAGGCCGAAAACAATCACGTAACCCGACTTTGGGATGGTGCCGGTTTGCCGGTATCTACCGCTGCCGATTCGCAGGCTCTGCTTCAACTTCAAAAGGAATATTGTGACAAGAAAGACTGCTTGCGTTGCCGGTTTGGTTACGAGTATCTGAAACATAGATGATAATAATTATCGCCCCATAGCCTTAGCATTTTATTACTTTTATATTATCTTTGCGCATTGAAAAATAATCCGAGTATATGAAGGCTATCCGCTTTGTTTTTTGTCTGTTTGCGGCACTCATGCTGACGACTCTCAATGGTCTGGCTGCCGAAGAGGAGGATTTCAAGACATTTCTCCAGAAATTCACGTCCAGTGCTTCATTCCAGTATTCCCGAATCAAGTTTCCTTTGAAGTCTCCCATCGCCCTCTTGAAGGATGACGGTGAGACGGAACAGACTTTTCCCTTCACCCGCGAGAAGTGGGCATTGCTAGACGAAGAAACGCTGAAGGAAGGACGTACTACCGAAGAGGAGGGAGGTACCTATATTTCTCACTTCACTGTCAATGAGCCTGCCCATAAAGAGTTCGAAGCAGGCTATGATGAATCAGAACCTTCCCTTCGTGTGGTCTTTGAACTGACGGATGGCAAGTGGTATGTCACCGACTGCTATAACGACTGGTACAACTTCGATCTCCCTATCAATGAACTGGAAGAAACTATTCAGGCGGTACAAGAGGAAAACAAGGCTTTCGAAGAACTTCATCCTTGATGAAGTGGGGGCAGAAATCCGCCTCAATCATTATTTTATCCTTCTTCTGTACGATTTATGCCCCTCTTTTTCCAAAAAGAGGGGTTTCTTTGTACCGTACTAATACATTGAAATATGCGGTTACAACTTCTTTTGATGCAACTTCTCTTATGTGTCCTCCCCGGTATGGAGATGGGCGCTTCCTGCCGGCTTACCGCCTGGGTCGTGGAGGATTCTTCCGGAAAAGTGGAAATTACATGTATCGGCGATACGATGGATATTGTATCTCCGGACGGGCTGTCCCTTTGGTATAAGGAACGGTTGACGGGAAACTATGAGATTACCTACCGGGTACAAGTGGTGGTTGAGAATGGTAGCTACGACCGTCTCAGCGACTTGAATTGTTTTTGGGGGGCCGATGACCCCCGGCATCCGGATGACTTCTTTGCCCGCAGTGCATGGCGCAACGGCGAGTTCAAGAATTACAATACGCTGGACCTTTACTATGTGGGCTACGGCGGTAATGATAATGGAACTACGCGTTTCCGTGAATACCATGGAGAGTATTATGGAGTGGACGATGCAAAGATTAAACCCATCTTGAAAGAGTATACCGATGCCGCCCACCTTTTGAAGCCCAACCATTGGTATGAAGTTAAAATCCGTGTGGAGAATGGAGCCACCACTTATGCCATGGATGGTGAAGAGCTTTTCAGCTTACCGGTTGCCGATGGCAAAGGAGACGGCTATTTCGCCTTACGGTTGTGGCAGAACCACGTACGTTTTGCAGATTTCCAAGTAGCAAATATCGATAACCTTAAATAAACAGACATGATGCAATTCAGTAAATGGAAAATAGGAGCGGTAGCGCTCGTTTGCATGTTGCTGCCGGGCAGTGTACATGCACAAATCGTGAAGAATGAGCGCTTGCTTTCTTTTGAGGAGAAGCAGGTTCCGGCGTTTGTCACTACGGCAGCTGGTTCGCAGTTGGGCATTAGCGACGAACATTATAGGGATGGTGACCACAGTTTGAGCTGGACTTTCGAGCCGGGTGCCGCACTGTCTATCAAAAAAGACTTGAAGTTTGAGAAGAAAGACCCGACGGGGAAAGACACCTATCTTTCGGCTTTCATCGTATGGGTGTACAATGAGCAGGCCCAGGACAAGCAGATTCGGTTCGAGTTCCTGAAGGACGGCAAGGTATGCACCTCTTTTCCTTTTGGCATCAACTTCACCGGTTGGCGCGGAGCATGGGTATGTTATGAACGCGATATGCAAGGCACCCCGGAAGAAGGGATGGACGAAATCCGCATTGTAGCCCCTGATGTGAAAGGGAAACTCTTTTTCGACCATCTGATTACTGCCAGCAAGGTGGATGCCCGCCAGCAGACTGCCGACTTGCAGGTACCGTTTGTAAATAAGGGAACCACCAACCACTGGCTGGTTATCTACGAACACTCCTTGTGGAAACCGGACATTCCTTTGACAGACGTGACCGAGGCGCAGAAGCAGGATATACGGATTATGGAGAAGCGTTTCCGCAACATGCTCTACACGCCTTCCGCACTTTCGGACAAGGAGATGCAGTCCATCCGTGAGAAGTATGATTTTTATCGGATTACCTACAAGAACGGCAAGGTGGCAGGACGTCCTATCTATTTCGTACGTCACTCCGAGGCATACGAACGTATGGTACCCGATTGGGACAAAGATATGTTCTCCAGACTGGGGATAGAGATAAGCGACTATTTCAACCTGATGAAACGCGTCGCCATCGCCTACAACAATGCGGAGGATGCGGCGCTGAAACACGAGTTGGAGCAGAAATTCATCGCCATGTACGACAATGCCACCGACCAGGGTATTGCCTATGGCAGTTGCTGGGGGAATATCCACCATTACGGATATAGTATGCGCGGTCTGTTTGTGGCTTATTTCTTGATGAAGGACGTGTTGCGTGAGGCAGGTAAGCTGGAAGAGGCGGTACGTACGCTCAACTGGTATGCCATCACCAATGAGGTATATCCCGAACCTGCCGTCAACGGTATTGATATAGATACGTTCAACACCAAGTTGCAAGGCCGCATAGCCAGCATTCTGATTATGGAGGATACACCGGAGAAACTGCAATACCTGCGTTCCTTCTCCCGTTGGCTGGACAAAGGCTGCCTTCCTGCGCCGGGATTGGCCGGTTCTTTCAAGCCGGACGGTGCTTGCTTCCATCATTGCAACAATTATCCTGCCTATGCAGTGGGCGGTCTGGACGGTGCCACTAATATGATTTACTTGCTGAGTGGTACCGAGTTCCGTCTGTCCGAGCAGGCACACGAGACGGTGAAGAAAGTGCTTCTCACCATGCGTTTCTATTGCAATCTGAAGCAATGGTCTCTCTCCATGTCCGGACGCCATCCCAACGGGGGAGGAAGCCTGATACCTATCCAATATGCCACGATGGCCATTGCCGGTACGCCGGATGGCAAGCAGAAGTATGACCCCGAAATGGCTGCTGCCTATCTGCGCCTGGTTGCCTATACAGAAGCTCCGGACAAGAATGCGCCCGACTATCTGCCGAAGGCTTCTACCTGCCACGAATTGGAGATGAAGAAGTTGCTCGAAGCCCAAGGCTTCCGTCCGGAACCCGACCCGCAAGGCAATCTGGCTTTGGGTTACGGTTGTGTATCCGTACAGCGTCGCAGCAACTGGGCTGCCGTAGTACGCGGACATTCCCGTTACCTCTGGGCTGCCGAGCACTATCTCCCCGCCAACTTCTATGGCCGTTATCTGGCACATGGCAGCATGCAGATTCTTACCGGAAAACCCGATGAAATGGTTACTTTTGCCACCAGTGGCTGGCAGGAGGCCGGTTTCGACTGGAATCGTATTCCGGGTGTCACGAGCATTCATTTGCCTTTCGACCAGCTGCGTGCCCGGGTATTGAATGTCGATACCTTCTCCGGCATGGAGGAGATGCTCTATTCCGACGAAGCTTTTGCCGGCGGTTTGTCCCAAGCACATCTGAACGGTAACTTCGGTATGGTGCTGCATGAACATGATAAGTATAACGGTTCTCACCGTGCCCGCAAGTCGTTCCATTTCTTCGACGGCACCATTGTATGCCTCGGTACGGACATCGAAAACCTAAATACCGAATATCCAACGGAAACCACCGTGTTCCAGCTTGCCGCCACCACTCCCGAAACCCGCCGGTACTGGGAGTCCTATCAGAGTGATGGACAGACTTATATAGACCCCAACGGCATAGGTTATTACATTTCCAAAGCTTCCCGTCCTACTGCCCGATATGAGAAGAACTTCCCGCAAGTGACCGTAGGCGAGCGTAGCACCAAGCCTACTTCCGGCGACTGGGTGTCCTTGACATTGCAACATGGCAAAGCCCCGAAAGGCGCTTCCTACGAATATGCAGTGCTGCCCCACACGGATGCCGCCGCTTTGAAGGCATTCGCCAAGAAACCCACTTACAAGATTCTCCGGCAAGACCGCAACGCCCACATTGTGCGTTCTCCGGCAGACAGTCTTACTTCTTACGTCTTGTTTGAGACTCCGCAGGCTCTGCCCGACGGTGGATTGTTGCAGAAAGCCGATACATCGTGCCTTGTCATGATACGCGAATATAAGGACAAGCTTCTGCTGACTGTTTCCCAGCCCGACCTGGCCTTGTATCGTGGTCCGAGTGACGAGGCTTTCGATAAGGACGGAAAACGTATTGAGCGCAGTATCTATTCACGCCCGTGGACTGACAATGAGAGTCAGGAGATTCCCGTAACCGTTACTTTGAAGGGACAGTGGAAGGTTGCCGAGACGTCCTATTGCAAGGTGTTGTCGGCAGACAAGAATCAGACTGTGCTGCGCTTTACTTGCCGGGATGCTGCAAGTTTCGACGTGGAGCTGAAGAGATAAAGGTAAAACGTAGCTTTGCTTTTTAATCTTTTATATTTACAGAAGTATTCTGTAAAAGAGTGCTTTGCTGAGGCTTTCTGTTTCACTCGCTGAACGAACGTCATTCAGTCAGGGACTGAAAGCCTTTCACTCAGGGACTGAATGCCTTTCAGTCCCTGACTCATTGTACCCCCTTTCAGAAGGTGTTCTGGATGGGGGTGGAAGGAATGTCGGAAGATAGGAGTATGGATGGTAAAAAATACGGAAATAAAGGCTTAATACATTCCGAGCAGATTGCTTACCGCCGCCTCATAATTTGCCAGCTTCGTGGTCTTGTGTATGGTCTTTCGCGCCTTGCGGTCTCCGTCCGGCAGCAGGTATTCCCAGAAGCTTTTCATTTTCGTCAGTAGTTGCGTGTCTCCTCCTTGCAGTAGCTCCCGGTAGCTGTTGAACACTTCGGTGTGCAGTTGTCCCACCTTTTTCGCCATTTCATCGGAAGAAACCGGGGTTCCTTGCTTGTATTCCAGCGCCAGGGCAGGATTGGCGAGCAGCCCACGGCCGATGACGATACCTGCCAATCGGGGGAACCGTGTGGCGATGGAACGGATATCTTCCGCGGTATGCAGGTCGCCGTTGTAGAACAGAGGATGGGTGCACTCCTTGTAGAAAGCCTCGAATCCCTCCAGGTCTACCTCCCCTTTGTATTGCTGCTTACCCAGACGTGGGTGCAGGATGATGTGTGCGAGGGGAAGCTCGTTGAACAGCGGCAGCAGGGCAAGACACTCCTCCGCCTGCTCCCAACCCAGACGCAGCTTCACGGAGAAACGGATGTCGGGATGCCGGTCGATGGCTTCGGAGAGCAGCGCCTTCACTTCTTCGGGATAGGGCAACATGCCGGAGCCATTGTGGCGGCGCGCCAGCATAGGGAAGGGACACCCCAGATTGATGTCCGCTTCCCGGTATCCTTTTTCGATGAAAAGGGACATTATGTGCTCCAGCTTGTCCGTATCCGGAGCAATGAGCTGGGGGATAAGATGCAGGCCCGGATTGTTCTCCGGACCGATGTCACGGGCATCTTTCCGCCGGATTTCTCCGTGCTCCATGCGTACGAAAGGAGAGTAATAGGTCTCTATGCCGCCGAATATGCGTGCATGCGCCCGCCGGTAGACGGCATCGGTATAGCCTTGCAGCGGGGCGAAGTGGATGGGTAGTATGTTCTCGTTCATGGCTGCAAAGATACACATTTTTACTTCCGGTCTAAAGTAACCATAGCTTTTTCAATTCAAAGGAAACTCCTCTAATTCCTATAAAGGGGAGCCGTGCAGCTCTTTCCGGCTTCTTCTTTTTGCGGCATCTCGAACGATATTTGTTTGGTTTGCCCGCTTTGGGTTAGGGTTATCGTTATCTTTCCGGGGTTTTTCGATTCGCAACGTGGGTTTGCAGCATGAATTTTCTCTTCTTTTTCCTTCCACAAGAGGGCGCAAGGGGTATCTGTTGCAAGGATGTCACCATTTTCAAGTCTCAGTTCTCCTGGCTGGTAGAAGATGATTTCCGTTATTCCCAGCTTCTCGTGGCGTGCGGCTTGTATCTTTTCCGTATTGGCAAGTATCTTTATCGGCAGGTCTGCGGCATATTTTGCGACGGTTGATACGGTCGAGATTCCCGGATGTACCAGGTAGGCATATTCTCCTCGTTGCGGGCGGATACCGTGATTGGTATTCAGACTGAACAATGCTGTGTCGCAAGCTATCCGGTATTCGGCTTGGGGCAATAGATTGACGTAGGCGGTCTGTCCATGAAGCACCCAGTCTGTGGCAGTCTGCACGGAACCATTCTTCAGAGTATGTGTTTTTCCGTTCACCATGTACTGCACCTTTCCGTCGCGGTTACATTGGTTGAGGGTAGTAAATACTTCGGCTTTTCCTTCGGGGTTGCGGATACCTGTCCCAAGACATACATATTCGTCGTCGAAGTAGAACCAGGCTTTGTGGCCTTGCAATCCGTGGCGGTCCAGCATCATGCCGCAGGCTCCGTAAAGGCTGTCGCTGACACCTCCGGCAAAGCTGTTTCCATTATTGCCGCCTTCACCCCAATCGGGGATGGGCAGGGGGGCATTGTCTTGTTCGGCGGTGATACCGGGATATTGGCGGTTATTGAATATCTTGAAGAAATTTCCGTTGTATTCTCGTCCGGTGACGAAAAGATAGTTTACTCCATTGGAGGCATAATAGTTGAATTCACCGTCACCATTGCCAGCTTCGTTGCCTACGGTACGGGTAGAGGTCATGCGAGAGCTGGTCATGTAATTGTTGCGGCGATGCACCATGTAGTCGAAGCGCCAGAACATGCGGTTTCCCGTCAGGCTGTTGTCTCCGCTGATGTGTTGCAGTGCCTGCTTCATGCTGTTGCGGACATCGGAACTGCTTAGTTTGTAGATTCTCTCGGCCAATGTTTTTATGGCAGAAGAGTATTGGTTGCTACTGATGAACCGCCCTGCATTGTTGGGGTCGTGCTGTTTGCTGTAGAATATCCATTGTACGCCGTCGGTGAAGAGCCGTTGCAGTAATTCCAGTCCGGGGCTTTGGAAACGGGTATCCTTGCAGAGTTCCAAATAAGCTAAGGTTGAGTTTACGAACTCTTTGCCGTAACTGGTGAAGTAGAGTTGTCGCCCGTGGCCGCAATGTTGTCCGAAGAGATAGTCGGGCTGGATGCCTTCGGAAGACTGTATGGTGAGCAGTTGCGTCATCCGTTCTTTGAAGTCTTCCATTTGCGCCTCGTTTTTGGTCAGGATGCTGGCTGCAAACGAACCCATGATGATGTCGGCTCCGTTGGCTCCCGTCATGTGCGAGGGAGCTGCATGCTCGTAACTCCAGCGTAAGTATTTGATGGCCTTGTCAAAAAGTTCCGGGTTCTCATTGATTTCGCGGCTCATCAACACTACGCTGACAGAGAGCTCTTTGGGGTAGGGAATGTAGCGATACCACCAGTTCTTTGCTTGGTGGTTGGTGTCTACCCAGAAGCAGAGTGCTTTGAGATAAGATTCTTTCAGTGCTTTGTTATGATAGAGTGCGTTTTGTGGATGTTGGTAGGCACAAGCCAGGGTGATGAGGTTCTGCACATGCTTACGGGGTGAACCGTCGGTGGCATGGTAATTGAGGGTGACGAATGCACCTTCGGGAGAAAGAGATTTAATCAGTCCGTTGATGGTCTCTTTCGATGGGTTCCGGTCAAGGTACTTCTCATACATACGATTGTAGATAGTCTCAAAGTCGGAAGCATGAGCATGAATATTTGCTAATATGATGCACAAGGCAATTACTGCAATGGTTTTGATATTATGGGTTTTCATGTTGGTACTTGTTATGTTAGGGTGTTTATGAATTAGGGAAGAGCCTCGCGGTTCCTCCCTGACAAAGTTAATTGATTAAGGTCTATAAAAAAATTTTAAGGTTAGAAGTCTTGTGTTGATAGTACGTTTTTCTTCACTACTCGGTTACGACTACCGTGTATTCGCGCACCACGGAAGACTCTTGCTTGTAATTGCCGTTGGTACCTACGAAGGTAGCGGTATAGGTGCCGGGAGCGTTGTAAGTGTATTGGTAAGAGTCAAGACTTTGGGTAACATTCTTCAATCCGGTGCCTGCATCGGGGGAACATGCATTGACCACAAACAGATTGGACACCAGCCAACTGTATTTTAACTCGGTGTTGGCACTGGAACTGTGAATGAAGAAAGCATTCATATCTTTGAAATTCCAGATACCGGAGGTGTTATTGGTAACTGTACCATAGGCACGGTTAGAGGTCATACCCTTCTGGTCGCTCAGGTTGTGGCGGTGTAACATGTTGATGGGGGTAAAGCCGAACGAGTTGGCGGTGAAAGCCGTTTCCTGTCCGTTGGTCATCTTGTTCACAATCTGCATATTGCCGAAGGTGAATCTGGATTGTGTGGCCGATTTGTCTTGACCCCGGTAGCAGATGGCCACAGCGATGCGTTTGCCTAAATAGGGCTTCATGTCCACTTCAAAATCTTGTGCCTTTGGAGTAGCGGGGAAGTCGGCTGCCGGAATCAGGGTTTCCCAAGCGTGCTGTTCCACCAGTACGGAGTCTACTTCAAAGTTGCCTTTCTCCAGTCCGGGGAAGTCGGCAGACACATACATGGTCAGTATGTTTTCCGGTTTTCCATATTGTGGAGTCAGCTTGAATTTTAAAGTTGAAGTTTCTACTTCTCCTTCGTCCACTGTGGTACGTTCTCTATATTTATATTCTTTTCCGGCCTCACCGCTGTAAAATGTGAGGAAGTCCGGATCGCCGTTGAAATGGAACTCTACTGGAGTTCCACTTTTTACGGTAATGGTCTGGCCGTCGAAACTTACACCGTCTCCGGTTGCCACGTTTACATTCAGTTCGGCATCTTTAGTAAATTCACTCTCGCAGGAAGCAAGGGCGAAGGTTGCGATACTGACAGCTATCAATAGTTTATTTAGTTTCATAATATTATTCATTTATTTGGAATGATTATCCTTGTTTCACTCACTCGATTACCAACCCAGATTATTTTGGGTGATAGCTTTGTTCACAGACATTTCACTATCCGGTATCGGGAAGTAATTATAAGCATCTGTTATCTGGAAAAAAGTGTAGACACTATAATTGGGTCCTGTAGACCAATTGGCATTGGCACCTTGCAAGGCGCGGGGAGCCAGCTCATTCATGTTTTTTACATATTCACCCCAGCGGATGAGGTCGTAACGACGGGTATACTCAAAGCAAAGTTCCATAGCGCGCTCGTCTTTTACTGCCTGGCGGAAGGCCTCCTTGCTGAGACTGCCTTCTTCGTAGGGAGCGATACCGGCACGGTTACGCACGTCGTTCAAGCATTTATAAGCCAGTGTAGTGGGAGAAGCACTGACTTCGTTCTCAGCTTCGGCCACCATCAGCAATACATCCGAGTAGCGTAGCAACGGGAAGTTGATAGAGGTGTAGTTCTTGTTCTTCTTCGACCCGTAAAGCTCATATTCTCTGCGGTATTTTCCGCAAGCGCGTGAGTAATTCTTTTCGGAGTCGGCTTCACTCTTTTCGTAGTCGCCGGTCTTTTTGGCAGCGTCACCTTGACCGTAGCTATAGGATACATCCCAGTACTGGTTTTTCACCTCTTCCATTTTGCCGAACTCGAATTGGCGTCCCGTAATGCCTTTCTTGCTCACGGCCTCTACATATTCGAATGGTGCAATGCTCCAGTTCATGCGGTTGATGTCGCCGTTCGCCTTGTAGAGCTCATACAGCTTAGGAGTCGACCAGAAGTAGGCATAACCGAATCCGGGGTCTTTGGCATCCAGCAGGGATTGGTCGGTAGACTGGTCCGGACATTTGATGCCTATCAGGTTTCCGATACGTCCCTCCGCTCTTACTTCGGAAGTATAGTCACCGGCGAATTCGGCTTCCCATATACTTTCATTGGCTGTAGTATTGTAGCGGTTAGAACAGAGGTCGATGAATACGTCCCAGTAGTTGGCTGTCAGGCTATGTCCTTCGCCCATTACCTTTTGTGCGTATGTGCTGGCTTGTTTGAAATAATTTTGAATGGCTGTAGCGTCTCCACTGGTGTTGTCGCGGAAGTGCTCGCCGGCACGGAATAAATAAACGCGTGCCAAGATACCCCATGCTGCGGAACGTGAAACGTGTCCTGGCTTATAACCCAGTTCTGCAGCTGTGGCAAGCCCTTCGGCACACTCGGAAATTTCAGTGGTGATGAAGTCATAGATAGTCTGCTTGTCTGTACGGGGAATATCGAGCCCGGTCACGCTATTTGTCGAAGTGGTTTTGAAAGGAACGTCTCCCCAGCCTTGTACGAGCGTAAAATAGTAGTAAGCACGCATGAAACGTGCTTCCGATGCATATTGCAGACGCAACTTGTCGGATATGTCATCCGTCTTATCTATGTTCTCCAAGAATGTATTGGCACGGTCGATACCGGTATAAAGTGTTTGCCAGAGGTTGCTGAACTGTGGTGAGCTTGAATTGGCATTATTACATGCAATGGCACCGCTGGTTTGCGGATTACGACCGCCACCGTAGTGGGACAAATCGTCGGCACCCGTCATGAACATATACTCGTTTCCGTAGAAGTTCTGTGAGGTCAGTGGAGCGTATACAGAGGTCAGGAATGAGAGAGCTTCTTCCGCATTATTAAAGTAATTGTCGGGAGTCAGCTTGGTCGGTTCTTTGTCCAGGAAATCGCAAGATGCCATTGCCAGACAAGCGAAAGATAATATAATTGTTTTTATTGTTTTCATATATATTCCAGTGTTTTAGTGGGATTAGAAACCTAAGTTGATACCGAAACTTACGGAGAGTGCACGTGGGTAAGACGAGAAGTCAAGGCCCGGAGTCAAGCCTCCGCTACGGATAGATACTTCGGGGTCGTAGCCGGAATAACCGGTAATAGTCCAAAGGTTTTGTGCAGCTACGTAAAGGCGTGCGTTGTCAATCTTATATTTTTTCAAGAAAGTCTTGGGTACGGTATAGCCCAGCGTCACAGTTTTCAGGCGCAGGAATGAAGCGTCTTCTACTACGCGTGAAGAAATCACGAGATTGGAACTTGAGTTGGTAGCTGCCGGAATATTACTGTTCGGGTTTTCCGGTGTCCAACGGTCGGTATAGCTGGCATATTGATTCAACTCACGTTTCTTCTGGAAGCCACTGTCGAAGAACAGGCGGTTGGCATTCAGTACATCGTTGCCGTAGCTCCATTGGAAGAATACGCTTAGGTCGAAGCCTTTGTATTCGAAATTATTGGTGAAACCACCGGTATGGATGGGCAGACCGCGTCCTATCATGGTACGGTCATTGGTATCTATGACGCCGTCACCGTTCAAGTCTTTGTACTTGGGCATACCGGGCTGTGTATTGCTTTCGCTTACGTAGTGGGGAATGTTACCCTTCAGCGTGTAGCTGCTGCCGCTTTTGTCAAAATCATCATATTTATAGGTACCTTCGTAGATATATCCGTAAATCATACCCATTGGTTGTCCTATTTTGGCAATATAATTGGGCTGGCTGTTGAAGTTCTGGTCAAATCTGGCGGTACTCAACAAGCTAGTCTGATTTTCGGCAAGTTCCAATACTTTATTTTTATTGAAGGAAATATTGAAATTACTGCTCCACTTGAAGTTTTTGCTGTCTATGTTCACGGTGTTCAACGTCAATTCAATACCGTCATTGCGTACTTTACCGATGTTTTTCATGGCTGTCAGATAACCTGAAGAGTAGGGAAGGGTGGCATCCAGCAACAAGTCGCGGGTAGTCTTACGGTATAGGTCGGCGGTGAAACTGATGCGTTCATCGAAGAATCCCAGGTCAAGACCTAAGTTCCACTGTTCGGTAGTTTCCCATTTCAAATCTTCATTAGGCAGAGAGATAGGAGCTACACCGACATTTCCGTTGTTACCGTCGAAAGGATATACGGTGTTGGTCATGCTGGTGGTGGCATGGCTTTTAATCATGTCCAATAAGGCAAGGTAGTCATATTCGCCGATACGGTTGTTACCCGTAAGACCCCAGCTCAGACGGATTTTACCACTTGAAAACCATTTCTTATAATCCTTCATGAAGTCTTCTTCGGAGAAGCTCCACGCCAGTGAGCCTGAAGGGAAGTAGCCATAGCGATTCTTCTTACTGAACTTGGAGGAACCGTCTGCACGGAACGAGGCTGTGGCATAATATTTAGACTTGTAGTTATAGTTCACACGTCCCAGATAAGACAGCATAGACCAGGAAGACAAGGTAGAGGTACTTTTGTCGAAAGTGCCTTGACTCATACCGGCCATGCCCAGTGATTCGTTGGGAATCTGCTTCATGCGTAATGAATAATATTCATAGTCAGAGTTCTGCAATGTTACACCGAGCAGTGCGTTCAAGAAGTGTTTGCTTTTGAAGTTGGTCTGATAAGTCAGGATGTTTTCGTTCAGCCATGTCAGACGTTGTTGGCGTACTACTTCTGCATTCACTTTGTCGGTAGAAGTAGGACCACCGTAGCGGGTCTTGGAATTATTGAAGGTGTCGGTGTGACGGTTGTCGTAAGTCCATCCTCCGGATACTTTTAGCTTTAATCCCTTGATAAACTCGTATTCTACATAACCATTTAACTGGAGGTTGTTGACGTAGTATTTGCGGTAGGCGTTCTTCAGGTCGGCTATGGGATTGAAACGATAGTCATTTGATGCATCCACATCGTCATCCACGAGGTCGTTCAATAAAGAATCGAGAGACTTGCCGGGATAGTTAACCGGGCGGTATCCCCATACGCTATAGAAAAGGTTGTTCATACCAGAGTAAGAACTTGAGGAAGGAGATGAACCACTCTGGATGGAACGAGAGAAGTTGGAGTTGAAGTTTATGGTCAGCTTACCGCGTTTTACCAAAGTATTCAGACGGCTTTGCAGGCGCTCGTAATTGGAGTTGAGCAGGATACCATCTTGGTCGTAATAAGAAAGGGATGCATTGTAGCGTATACCTTCCGAACCGCCGGACAGACGAACATTATGATTTTGCTGCCATGCTGTGCGGAAAATTTCGTCTTGATAGTTGTTTTGGGCAATACCCCGGTAGTCGTCCAGTGTCCATTGGTGACCTTCGTATAGAGGGAGGTATTTTTCGATGGCACGGGTGGGATCTACTTCGAGTTGCAGTTTTACGTAGTCGTAAGCATCCATCATGTCCAGCTTTTTGGTAACGGTGGAGATACCGAAGCTGCCGTCATAGCTGAGCTGTGGTTTGCCAACTTTTCCCTGCTTGGTGGTGATGATAATGACACCGTTGGCACCACGCGCACCGTAGATGGCTGTGGCCGATGCATCTTTCAAAACATCAGTCGATTCGATGTCGCTCGGGTTGATAGCAGCCGCCACGCGTGCATCTTCCACCGGGAAGCCGTCGATGATATAAAGTGGGGTATTGTCTTGTGTTAGCGAGTTGTTACCACGGATAGTGATGGTCATCGTACCACCGGGCATGCCTTCACCTGAGCTTACGTTTACACCGGCGATACGACCGCCCAATGTCTGGTCGAAAGATGCAGAAGGAGTCTTGAGCAAGTCACTCATGTTGACTTTGGATACAGAACCGGTCAAGTCTTTCTTACGGACTTCCTGGTATCCCACAACAACCACTTCATCCAATGCCTGGGCATCTTCTTCCAATGTGATATTGAATGTCCGTTGGTCACCTACTTTGATGTCTTGGGTCTTGTATCCAATAAAAGAGAATTGAAGGATGTCGGAAGGTTTTACGTTGCCCAATGCAAACTTTCCTTCCAGATCTGTGGTAGTTCCGTTGGTGGTTCCTTTCACAACAACGCTGACACCGGGCAGTTCTCCCATGGCGTCGACAACTTTACCGCTTACTTGGCCTCCGGTCTGTGCGTGTATACCAAGTACACAGCAGAAGAGCATTGCAAGTAGCATAAAGGTTACTTTTTGTCTCATAAATATTAATTTAATTAGTTATTAATAAAGGTTGCTTCTTCGTTTTGTACTCACTTTAGAGTTGAATCACATCGCAAATGTAGGAGATGGAGTATACAAATGCATTGGTTAATAGTTCACAAAAAGTACGAATTCGTACAAAACTTGCGAACTATACCACTCTTGTACTTTTATTCCCTTTCACTTTGGTTCTTTGCTTCCTTCACCTCTTCCAGTAGGGCAGAGAGCGTTTTTACCTTGTCCGGATGGGCTTCTGCCACATTGTCTTTTTCGGACGGATCAATGGAAAGATTGTACAGTTGGGGCTGCGGGGCGTTGCCCATTTCTATTTTTGTCCAATACTCCAGTGCCGGCTTGTCGCTGGGCTCTATGTATTTCCAGTCTCCTTGGATAATGGAGAGTGTATTGTCCAGATTCTGTTGTACAATATAGTCACATCCGGCAGTATCGGTTCCCAGGAAGTTGTTGAGCTGGTCGCGGCTGTCGGGAGCGATGCCTGCTTCCAGCGGATGGTTCAGCAGGGCGGCGAATGAAGCGTATACATCAATCATGGAGAAGGGGGCTTGTTGTTTGCCGGGTTTGATGCCATTGGGCCAGCGTACAATGAAGGGAATACGGGTACCGGCATCGAAAGCGCTGTACTTCCCACCGCGGTAGTGCTTCATGGGAGTATGGCCGTTCAGCAGTTCGCGTGCCTGGTCCTGATAGCCGTCGTCTATGACGGGACCGTTGTCACTGCAGAATACAAAAATGGTGTTGTCGGCAATGCCGAGGCTGTCCAAAGTGTGCATGATTTCACCCACGGTCCAGTCCAGCTGGAGGATGACGTCGCCACGTACGCCCAAACCACTCTTGCCGGCGAAACGCGGATGTGGCACGCGGGGAACATGTACATCTTGCGTACCCATATAAAGGAAGAAAGGTTCGTCTTTATGGGCTGTGATGAAGTTCTTGGCTTTGTCTGTAATCACGTCGGCAATGTCTTCGTCTGTCCAAAGGGCGGATTTGCCGCCGGTCATCCAGCCGATGCGGGGGATGCCGTTGATGATGGTGTTATTGTGCCCCTGGCTGGGTTTCATCTTGACGAGTTCGGGGTTTTCGAGACCGGTGGGCCAGTCACCGACCTTGTGGTCGTAGCTCACAGTGATAGGGTCGTTGTGGTCGAGGCCCACTACATGTCCGTTCTCTACAAAGACGCAGGGAACGCGGTCGACGGTAGCGGGGATGATGTATTCATAGTCAAAGCCGATGTCTTGGGTGTTCGGTTTGATGGAGTGGTTGAAGTCTGTACCGCCTTTAGGACCCAGGCCGAGGTGCCACTTGCCCACTGCTGCAGTGGCGTAGCCTTCTTCTTTGAACATATCGGCCATAGTGACGCAGGCGGTATCGATGATGAGTTCGGAATTGCCCGGAGCAATGCCGGTATTCTTCTGTCGCCAGGGATACATGCCTGTCAGCAGGCCGAAGCGGGAAGGGGTGCTGGTGGAAGAAGTGGCATAAGCGTTGGTAAACTGCATGCCTTGTCCGGCAAGGCGGTCGATGTTGGGAGTGCTTACTTTGGTGGCACCGTAACAACTCAGGTCGCCGATGCCCAGGTCATCAGCAATCAGATATACTACATTGGGCTTCTGCGGAGAGTGCTCCGAAGTCTTGTCTTTAGATTGGCTTCCGCATCCCGCTATCAGGGCTGCACCGGGAAGCAGAGACCACAAGGGGGAAAAATGCTTCATAGTTCTTTGACTTTAGATTGTAATTCTGAGGTCAAAGGTAAGAGGTTTTGTGGAATCGGGTGTATAAGGAAGTACAAGGGAGGGGAGAAAAAGTACAAACCGTGTCATGCGATGGCTTGATGTACAATATTAAGATGTCTCTTCACTGTCTTCCGTACTTTCCTCTCCTCCATTCTCTCCTTTGCGGTAGGCCAGCGGGCTGACGTGGTAAATGTCCTTGAAGCATTTGGAGAAATAGCGTGAAGAACTGAAACCTATCCGGTCCGAAATTTCGGTGATATTCAGTTCCGGATTGTTGCGCAGCATCAGGGCACCCTTCTTCAGGCGGATAGTCAGGATAAAGTCGTTCGGAGTTTGCCCGGTGATAGCCTTCAGCTTGGTGAACAGATTGGTGCGTGCCATTGCCATTTCACGTGCAAAGACGTTGACGTTGAATTCCGTATCGTCCAGATGTTTCTCAATGACTGTCATGGCGCGGTCCAGAATCTCCTTGTCTATGGGATTGGTGGCAAGCATCTGTGCGAAAGCCTGTGGTTGCTTGCTGAACTTCTCCTGCAGAAGAATACGCGAGTTTACCAGATTGTTGCAGCGCGAAATCAGCAGATTGGTGTTGAACGGCTTGGTGATATAGTCGTCCGCACCGATGCGTAGTCCCTCGATATTCTGTTCGATGGCAGTACGTGCCGTGAGCAGTACCACGGGAATATGGCAGGTGTTGAAGTCGCTCTTTATCTGTTTGCACAGTTCCGTTCCCGACATGTTGGGCATCACCACGTCGCTGACTACGATATTGGGCATTTCGCTGCGCACCAGTGCAAGTCCTTCCGCTCCGTCGGCCGCAGTCAGCACTTCGTAGAAGGGCTTGAAGATACCTGCCAGCATGTCGCGGATGGAGTCGTTGTCTTCCACTATCAGGATTTTTGCATCCGGGAGTCGTTTGATGGGAGCACTCTCTTCCAGCTCCGCCTTGAGCAGGGCATCGTTTTCCGGTTTGGGAATTTCTATTTGTTGCACACTGTCTGCATTCTTATTTATTTGCTCTTCGTCAAACTGTGCGTTCCCCAATTGCAGGTTTACGATGAAGCTGCTACCTTTGCCCAGTTCGCTTTCCACACGGATGGTGCCGTGATGGAGCTCCACGATACCCTTCGTCAATGCCAGGCCGATACCCGTACCCGTCTTGCTTGCATCTGTAGAGTCCATTTGGTCTATCTGGTAGAAGCGGTCGAATATCTTGTCCACTTCCCGGGCATCTATGCCGCTGCCGGTATCGGTCACGCGGATGACGGCATTGCTGCCTTCGGTCTTGATGCTGAGGGTGATGCTGTCTTCCGCCTTGGTATGCTTGACGGCGTTGGACAGCAGGTTGTTTATCACTTTCTGCATCTGTTTTTGGTCATACCATACTTCGAGGCTGTCTGTTTCCTTCTCGAAGTAGAGGCTGATTTGTTTGGCGCTGGCATATTCCAGGAAAAGCAGATAGTTTTCGTATAGGAAGTTCACGATGTTGTGTGGACTTACCTTTATCTTCATGTGCCCTTGTTCCTGCTTGCGGAAGTCGAGCAGCTCGGTGATGAGTTCCCGTAGCTGTATGCTGTTCTTGTAGATGCCCAGTACCTTGTTATATATGGCAGGCGTGAAGTTCTGGAGTTGCATCAGCGTTTCCACTTGGGCCACGATGAGTGTCAGCGGGGTGCGGAATTCATGGGAAATGTTGGTGAAGAAACGTAGCTTTGACTGGTTCAGGGCCTCTACGTCACGGATGTGCTTCTGTTCGTACTTCAGTGATTCACGCAACTTGATTCTGGACTTGTAGGTACGCACCAGATACCAGAGCAGGATTCCCGTCACTATCAGGTAGATAAGATAGGCAAGGGGAGTCTTGTAGTAGGGAGGCAACACGTGTATGGTCAGGTGGACTTGCGGACAAAGGCTCTCGTCTTTTCCGTTGGGCTTTATAATCAAGTTATAGGTTCCGGCGTTCAGGTTGGTATAGGTGATGTTGTGCAGTCCACGGGCACTGTTCCAGTCGTTGGAGAAGCCTTCCAGCTTATAGATGATGTCGTCTTTGTTGGCGGCTACATAGTTTGAAGTGGCAAACTCTATGCTGAACATGGACTGGTCAGCGTTGAGCGTAATCTCGGGGGTGCAGTACAAGGCTTGCTGCAGGATACCGGTCTCATCTCCCACTTGTATTTCCGTTCCGTTCACAATGAGGCGGGAGAGGATGATTTTGTAGGGTTTCGGCGTGAAGTTCAACTCCATTTCATGGAAAGAAATCATTCCCTGCGTGCCTCCCAGGAATATCTCTCCGTCACGGGTCACGCAAAGGGCATTCTCGTTGACGGCAGTCATTGGGAAACCGTTTTCGGCACTGTAGTTCAGGAATGCCTTTTGCCGGTAGTCGAAGATGGAGAAGCCCTCGTTGGTGATGAGCAGCAGTTTGCCGCTGGTGGGGGATTCCTCCGTCTCATAGATACAGTCGCTGGAAAGGCCGTTCTTCGCTTGGTCAAAGTTCTCGAAGTCGTTGCTGGCAGGGCGGTATAAGTCCAGTCCGCTGCCCGAAGTGGCGAACCACAGATTGCCTTTGCTGTCTTGGGTAATGTTGTTTACATTGTTGTTGCTGATGCTGTGTGGGTCGGCAGTATCATGGCGGTAGTTGGTCAGTTTGCCGGTATCGAAACGGTAGCTGAACACACCTTCGCCCGTGGCTGCAATCCAGAGCGTACCGTTGCTGTCGAAAGTGACATCTGCCACCATCTTGATTTTTTTGCCTTCTTTGCTGTCCTGGAACAGTTGTTGGCATTTCCCGTTGGCAGGGTCGAAGAGGCAGATTCCGTTTTGGGTGGCTATCACCAGGTGGTCTTGGTAAGGCGCGATATCGCGGATGATGTCGGAAGGCAAGGTCTCCGGATTACCTGCTTCCATGCGGTAGTGTGTGAATCGCCCCGAGCGTATGTCCAGTCTGTTCAGTCCGCCCAGATGGGTTCCTATCCAGATGATGTCTTTGGAGGCATCATAATAGAGAGCCTTGATGTTGTTATGGGAAATACTGTTGGGACCGATTTCCGGGCGGAACCATTTGAACTCACGGGTACGGCGGTTGTAATAGTTCAGTCCGCCCCCTTCGGTGCCAATCCACAGATTGCCGTCCTTGTCTTCGATGGTGCGGCCTACAACCGGATTGCTCAGCCCCTTCTTTTCGATGGGCGAATACATATAGCGGCTGTATATCTCGTACTCGGGGTTGAAGTAGTTGACGCCGCCAAAGTAGGTCCCCAGCCACAGCGTTCCTTGGTTGTCCTTTACGATGCACCAGATGGAAGAGTGTGTCAGTCCGTCGCTCTGGGCATCACTGGCAGTGTGGTTCTGGAAGAGTCCCGTACTTTTGTCATACCGGTTCAATCCGTTGAATGTCCCAATCCAGATGTTTCCCAGATTGTCTTCACAGCAGGCTCGCACGAAGTTGGAAGAGATGCTGTAAGGGTTCTTTGCGTCGTATTCAAAGATTTCGATGGTTCCGTCGGTCTTTACATGGTGCAGCCCTTCTTCCCAGCTGCCAATCCATAACTCGCCTTCGCTGTCTTGGTATATGCTGGTGATGTTGCCTTTCAGGATGGGGTGGGTCAGCTCGTTCTTGTCCAGTTGCAGGCGGTATGCTCCGTCGGTGGTCGTTCCAATCCACATTTGTCCTTTGTCCAGATGCATACAGCAGATTTCCAGACTTTTTCCGGGAAGCTGGTAATAGAGGTCAAAGTTCCCGGTCTGCTCGTTATAGCGGTAGATTTCATTCTGTTTTCCGATGAAAAGGGCCTCTTTGTAATATATGCTGTGTACATTTCCTTGCAGCAGGGTGGTGAATCTTTGGGTGGCGAGATTGAACTCGGCTACTCCTTCCGTACAGAGCAGGTAGATTTTTCCGTTACGGTTGCCGGCCATGCGCAGCACGGTGTTGCAGAAAAGGCTGTAAGGGTCGTTCTTCTGCAGCTTGTAAGTTTGTATGTCTTCTCCGTCATAACGGTTCAAGCCTTCTCGGGTTCCAATCCATAAGACACCGTTTTCATCGATGTAAAGGCTGTTCACGGAGAATTGTGACAGACCGTCGTCGGTTGTCAGATGGTTGAAGGTGATGTTCTGCGCCTGCAGGGTTGCAGCAATCATGCTTACTGAAACAAGAAGCAGCCGGATGATAAACGTTCGCACTTTTCGGGTAGTTTTTAAGGTTTCAGTTACAAAGGTATATAAAAAAACAGATTTTTTACGCCCGGTAAATAAGAAAGTCAAGACCGCGACTATCTTTGTGGTAAAAACGAGGTCATAG